>JALSKC010000032.1 GCA_026989055.1 Paracoccaceae bacterium
CACCCGGGCAGTCGCCTGCCCCTTGTCGGTGCCGCGCCGAAAGCGATCAAACGCGACATGCTCTCGTAGCGACGCCCGGCCATGCTGCTCTCCGCTTCGCGAAGAGCGAACCGGCAATCTCCAGATCGTGCTGCACTTTTATGAGTGTGTGACCTAGTCTTCCGCGCAGGGCCAGGCGGCCCTTTCGGGCGGAATCGCCGGATGGCGGATCTCGCTGCCCGGGGAGATTCCCAGCGCCCGGGCCGTGCCGCCGTTGATCTCGAGCACATACTGCACAGAATCACCGCCAAAGATCGGGGTGGTATCCAGCGGCACCGCGTTTTCATGGATCCGGACGACCCGCCCGCCGGCATCGGCAAAGATCATGTCGAGCGGGATCAGCGTGTTCTTCATCCAGAAGCTGACCGCCTGCGGCCGTTCGTAGACGAACAGCATCCCCGCGCCGGCGGCCATCTCCGGCCGGTTCATCAGGCCGCGGGCGCGCTCCGCCGGATCATCGGCGACCTCCACCCGGAACCGCGCCTGCCCCCAGGGGCCGCGCAGGTCGAGCCGCTCCGGCGCGCAGTCCGCCACCGCCCCCGCCTGCGCCGCGGCCAGCAGCGCGGCGGCGCAGGCCAGCGCCGCGACCGTTCGTCCTACCCTGCCCGGAGCGCGCGATCCCATGATGTCACCACAAGTGCCATCCGCCCGCGCCGGCCGTCAACCACCCTGACCCCGATCGCCTCGCCCGGCTGCAGATCGGCAAATCCCGAGCGGCGCAGCACCTCCACGTGGATGAAGATATCCTCGGGCTTGCCGAAGATATTGGCGAATCCGAACCCCTTGACCTTGTCGAACCACTTGACCCGGGCCGGCTCCAGCGGGATGTCATCGACCGGCTGCAGCGCATGCACATCCAGCTCGGTCAGCGGCGGGGCTTCCCCGATCTCCGGCGGCTCGATCCGCAGCACCTCCAGCGCCTGCATGCCGCGCGCCGTTGCCTGGACGACGACCTCGATTCCCGAGTCATCGGCGACCGAGCTCTGCCCGAAGTTGCGCAGCACGTTTGCATGCAGCAGGATGTCGGGTCCGCCCTCGTCCGATACCACGAAGCCGAACCCCTTGACCGGATCGAACCACTTCACGCGGCCGAATACCCGCTGGCCCTCTTTCTTCTCGCTCATCGATACCATGCGGCATTGTTGCTCCATTCCCGCTACAGGTTTGCGCCAGATTGCGGACCGGTTGCAAGATGTTCTTTTCCACTTTTCGCGTTCCGCAGCAGCTCCGAGCAATTGACGATGCGTGAAATGCAGGCCGCCCGCGCGGCCGCTGCCGGAGAGGCGGAGCAGCGGTTCAGGGCTGGAGCCGGCTGATCTCCCAGCCGGCAGCATCCACCGCCGGGCGTTGCCAGCGGAACCGGTCATGCAGACGGAATCGCCCCGCCGCCCAGAATTCGATCTCGAGCGGCAGGATGCGGAAGCCGCCCCAGAAGGGCGGGCGCGGCGGATCCCCCCCGAGGCGGGCCCGCTCCCGGGCGACCGCGCGCAGCAGCGCCGCCTTCGAGCCCAGCGGCCGCGACTGGCGCGAGGCCCAGGCTCCGATCCGGCTGCCCAGCGGGCGGGTGCGGTAATAGGCATCGGAGCGCTCTGCGGATTCCCGCTCGACCAGACCCCGCACCCGGATCTGGCGGGCGAGCGACTTCCAGTGGAAGTTCAGCGCCGCCCGCGGGCAGGCCGCCAGCTCGCGCCCCTTGCGGCTTTCGTAATTGGTGAAGAAGACGAAGGCATCATCGGTGATCTCCTTGATCAGGACGATGCGCACATCGGGCATGCCCTGCGGATCGACCGTGGCCAGAGCCGCGGCGTTCGGGTCCGAAGGCTCCCGCGCGCCGGCCTCGGCCAGCCACCGCCGGGCGATGGCGAAAGGATCGTCGCCTGCGAATATTCCCCCCCGTCGGGCCAAGGCCGCCTCCCTTGATTCTTCCCGCGCCGCTCCCCCGCCCTGCCGCACCCGGCCTGGCCGGCCGCCGCCGGGCCGCCGGACGCATCCCGCCCAGCTGCTCCGCCCATAGCGCCGCCGGGGCGCCGCGACAAGCCCTGCCCGCCGCGGAGGATCCCCCGGGGATCCCTTGATGCCCGCGGCCCTTTCCCCTAAACCGGGGCAGATGAACGAGGGGGCTGCGATGACGACAAATCTCATGGCCGGCAGGCGCGGGCTGATCATGGGGCTGGCCAACGAACGCTCGATCGCCTGGGGCATCGCGCGGGCCTGCGCCGAGGCCGGAGCAGAGCTTGCCTTTTCCTACCAGGGCGAACAGCTGAAGAAGCGGGTCGCGCCGCTGGCCGAAAGGCTCGGCGCGCGCCTCGTCATCCCCTGCGACGTGACCGACACGGATTCGCTGGATGCGCTGTTTGCCCGGCTGAAGGAAACATGGGGCGGCCTCGACTTCGTGGTTCACGCCATCGGCTTTTCCGACAAGAACGAGCTGCGCGGCCGCTACGTCGATACCAGCCGCGACAATTTCCTGATGACGATGGACATCTCGGTCTATTCCTTCACCGCCGTGTGCCGGCGCGCGCTTGCGCTGATGGGCCCCGGCGGCTCGCTCCTGACGCTCACCTATTACGGCGCCGAGAAGATCATGCCGCATTACAACGTGATGGGCCTGGCCAAGGCGGCGCTGGAAGCCTCGGTGCGCTACATCGCCGAGGACGTGGGCAGGGACGGCATCCGCTGCAATGCCATTTCCGCCGGCCCGATCAAGACGCTGGCGGCCTCGGGCATCGGCGATTTCCGCTACATCATGAAGTGGAACGAATACAACTCGCCGCTCCGGCGCAACGTCACCATCGACGACGTGGGCAAGTCGGCGCTCTACCTGCTGAGCGACCTCGGCTCGGGCGTCACCGGCGAGGTGCTGCACGTGGATGCCGGCTACCACGTGGTCGGGATGAAGGCACTGGACGCCCCCGACATGACCTACGACAAGTGAACCTGCGACAAGCGGGCCGGAAAGCGGGCCGGAAAACGAGCCGGAAAACAGACAGGGAGCCGAGCGCATGACCGACCGCCTGCCACACGAAAAGGGATTTCACGTCAGCTGGGACCAGCTGCACCGCGACGCGCGCGCCCTTGCCTGGCGGCTGGACGGGCAAGGCCCGGATGGCGGCGCCTGGAAGGCGGTGGTGGCGATCACCCGCGGCGGCATGGCCCCGGCGATGATCGTCTCGCGCGAGCTCGACATCCGCACGGTCGACACCATCAGCGTCAAGTCCTACAATCACCAGACGCAAAGCGAGCCGGTGATCATCAAGTCTCCCGACATGGAAATGGTCGGCGACGGGTCGGGCGTGCTGATCATCGACGACCTGGTGGATACCGGCCGCACGCTGGAGGTGGTGCGCCAGGTCATGCCCCGGGCCCATGTGGCCACCGTCTATGCCAAGCCGCAGGGCGGGCCGATGGTCGATACCTACATCACCGAGGTCAGCCAGGACACCTGGATCTTCTTCCCCTGGGACATGGCGCTGCAATATGTGGAGCCCTACCGCGGCACCGACTGACCCCCTGCCCGCGCTCCTGCCGTCAGGGGGCGCGCCTTCGGCCCCGGCTCTCTCTCCGCCCGCCCCGTATCCGGGGAGCTCGCGCCGCCCGGCCCCGCCCCCGCGCCTCCCTTCTTCTTTTCTTCTTTCGGATGTTCCCGCCGGGGGCATCGCACCACGCAGCCGCGCAAACCGGGAAACCGGGCGCAATGGGCGCTGCATGCAATGGGTGCTGCAATGGGCGTTGCAATTCGCCCGCCGCTCGCCCAAGACTTTCCCCATGAACACACCGACCAACCCGCTGATCGCTGCCGCCTTCGCCCCGCCGGTGATGGAAGCGCGGCGCTGGCTGGACGGTGTGCGCCCTGCCCCGGGGCGGCCGCTGATCAACGTCAGCCAGGCGGCGCCGACAGCCCCCCCGCCGCAGGCCCTGCGCGAAGCGATCGCCGAAATCGCACTCGAGGACGCCGCCGCGCATCTCTACGGCCCGGTTCTGGGCCTGCCCGAGCTGCGCGCGGAAATCGCCGAACGCTGGAGCGCCGCCTACGGCGGCACGATCGCAGCCGAACAGGTGGCAATCACCTCGGGCTGCAATCAGGCATTCTGCGCCGCGATGACGACGCTCGCCGGGCCGGGGGATGAAGTCATCCTGCCAACCCCCTGGTATTTCAACCACAAGATGCATCTCGACATGGCCGGGGTGCGGGCGGTGGCGCTGCCCGCCGGCGACGGCATGCTGCCCGATCCGGCACGCGCCGAGGCGCTGGTCGGAGAGCGGACCCGGGCGATCGTTCTGGTCAGCCCCAACAACCCGGCCGGAGTCGAATACCCCGCCGATCTGGTGGCCGCCTTCGCCGACCTGGCCGGGCGCCACGGCCTGGCGCTGGTGCTCGACGAGACCTACCGCGATTTCGACAGCCGCGACGGCGCGCCGCACGCCCTGTTCGCGAACCCGGACTGGGCCGAAACCGTGATCCAGCTCTATTCCTTCTCCAAGGCGTTCCGGCTGACCGGCCACCGGGTCGGAGCCATCGTCGCCGCCGAGAAGCGGCTGCGCCAGGTCGAGAAATACCTGGACACCGTGAGCATCTGCCCGAACCAGATCGCCCAGCGCGCCGCCCTCTTCGGGCTGCGCAACCTCGGCCGGTGGCTGGCAGGAGAGCGCGCCGAGATCCTGGCCCGCCGGACCGCGGTGCAGGCGGCGTTCGCACCGCTCGAGGCCCGCGGCTGGCGGCTGCGGGGGCTCGGCGCCTATTTCGCCTATCTCGAACACCCCTTCGCCGCCTCCAGCGCCGCCCTGGCGCCGCTGCTGCCGCAGCGCGCCGGAGTGCTGATGCTGCCCGGCACCATGTTCCGTCCCGCCGACGACCCCCGCGGCGAGCGCGAATTCCGCATCGCCTTCGCCAACACGGACAGCGCCGGAATCGCCGCCCTGTTCCGGCGCCTCGAAAAGCTGCCGCCCGACCTTGCCCCTCTGCCGCAAGGCGCTTAAGACACTGGCGGGCGCGGGTGCATTCCGGCGGGCGCAGGCAGGGCACGAGCAGGCGGGGCACAGACAGGGCACGATCGGACGGAGATGCGATCCGAGGGCCGCAATCCGGAGGGAGCAGCGAAACATGGCACGCAGGAAGGGGCAGGTTTCCCGGTTTTTCGCCGGCGCATTGCTGGTGCTGCTGATCGTCGGGCTGGCCGGCTTCGGCGCCACCAATTTCGGCAGCCGGGTGAGCTCCATCGGCAGGGTGGGCAAGGTCGAGATCGAGGCCTCCCGCTACGCCCGCGCCCTGAATCAGGAGCTGCGCGCGCTCGAAGCCCAGACCGGGCGGAATATCCCGCTGGCGCAGGCCCGCGAATTCGGCATCGACCTGCTGGTGCTGCGCCGGCTGGTGACGGCGGCGGCGCTGGAAGACGAAGCCCGGCGGATCGGGCTTTCGGTGGGCGACGGCGAGGTGCAGCGCCAGATCCTGGAAACCCGGGCCTTTCGCGGCCTCGACGGCAGCTTCGACCGGGCCGCCTACGAATTTGCCCTCGACCGGATCGGGCTGAGCCCGGCCGAATACGAGCGCGGCCTGCGCGCCGAAACCGCCTCGGGGCTCCTGCAGGCCGCCGTCGGACGCGGCTTCGCGGTGCCCGAAACCTTCATCCGCGTGATCATCGATCATGTCGGCGAAAGGCGCAGCTTCGCGCGCATCGTGCTCGACGCCGGCGCCCTGGAAGGCCCCCTGCCCGAGCCGACCGAGGAGGACCTGCGCGCCTGGTTCGACAGCCGCGGTGAGGACTTCATGCTGCCGCCGATGAAACGGCTGACCTATGTCTGGCTCACCCCCGAAGAGCTGATCGACGAGATCGCGCCCGACGAAGCCGCCCTCCGCGCGCTCTACGATTCCCGCGCCGCGCAGTACAACCGCCCCGAACGCCGACTGGTCGAACGGCTGATCTTCACCACCGCCGAAGAGGCGCAGGCGGCGCGCGCGGCCATCGATTCCGGCGAGGCCAGCTTCGAGGAAATCGTCGCCGGGCGCGGGCTTTCCCTGTCCGACATCGATCTCGGCGATGTCACCCGCGAGGAGTTGGGAGACGCCGCCGAGGCGGTCTTCTCCCTGCCGGAGCCGGGGATCGTCGGCCCCCTCGAAACCGAACTCGGCCCGGCGCTGTTCCGGATCAATGCCGTTCTCGCCCCGCAGGAGACCCCCTTCGAGGAGGTGCGCGACGCGCTGCGCCGGGAACTGGCCGCCGACGCCGCCCGCCGGCAGCTGCTCGAACGCATTCCCGAACTGGAAGACCTGCTGGCCGGCGGGGCCACGCTCGAGGAACTGGCCGCCGAAACCGGCATGCGGCTCGGCCGGATCGACTGGGTGGACGGGCAGACCGAAACCGGCATCGCCGCCCATGCCGCCTTTGCCGAGGCGGCGCGGGCGACAGAAGCCGGTGACTACCCGGAGATCCTCGAACTGGACGACGGCGGGATCTTCGCCCTGCGACTCGACGAAGCCCTGCCGGCGCGCCCCGACAGCTTCGAGAACGCCCGCGACAGGGTGGCCCGGGCCTGGCGCGAGGAGGCCCGCGACCGGAGGCTGCGCGCCGAGGGCGAGGCGCTCCTGGCGCGGCTGGAGCCCGGCAGACCGCTGTCGTCGCTCGGCCTGCCGGTGACGGTGGAAACCCGGCGCCTGCGCACCGCCTTCATCGAGGACGCCCCGCCGGGGATGATGGAGCGCGTCTTCACCCTCGCGCCGGGCGAAAGCGCGCTGATCGCCGGCCCCGGCAGGGTGGCGCTCGTGCAGCTGAACGAGATCCTCCCCCCGGATCGGAGCGACCCCGACCTCCGGGCCGCCGAAGCGGCGCTGCGCGCCGAGGTCCGCCAGGGGTTGGGGCAGGACGCCCTGAACGCCTTCGCCGCAGCGCTGGAACAGGACGCCGGGATCACGCTCGATCAGGGCGCGATCAATGCCGTGCACGCCCAGTTCCCCTGAGCCGGAAATGAGCCTGCTGCCCGCATATGACGATTTCTTCGCCGCCCGCTTCGAGGCCGGCGAGAACCAGGTTGTCTATACCCGGATCGCCGCCGATCTGGACACGCCGGTATCGCTGATGCTGAAACTGGCCGCGGCCCGCCCCGACAGCTTCATCCTGGAAAGCGTCACCGGCGGAGAGCTGCGCGGACGCTATTCCATCATCGGCATGAAGCCGGACCTGATCTGGCAGTGCCACGGCGAACAGGCGCGCATCAACCGCGATGCGCGCTTCGATGCCGATGCCTTCGTGGCCCAGCCCGGCCCGCCGCTGGACAATCTGCGCGCGCTTCTGGCCGAAAGCCGGATCGCGCTGCCGGAAGGGCTGCCGCCGGCCTCGGCCGGGCTGTTCGGCTATCTGGGCTATGACATGATCCGCCTTGTCGAGCGCCTGCCCGACATCAACCCCGACCCGCTGGGCCTGCCCGATGCGGTGCTGCTGCGCCCCTCGGTGGTGGCGGTGCTCGACGGGGTGAAGGGCGAGGTGATCGTGATTTCCCCGGCCTGGGCGGGCAGCGGCCTTTCCGCCCGCGCGGCCTGGGCGCAGGCGGCCGAACGGGTGATGGATGCGGTGCGCGAGCTGGAACGCCAGCCGGCCGGCGCCGGCTACGACCTGGGCGAGGCGGCTCCCGCGCAGGAGCCGGTTTCCAACTTCACCCGCGAGGGTTACATGGCGGCGGTGGAGCGGGCCCGGGAATACATCCGCAAGGGCGACATCTTCCAGGTGGTGCCCTCCCAGCGCTGGTCGCTCCCCTTCAGCCTGCCGCCGTTTGCGCTCTACCGCAGCTTGCGGCGCACAAACCCCTCGCCCTTCATGTTCTTCTTCAACTTCGGCGGTTTCCAGGTGATCGGCGCCAGCCCGGAGATCCTGGTGCGGGTGATGGACGGGCAGATCACCATCCGCCCGATCGCCGGCACCCGCCCGCGCGGCGCCACCCCGGAGCAGGACAGGGCCAACGAGGAAAGCCTGCTTGCCGACGAAAAGGAACGCGCCGAGCATCTGATGCTGCTGGATCTGGGGCGCAACGACGTGGGCCGGGTGGCGAAGATCGGCAGCGTGCGGCCGACCGAGCAGTTCGTGATCGAACGCTACAGCCACGTGATGCACATCGTCTCCAACGTGGTGGGCGAGCTGCGCGAGGAGGAAGATGCGCTCTCGGCACTGCTGGCCGGCATGCCCGCGGGCACGGTTTCGGGGGCACCCAAGCTGCGGGCGATGGAGATCATCGACGAGCTGGAGCCGGAAAAACGCGGCATCTACGGCGGCGCGGTGGGCTATTTCTCCGCCAGCGGCGACATGGACATGTGCATCGCCCTGCGCACCGCGGTGCTGAAGGACGAGACGCTCTACATCCAGGCCGGCGGCGGCGTCGTGCACGACAGCGACCCCGAGGCCGAGTATCAGGAAACGGTTCACAAATCCAACGCCATGCGTCGCGCGGTGCGCGATGCCGGGCTGTTCGCCCGGCGCTCCGGCGGCTGAAGCTCCCGGCAGGGCGGCCCGCCGGTCACCGGGAAGGCGGTCACCGGGAAGGCGGGGGCCTCACGGGAATTTCCCGCGCACCCGCCCCGGTTCCGCCGCGCCGGCGCCGCTCAGCGGCGGCGCAACGGCGCCTCGGCGGCATCGGCATCGGCCCAGCGCAGAAGCCCGTCGCGGATCCCCGCTGCCGCGCGCGCCCGCCAGTCGGCATCGAGCAGACGGCTGCGGTCGCGCGGCGATGACAGGAAGCCGATCTCGATCAGGGCCGAGGGGATGTCGGGCGCCTTGAGCACGGAAAAGCCGGCGCGCAGATGCGGCCGCTTGTGGGTGCCCACCGTCGCGCGCAGCCCCTCGACCAGCGCCCGGGCCAGGCTCTCGCTGCGCGGCGCGGTTTCGATGCGTGCCATGTCCATCAGCACCAGGGCAATCACGTCATCCTGCCCGGACAGATCGACCCCGGCCAGCAGGTCGGCCCGGTCGTGGCGCTCGGCCAGCTTGCGCGAAGCGGCATCCGATGCGGTCCCGGAAAGCGTATAGACGGTCGAACCGGAAGCCCGCCCCTCGATCAGCGCATCGGCGTGCAGCGACAAGAACACGTCCGCCCCGCTGCGATGCGCGATCGCGACCCGGGTTTCCAGCGGAACGAAGATGTCGGAATCGCGCGTCAGCGCCACCTCGAACCGGCCGGTGCGGCGCAGCACGTCGCGCAGCTCGCGCGCGAAGGTCAACATGAGATCCGCTTCGCTCACCCCGGCCCGTTCGGCCCCCGGGTCGATCCCCCCGTGCCCGGGATCGAGCACCACCCGCAGCCGCCCCTCCGCCCTGCCCGGCGCCGGCGCGGGCGGTTCGGGCACCGGCAGCAGCGCGCCGGCCGGGGCCCCGGCCGTGGCGGCATAGGCCTCGGCGTCGGTCGGCTCCAGACGCAGCACGACCCGGGCCCGCCCGTCGGCCGGCCTGCTCAGCAGCGCCGCCGTTTCCACCCGCATCGGCCGGGTCAGGTCGAGAACCATCCGCGACCAGCCCGGGCGCACGACCCCCGTGCGCACGGCGCCGACCGCCTGCGAGCGGTCGAAGGCCCGCGCATCGAACCCGCTCCAGTCCACCTCGTGGAAATCGATCACCAGCCGGCGCGGGCCGTCGAGGGTGAACAGCCGGTAGGGAACCGGCTGGCTCAGCAGCAGCGTCAGCTCGCTTGCCGCCCCGGAATCGCGCAGCAGCGACCCTTCCGGAATCACCCGGGCCAGGGCGCTGAAACCCTGCCCCTGCGCGGCTGCCGGGGCCGGTTCCCCCGCCGCGACCGGCTCCGCCGCCCGTGGCACCCCCTGGCCCGCACCCAGGGCCGCACCGCCTCCGAAGGCCAGGAACAAGGAGGCCAGGAACAAGGCGAGGACAAGGCCGCCGCCCAGCCCGCGGAGCGCCCCTCGGAGCGCCCCGCGGAACGGCGCCGGAACTGCCCCTCCGGCCGGGGCCGGAGGAAGCCCCGCGCCCGACGCACCCGGACACCGCCGGCGATGCGCCCGTGCCGCTCCCGGCCGCGCCCGCCCGTTCCGGAACCCTGCCGTCCTGCCTGTCATCATCGCCCTGCCCGGCCCTTGCAGGGGCAGTATAGGGCGCGCTCCGGCGGCATCAACCGCCCCGGAGCGCCGCCATGAAGGCCTGCAGCCGCGCCAGCCCCTCGGCGATGTCTTCCGTTCTGCCGGCATAGGAAAAGCGCAGCGTCCGGGCACCGCGCCGGCTGTCGAAATCCAGCCCCGGCGTGAGGGCCACCCCGGCCTGTTCCAGGATCGCGGCCGCCAGGGCGCGGCTGTCATCGGTGATCTCCGATACATCGGCATAAAAGTAGAAGGCGCCATCGGGCGGCGCGATCCGCCCGAAGCCGGCGCGCGGCAGCCCTTCCATCATCAATGCCCGGTTTTCCCGGTAGACGGCCAGGTTGGCCTGAAGCTCGTCCTCGCACTCCAGTGCCGCCAGCGCCGCCAGCTGGGAGGCATGCGGTGCGCAGATGAACATGTTCTGCGCCAGCCGCTCGATGCTGCGCACATGGGACTCGGGCACCACCATCCAGCCCACCCGCCAGCCGGTCATGGAAAAATACTTGGAGAACGAATTGATCACATAGACGTCATCGCTGATCTCCAGCGCGCTGACGGCGGCGGTCTCGTATTCTATCCCGTGGTAGATCTCGTCGGAGATGAGGGCGATGCCACGCCCGGCGCAGGCCTCCACCAGCGCCTTCAGCTCGTCACGCCCCAGCATGGTGCCGCTCGGGTTGGCCGGAGAGGCGACGATCAGCCCGCGCGCAGCGGCGGGGATCTCCCCGGGGCGGGGCTGCAGGCGGTTTTCCATGGTCGTCCCGATCTCCACCGGCACGAGGCCCAGCGCCCGCAGGATCTGCCGGTAGGAGGGGTAGCCCGGCGCCCCCAGCGCCACCCGTTCCCCGGTATCGAACAGCGCCGTGAAGGCAAGCAGGAAGGCGCCGCTGGAACCGGCGGTGACGACGATCCGTCCCGGGTCGATGTCCAGCCCGTGGCGGCGCCGGTAGAGCGCGGCGATACCCTCGCGCAGCGCCGGCAGCCCCAGCGCCACCGTATAGCCCAGCGGGTTGCCCTCCAGCGCCCGGGCCAGCGCGGCGCGCGCCGCGGCCGGCGCCGGGGTTCCCGGCTGCCCCACCTCCATGTGGATGATCCGCCGCCCGGCGGCCTCGGCCCGGCGAGCGGCCTCCATCACGTCCATCACGATGAACGGATCCACGGCACTGCGCCGCGACAGTCTCACGCCCCGGGCTCCGCGGAAGCGCCGCGCCGGTCGGCCACGGCGGATTGCGCCTCGATCTCGGCGGCGCGGCGCTCGACCTCGGCGACGATCTGCTCGATCATCTCCTCGTTCGACAGCTTGTGGCTCTGCCTGCCGGCCAGGTAGAGCATGCCGTGCCCGGCCCCGCCGCCGGTAAAGCCGACATCGGTCATCAGCGCCTCTCCGGGTCCGTTCACCACGCAGCCGATGATCGACAGGCTCATCGGCGTCCTGACATGGGCCAGCCGCTCCTCGAGCTGCGCGACCACCTCGATCACGTCGAAGCCCTGGCGCGCGCAGGAGGGGCAGGAAACGATGTTCACCCCGCGGTGGCGCAGCCCGAGGCTTTTCAGGATCTCGTAGCCGACGCGCACCTCCTCCACCGGATCGGCCGACAGCGACACCCGGATCGTGTCACCGATCCCGGCCCACAGCAGGCTGCCCAGCCCGATCGCCGATTTCACCGTGCCCGGCAGAAACGCCCCGGCCTCGGTAATGCCCAGATGGAGCGGCGCGTCGGTGGCCTCGGCCAGCGCCTGATAGGCGGCAACCGACATGAACACGTCGGAGGCCTTCACGCTGACCTTGTATTCGCGGAAGTCGTGCTCTTCGAGAATCCGGATATGCTCCAGCGCGCTTTCGACCATCGCCTCGGGGCAGGGTTCGCCGTATTTCTCCAGCAGATGCCGTTCCAGCGAACCGGCGTTCACCCCGATGCGGATCGCGCAGCCATGCGCGCGCGCCGCCGCGATTACCTCGCCGACCCGCTCCCTGGAGCCGATATTGCCGGGGTTGATCCGCAGGCAGGCGGCGCCGGCCTCGGCCGCCTCGATGGCGCGCCGGTAGTGGAAGTGGATGTCGGCCACGATCGGCACCGGGCTTTCGGCCACGACCTCCTTCAGCGCCCGGCTTGCCGCCTCGTCGGGCACGGAAACCCGCACCAGATCGGCCCCCGCCTCGGCAGCCGCCACGACCTGCGCCAGCGTCGCGGCGACATCGGAGCTGTCGGTGTTGGTCATCGTCTGCACCGCGATCGGCGCCCCGCCGCCCACCGGCACCGGCCCCACGTGGATCCGGCGCGAGCGGCGGCGCTCTATGTTGCGCCAGGGGCGGATCGGGTTGTGCGTCATCTGTGTCCAGTCTGCTGCGGAGGCCCGCGGTAGCGGCGTTCCGCTTCCAGATATGCCGGTTGCACGGCAGAGGCAAGCACCCGCGGGAGCGCGCCGCTCACGCATGTTCCGAAGGCGGGCGCTCCCCGGCAGCGGCCCGGGCGCGGCCGGCTCCGGGCTCAGTAGGCCGCATAGACGGAAGGCGCGCGCCCGTCGGAGAACAGCAGCACCTGATAGGGCTCGCGCTGTCCGCCGCTTTCCATCCCCGGCGAGCCGATCACCATCCCCGGCACGGAAAGGCCACGCGCCTGCGGCGCCTCGGCCAGCAGCCGGCGGATGTCGGCGGCGGGCACATGGCCCTCGATCACGTAACCGCCGACCACCGCCGTATGGCAGGACTGCAGTTCCTCCGGCACCCCGGCCGCCCGCTTGAACGGGCTCATGTCCTCCACGTCATGGACGACAAGCTCGAACCCGGCCTCCCGCATGTGCCGCACCCAGCTGCCGCAGCAGCCGCACCAGGGGTTCTTGTAGACCACGCCCCGAAGCTCCGGGGCACCGCCCGTCGCTCCCTGGGCCACCGCGGCCGGTGCGCCGCCCAGCAGGATCAGCGCGGAAAGCAGGATTCCCCTCATCGACACTCCCTTCCCATTCCCATCCGGTTTTCTCATTCGCCGCTCATCGACAACGCCATCGAATTGGCCGAACGCCCCGGCGGCCATTCGGGCGCATCCGCAGGGCTCCGACGAGGCGGAAGC
This sequence comes from Paracoccaceae bacterium, assembly GCA_026989055.1. Taxonomy (GTDB): domain Bacteria; phylum Pseudomonadota; class Alphaproteobacteria; order Rhodobacterales; family Rhodobacteraceae; genus JAJRUE01. Next base: position 13,171 of record JALSKC010000032.1, read on the forward strand.
TTCATCGCCCGCCGCCCGCCTCCGGGCCGCCTCCCGCTTCGGCCAGGAAACGCTCCAGCGCCGTATCCGCCTCGGGATCGGCGCGCGCATATGCCTCGGCAAGCGCCGCCGGCGACAGGACCACGTTCTTGACCACGCTGGGCCCGGTTCCGGCCGGGCCGTAATAGACGCCGTTGACGACGAAATAAAGCGCCCCCGCATTACCGGCGCGCAGCACCGGCGGCGCCTCGCGCCGTGGCACGACATAATGCTCGCCGGCATCGAGGATCTTTTCCAGGAGCACCGTCCCGTCCGCCGCCCGCACCCGCACCCAGGTGGGGCGCAGCGCATGCAGGGCCACCTCGGGCTCCTCCTCGGCCACCACCCTTACCGGCACTGCCACTTCCGGCGCTGCGGTTTCGCCCGCCCCGGCCCGCCTTCCGGAACCCGGCCGGAGCAGGTCGCTCCCGCGCGTGCGACCGGCGGCGACACCTCGCAGCGGCGGGAAGCTTCCCACCGCCATCGGATCGAGGGTCGCGATCGGGGGATCCCGGGGCTCCAGCACCGGCAGATCCAGCGCCTGCGGACGGTAGAGCCGGTCGAGCGCCTCGGGGTCCGGTTTCACCGCCGGCACCCCGGAAGGGTCTTCCTCCCGCTCCGGAGGCGCGCTGACGAGGGCAACGATCTCGGTGCCGACGCCGGGCGCCTGTTCCACCGGCGCCAGCTCGACCCTCTGCACCGCGCGGAATACCGACCACCCGCCGTAGCCGATCGCCGAGATCAGCATCAGCAGGACCAGCAGCGAGCCGAGCGCCCCCGGCTCCAGCCCCGCCCAGAAGCTTCTGCCGCGCGGAATGAAGAGCGCGTTGGGATCGGCCAGCGGATCTTCGGCGCGACGCGCGGAGCGTGCCGGGCCGGGCGGCCGGTTCGCCGAGGCGGCCGGCGACATGCCGTGCGCGGTGGAAAAGCCGCTCTCCCGGCAGAACTGCGCATAGGCCCACTCCGGATCGAGCCCGAGGTAGCGGGCATAGGAGCGCACGTATCCGGCGATGAAACCCGGTGTCTCGAAGGCTTCCGGGTCGGCATTCTCGATCGCCGCGATGTAGCTGGCCCGGATTCTGAGGTCGCGCTGCACATCCAGAAGGGACTTGCCGAGCGTGGCCCGCTCGCCGCGCATCACGTCACCGAGGCGTAGCTCGAAGTCGTCGAAGCCCCGCGGCTTCGCTTCCGACCCCGCCGGAGGGGTCTGCCCCCGCCCGATCATCCGCCCTGCCCCATGATGTCCTGTCCCGATGTGGCACCGATTCGAGATGCCGGCAGATTACTGCCGAAAGGTTACCACATTCCCCGCAGCCGCACCATCCGGCGACGGCGCACGGAGCCTCATGCGCTGAGTTCCGCCCGGTTCAGCGCGCAGCGCGACCAGAGCGTGTCGAGCGCGCGCACGAGCCGGTCGATATCGTCGGGCCCGTGCACCGGCGAGGGCGTGAAGCGCAGCCGCTCGGTGCCCCGGGGAACGGTGGGGAAGTTGATCGGCTGGACATAGATGCCGTGTTCTTCCAGCAGCCGGTCCGACAGGTTCTTGCAATGCACCGGATCGCCCACATGCACCGGAACGATATGGCTGCCGTGGTCGATGATCGGCAGGCCCAGCGCCTTCAGCCGCATCTTGAGAATGCGGGCGTTCTCCTGCTGCCTGTCGCGCAGCGCCTGGTCGGTCTTCAGGTGCTTCACCGACGCCGCCGCCCCGGCGGCCACCGCGGGCGGCAGGCTTGTGGTAAAGATGAACCCCGGCGCGTAGGACCTTATGGCGTCTATCATCTTCTCGCTGGAGGCAATATATCCCCCATGCACGCCATAGGCCTTGGCGAGCGTGCCGTTGATGATGTCGATACGCCCCATCAGCCCGTCGCGCTCGGCCACCCCGGCGCCGCGGGGCCCGTACATGCCCACCGCGTGCACCTCGTCGACATAGGTGAGCGCGCCGAATTCCTCGGCCAGGTCGCAGATCGCCTCTACGGGTCCGAAATCGCCGTCCATGGAATAGATCGATTCGAAGGCGATCAGTTTCGGCGCGTCACGCTCATCGGCTTCCAGCAACTCGCGCAGATGGGCAACGTCGTTGTGGCGGAAGATGCGCTTGGCGCCGCCGTTGCGCCGGATGCCCTCGATCATCGAGGCGTGGTTGAGCGCATCCGAGTAGATGATCAGCCCCGGCAGCAGCTTCGGCAGGGTGCTCAGCGTCGCATCGTTGGCGATATAGGCGGAGGTGAAGACCAGCGCCGCTTCCTTGCGGTGCAGGTCGGCCAGTTCCGCTTCCAGGCGCCGGTGATAGACGGTGGTGCCCGAGATGTTGCGCGTTCCCCCCGAGCCGGCGCCGGTGGCGTCGAGCGCCTCGTGCATCGCCGACAGGACCGCCGGATGCTGCCCCATGCCCAGGTAATCGTTGCCGCACCAGACGGTTACCGGGCGCTCGGTTCCGTCCGGGCGTTTCCAGACCGCGTTCGGAAAGTGCCCCCGGCGGCGTTCGATCTCGATGAAGGTGCGGTAGCGCCCCTCCTCGTGCAGCCGCTTCAGCGCCGCCTCGATCCTTTCGGCATGGTTCACGTTCCGCTTCTCCCGTTCGGCTGTGCCCCGGCCGTCCCGTCCGCACCGCGCCGCTGCGCGCGCGCCCGGCTGCACTCCCGCGCCCGGCCGCCGACTCCCTAGCATCATGGACCGGGCAAATCCAATCACTTCCGCGGAATGATACGTTTTGCCGCGCGCCGCACCGCACCCGACGCACGCGGGCCCGGCCCGACACATGCCAGGCCGGCAGTACTGGACAGCTTCCCCGGCGCTGATAGTCTGTCCGCAGCGCCGCCGCATCCTGCGGCGATACCCGAAACCGCCATCCCGGCACGCAAAGGACGGCCCATGTCACTCGATCAGGTTCTCGCCCGAATCGACGGGGAACTCGAACCCGCCCTGAAGCGACTTGCAACCTTCCTGAAGATACCCTCCATCTCCACCGACCCGGCCTACAAGGCCGATTGCGACCGGGCCGCCGACTGGCTGGTGGAGGATCTGAAATCGCTTGGCGTGACAGCCTCCAAACGCCCGACTCCGGGCCACCCGATGGTGGTGGGTCACGCGGGCGAGACCGGCCCGCAGCTGCTGTTCTACGGCCACTACGACGTGCAGCCCGTCGACCCGCTGGAACTTTGGGACCGCGACCCCTTCGACCCGGCGGTCGAGGACAGGCCGAAGGGCCGGGTGATCCGCGCGCGCGGCGCCTCCGACGACAAGGGCCAGCTGATGACCTTCGTCGAGGCCTGCCGCGCCTGGATCGCGGTTCACGGCGCCCTGCCCTGCCGCATCACCTTCCTGTTCGAAGGCGAAGAGGAAAGCGGCTCGCCCTCGCTGGTGCCGTTCCTGCGCGCGCATGCCGACGAGTTGCGTGCCGACATCGCCCTGATCTGCGACACCGGCCTGTTCGACAGCGCGGTGCCGGCGATCACCACCAGTCTGCGCGGCCTGGTGAGCGAAGAATTCACCATTCGCGGCCCGTCGCGCGATCTGCACTCGGGCATGTACGGCGGGATCGCCATCAACCCGATCCGGGTGATGGCGAGGATCGTCGCCGGGCTGCACGACGCGCAGGGCCGCATCACCCTGCCCGGCTTCTACGACGGCGTGGCGGAACTGTCCGACGAGATCCGCGCCCAGTGGCAGGGGCTGCATTTCGACCACGAGAAATACCTGGCCGATGTCGGCCTGACGGTGCCGGCGGGCGAGATGGACCGCACGCCGCTGGAAATGATCTGGTCGCGGCCCAGCTGCGACGTGAACGGCATCTGGGGCGGCTATACCGGCGACGGCTTCAAGACCGTGCTGCCGGCCGAGGCCCATTGCAAGCTGTCCTTCCGCCTGGTCGGCAAGCAGGATCCGCAGGCGATCCACGAGGCCTTCGTCAAATACGTCAAGGACATGCTGCCGCCGGACTGCACCGCGACATTTCATTCCGAAAAAGGGGCTCCGGGGGTGCAGATGTCCACCGACGATCCGGCCTTCGAAAAGGCGCGCCAGGCGCTGAGCGACGAATGGCCCCGCCCGGCCGCCTATGTGGGCTGCGGCGGCTCGATCCCGATTGCCGGCCATTTCAAGGACATCCTGGGCATGGACGCGATGCTGATCGGCTTTGGCAAGGACGACGACCGGATCCATTCCCCGAACGAGAAATACGACCTGGAAAGCTTCCACAAGGGGATCCGCTCCTGGGCACGCATTCTCGATGCGCTGAGCCGTTAGCGCTGGCGGACAGGCCGCAAATGAGTATTTGGAGCAAGATGAAGACGGCCTTTCATCTTGCCGGAAATACTCCCGCCGGAGGCACCGCCCGGCACGGGCGGCCCGGGCCCCTGCCCGTGGCATGGCCGTTGCGCGGCGCGCGCGGCCTGTCGGCCGGCGCGGTTTCAGCCGCCGGCGCCGGCCGCCATTCGCGCAAGCTTGACCGCCAGGAACAGGAAGGGCGCCAAGTGCAGCAGCAGATCGAAGATGTCCAGCGGACGCTTCAGCTGCCCGGTGCGCAGCATGCGCAGCTTTTCCACGATATGCGGCTCGGGGAAGAAGGGCGCAAGCCCCAGGGTGGCCGCGGCGATGACGGCATAGAGCAGCGGTGTCTGATCGATCAGCTCCAGCATCAGCCGGCCCGGTCGGCCGGGCCCGCCACGAGCAGGCGCAGGACCCTGGCGGCAAGCAGCAGCAGGGGCGCGCCGTGCATGACCAGATCGAAGATGTCGATCGGCCGCGCCAGGCTGCCGGCAAGCAGCATGCGCAGCTTTTCGATCAGATGCGGCTCGGGGGCAAGCGGCGCCAGCCCGAGGAACAGGGCCAGAAACAGAAGCGGCAGCAGCGGGAGGCGGTCGAGAATCTTCATGCCCGCCTTGAAGCAGCATTCGCGGCCGCGGTCAAGAAATATATTCGAAAAAAGGAATATGTTTCCGTGGGATTTCCCGGAGAAGAGGGAACATGTATCCAGCCGCTGCGCGCACCGCGCCGCCCGGATCCTGCGCCCACCGGCCGGACGGACGGAATCGCCCCGGGCCGGAGCCGCGCCCCGCGCAGGAGATTGCGGCACAGGAACACAGGAACCGGCAGGGGCCTCAGGCGGCAGCAGGGCACCGGCAGGAAAGACGGGACAGGGCGGGAGGAGGAGTGGCGCGGTTGACGGGGCTCGAACCCGCGACCCCCGGCGTGACAGGCCGGTACTCTAACCAACTGAGCTACAACCGCGCATCTCCTGCCGGGAGCGATGCCCGACAGGGGGCCTTTTAGGGCCGCGCCCGGCGCCCGTCAAGCGGAACTCGCGGGAAAATCCGAACATTTCCGTGCCGCTTCTCCGGCACGGCCGATGGCGGGTGCAGCCAGGAAGCGCAGCCGGGCCGGCGCAGCGGATCAGAGGGGAGGAGGCGCGAATCGCCCGCTGAGGGCCCCGCGCAGGCGGGAGATCGGGCGGGGGATGGCGACGGCACGAGGGACAGGCCGCAAAGGACGGCGGCGGCGCGGGAGCCTCGGCGCGGAATATGGCGGTGCGGAAGATGGCGGCGCGGAAGATGGTGGGTGATGAGAGATTCGAACTCCCGACATCTTCGATGTGAACGAAGCGCTCTACCACTGAGCTAATCACCCGCTGGCGGGCTGTTTAGCCTTCCTTCGCTGGTGGTTCAAGAGGGGTGGCCGGCGATTTTCCGGGGATCTTGCGCCGCAGCCGGCAGATCATGATCTGGCTGTCGCCGACCTCCTTGCTGCGCTTGACCACGAGCTTTCCCAGCGGCGGCAGGTTCAGCCCCTCGCCGGCGGCCAGCGCCCGGCCCATCTCTGCCAGCACCCCTTCGAGGACCGGCCTGATCACGCCGGGCTTCAACCCGCTCGCCGCCGCGACCCGCGACACCAGCTCCTTGCGGCGCAACGGCGGCGGGGGAGACTCGGCCCGGGGCGGGTTCTCTTCCGGCTGCGCCGCGCCTGACGCGCCGGCGGTTCCGGCCCCGCCGGCAGACGCCCCGCCGCCCGCAGCCGCGGCTCCGGCGGCGGCTTTCGGCGCGGTTTCAGGAGCGGTTTCAGGAGCGGTTTTCGCGGGAGAGGCGGGGGCACTTTCCGGAGTGCTTTTCGAGGCCCCTCCCGAAGACTTCTTCGACGCGCCCCCGGAGGCGGTCGCGCTGCGCGTCCTGCCTCCCCCGGTGGTTCGGCGCGCGCTGCCGGTCTTGCCGCTGCCGGAGGCGGTTTTCCTGCTCGTCATCTCCCCGTGCACCCGTATCGTTTCGCCTTCCTCAACGAGTAACGGAAAAGGCGGAGGTTTTCCACTGCCGGTTGCCTCTGTTCGGTTGAACCCCGAGCGCTCCCGGCCCACCGGCCCTGCCCGCCCGTCCCGCACCGGCACGAACCCCTTCCACGAAACCCTTCACCCCCGGTGCGAAAGCGGCACGGCAGAGGGGCGGACGCGCCCCCCGCGCGCCCGGAATCGATGCGCGCGCCACCCTGCCGCGAATCTGCCGCCGAGCGAAAAAAGGCGGATGTTCCGCACGCCGCGCCCCGGGCACGGCAGACAGGCGTGCGGAGGCCGTGGAAGCCTCAGTGCGCGGTAGCCCCCGGCTCTGCCCCGGCGGCAAGCGCCGCCCGGGCCCGGGCGGCCTCTTCCTCGGCCGCCTCGTCCCATTCGATCGGCTCGGGCGCGCGCACCAGTACCCGTTCGAGAACATCCTGCACATGGGCCACCGGGATGATCTCCAGCCCCTCCTTCACATTGTCCGGGATCTCGGCCAGGTCCTTCTCGTTCTCTTCCGGGATCAGCACCGTCGCGATTCCGCCGCGCAGCGCCGCCAGCAGCTTTTCCTTCAGCCCGCCGATCGCCAGCACGTTGCCCCGCAGCGTCACCTCGCCGGTCATGGCGACATCCTTGCGCACCGGAATGCCGCTGAGCACCGAGACGATCGCCGTCACCATCGCCACCCCCGCGCTCGGCCCATCCTTGGGCGTGGCGCCCTCGGGCACATGCACATGGATGTCGATCCGTCCGAAATCCGGCGGCCGCACCCCGATCGAGGGCGCGATCGAGCGCACATAGCTGGACGCCGCGTCGATGCTTTCCTTCATCACCTCGCCCAGCTTGCCCGTGGTCTTCATCCGGCCCTTGCCCGGCAGCTTGAGCGCCTCGATCGACAGCAGGTCGCCGCCGACGCTGGTCCAGGCCAGCCCGGTGGCCACGCCGACCTGATCTTCCTGTTCGGCCAGCCCGTAGCGGAACCTGCGCACCCCGAGAAACTCCTCGAGATTGTCGGGGGTGACAACGACCTTCCCGCTCTCGCCGCGCACCAGCCTGGTCACCGCCTTGCGGGCCAGCTTGGCGATCTCGCGCTCCAGGTTCCGCACCCCCGCCTCGCGGGTGTAGTAGCGGATGATGTTCATCAGCGCCTCGTCGCCGATCTCGAACTCGCCATCCCTGAGCCCGTGGTTCTTCACCTGTTTCGGAATCAGGTGCCGGCGGGCGATCTCGCGCTTCTCCTCCTCGGTATAGCCGGCCAGCGGCAGCACCTCCATCCGGTCCAGCAGCGGGCCCGGGATGTCGTAGGAATTGGCGGTGGTGATGAACATCACGTCGGAAAGGTCGTATTCGACCTCGAGGTAGTGATCGACGAAACCCGCGTTCTGCTCCGGGTCCAGCACCTCGAGCAGGGCACTGGCCGGATCGCCGCGGAAATCGCGGCCCATCTTGTCGATCTCGTCGAGCAGGATCAGCGGGTTGGTGGTTTTCGCCTTCTTCAGGGACTGGATGATCTTGCCCGGCATCGAGCCGATATAGGTCCGCCGGTGGCCGCGGATCTCGGATTCGTCGCGCACCCCGCCGAGGCTGATGCGGATGAACTCGCGCCCGGTGGCCCGCGCCACCGACTTGCCGAGCGAGGTCTTGCCCACCCCGGGCGGCCCCACGAGGCACAGGATCGGCCCCTTCAGCTTGCGCGAGCGCTGCTGCACGGCGAGATATTCGATGATCCGCTCCTTGATCTTTTCCAGCCCGTAGTGATCGCCGTCCAGAACCTTCTGGGCGCGCTCCAGATCCTTCTTCACCCGCGTGCGCCGACCCCAGGGGATCGACAGCAGCCAGTCGAGGTAGTTGCGCACCACCGTCGCCTCGGCGCTCATCGGGCTCATGCTCTTCAGCTTCTTCAGCTCGGCCTCGGCCTTTTCGCGCGCCTCCTTCGAAAGCTTCGTGGCCTTGATCCTCTCCTCGATCTCGGCGATCTCGTTGGCCCCCTCGTCGCCGTCGCCCAGCTCCTTCTGGATGGCCTTCATCTGCTCGTTCAGATAGTATTCGCGCTGGGTGCGCTCCATCTGGCTCTTCACGCGGGTCTTGATCTTCTTCTCCACCTGCAGGACGCTCATCTCCCCCTGCATCAGGCCATAGACCCGCTCCAGCCGCTCGGCGATGTCGAGCATCTCCAGAAGCTCCTGCTTCTGGGCCACGTCAACCCCCAGATGCCCGGCGATCAGATCGGCCAGCTTGGCCGGGTCGCGGGTTTCCGACACCGCCGCCAGCGCCTCTTCGGGGATGTTCTTCTTGATCCGGGCGTAGCGCTCGAATTCTTCGGTGACGGTGCGCACCAGCGCCTCGACGACGCCCGCGTCACCCTCGCGCTCGTGCAGCACCTCGGCCCGGGCCTCGAAGAAACTGTCATTGTCCAGGAATTTCGTGATCCGGACCCGCATGCGCCCTTCGACCAGCACCTTCACGGTGCCGTCGGGCAGCTTCAGCAGCTGCAGCACATTGGCCAGCACGCCGACCCGGTAGATGCCCTCGGCATCCGGTTCGTCCACCCCCGGATCGACCTGGCTCGACAGCAGGATCTGCCTGTCGTCGCGCATCACCTCTTCCAGCGCCCGGACCGACTTCTCGCGCCCCACGAAAAGCGGCACGATCATGTGCGGAAACACCACGATGTCGCGCAGCGGCAGCACCGGGTGGACCGGAGAGGATTGTATTTGCTCGCTCATCTGCCTTCCTCGCTTGGCAGGAAGGCCCGCGCCCCGCACCGCGGCAACGCCGGCCTCCCCCTGTCATGACCTCGATATGTGGCGGCGCCGGACTGTTTTCAACGGCGCTGCCACGGGGCTTCCCGCCGCATACTGGCCCCGGAAAGGGACACAAACAAGGCAGCATTGCACAAATTCCGCCATATCCGGGAGATATGCGACACTTCGCACCGGCCCCGACGGAGGCCGGGCGCCTGGCCGGGCGCCTGCCGGAAACCGCGGGCGGAACCTCGGGGAGCGGGGCGGCAGGAGAGCGGGCGGAGAGGCACGGAGAGAGCGGCGGGGAGAGCGGCGGGGAGGGGGAA
>JALSKC010000033.1 GCA_026989055.1 Paracoccaceae bacterium
GGTGAATTCGGTGCGCATCGCCTATCCCATCAGCCCGGGGTTGAGAATGCCGCGCGGGTCGAAGCGCGCGCGGATGCCCGCTTCGATCTCCGCCAGCCGGGCCGGGCGCGGCTGGAACACCGGCACCCGGGCGCGGATCTCCTCTGGCGCCCGGATCAGCGTGGCGTGGCCGCCGAGGCCCGACAGCTGTTCGCGGATGGTGCCGGCACCGGCATCACCCCGCTCCGCGACCAGCAGCCAGACAAGCCCGCCGCCCCAGTCGAACAGCGCCTCGTGCGCCAGCCCCGCAGCCGTCAGCCGCTCCGACAGCACCGGCCCGTCCGTCGGCTTCACCGAAACGCGCCAGACGGCGCCCGCCCGCCCGGCAAAGGGCCGCACGTCGCGGATGCGCCGCCACAGATCGGCGCTTTCGCCGGCTTCGACGATCTCGCCGCCCGCCTCGGCCAGCCGGCCGGCCCGATAGCGGACCGACTGTTCCATGCCCTCCACCCGCACCAGAGTCAGCGCCTCGTCGGCCAGAAGGCCGGCCGGCGCATGGGCCGCCCCGCCCACATCGAAGGGCGAGCCCAGCGCGCGCGACAGCGCCGCCACCCCCTCGGCCGCGGACAGCCCGCGGCGAACCACCGTCGCCTCGGCCTCGGGGATCGCCTGGACCTTGAAGGAAACTTCGCTCAGCACCCCCAGAGTCCCCCAACTGCCGGCAAGCAGCTTGACCAGATCGTAGCCGGTCACGTTCTTCATCACCCGCCCGCCGCTTTTCAGGATGCGCCCATTCCCGTCAACGAAGCGCACCCCCAGCAGGAAATCGCGGCAGGCCCCGGCCTGGATGCGCCGCGGCCCGGAAACATTGGCAGCCACCACACCGCCGATGGTGGGCGCGCCCGCGGTGCCCAGCAACACCCGGTGATCCATCGGCTCGAACGCCAGGCGCTGGTTTTCCGCCGCCAGAACCGCGCTCACCTCGGCCAGCGGCGTGCCGGCGCGCACCACCAGCGTCAGCGCCCCCGGCTCATGCAGCACCACGCCGCGCATCGCGGCGGTGGACAGCGCCTCACCGGCGACCGGCTTGCCGACCGGCCGGGTTCCGCCGCCGATCACCCGCAGGGGGCCCGTCGCACCGGCCAGCGCCTCGGCCAGCTGCTCTTCGCTTTCAGGTGTCATCATCTTCTTCCTGTCGGAAATATCCCCGGGGTGAATTGGCCGCAGGCCAGGAGGAGCCGGCGGCTCCTTCCTCCCTCTCACGCCGCATTGCGCCGCCCGGCGCTGGCCTCGAGCGGAAATACCTTGGCCGGGTTCAGCAGCCAGTCCGGATCGAACACGTCCTTGATCGACATCTGCGCCTCCAGATCGTCGGGCGAGAACTGCGCCCCCATCAGCTCGCGCTTTTCGACCCCCACCCCGTGTTCGCCGGTCAGGCAGCCGCCCACCTCGACGCAGAGCTTCAGGATGTCTGCGCCGAAGGCTTCGCATTTTTCCAGATCCCCCGGCCTGTTGGCGTCATACAGGATCAGCGGGTGCATGTTGCCATCGCCCGCGTGAAACACGTTGCCCACGCCCAGCCCGTATTCCTTCGACATCTCGCCGATGCGCTTCAGCACGAAGGGCAGTTTCGACACCGGGATGGTGCCGTCGAGGCACATGTAATCGTTGATCTGTCCCATGGCGCCAAAGGCCGACTTGCGCCCCAGCCAGATCTTCGCGCTTTCCTCTGCCGAGCCGCTTTCGCGCAGTTCCACCGGGTCCAGCCGGCGGGCGATGTCCTTGATCACCGCAAGCTGGGCGTCGATCTCGGCTTCCGAGCCCTCCACCTCGACGATCAGCAGCGCTTCGCAGTCCGGATAGCCGGGGTGGGCAAAGGCCTCGGTCGCCTCGATGCAGGGGCGGTCCATGAACTCGATCGCCACCGGCAGGATGCCGGCCCGGATGATGTCGGACACGCATTGCCCCGCCACCTCGTTGCTGTCGAAGCCGATCAGCACCGGGCGCGCGCCCTCGGGCTTGTGCAGGATGCGCAGCGTCGCCTCGGTCACCACCCCCAGCTGTCCTTCCGAGCCGCAGATCAGCCCCAGAAGGTCCAGCCCCGCCGCATCCAGATGCGCGCCGCCGATCTCGACCACCTCGCCGTCGGCCATCACCATGGTGACCCCCAGCAGGTTGTTGGTCGTCACCCCGTATTTCAGGCAATGCGCCCCGCCCGAGTTCATCGCGATGTTGCCGGCAATAGCGCAGGCCAGCTGGCTGGACGGGTCGGGGGCGTAGAAGAACCCGTCGGCTTCGACCTCGCCGGTGACGCTCAGGTTGGTGCGCCCGGCCTCGACGCGGATGAAGCGGTTGGCGTAATCCACTTCCAGCACCGCGTTCATCCGCGCCACCCCCAGCACCACGCTGTCGGCGGTGGGCAGCGCCCCGCCCGCCAGCGAGGTGCCCGAGCCGCGCGGCACCACCGGCACCCCTTCTTCGTGGCAGATGCGCAGCACCGCCGAAACCTCCGCCGTGCTGGCCGGCAGAACCGCCAGCATCGGCGCGCAGGCATAGGCCGACAGCGCATCGCATTCATAGGCGGCGGTTTCGGTGGGATCGTCGATCACCGCATCGTCGGGCAGCACCGCGCGCAGCCGTTCGGCAAGCCGGGGCTTGCGCGCGAGCACGGCGGGATCAGGGGCGGGAATGTGCATGGCGGCATCCTTCTGGGCAGTATTGGTAAAGAATTATAACCAATTTTGCCGAAAGACAAGCCTCAAAGCCGGAAACGAGGCGCGACAAACCTGGCGGCTTGTGCCACCATCCCGCCATGAGGAAAACCACGTCCGTAACGATCGCCGCCCTGTTTGCCGCCGTTCAGTTCGCCGCCGCGCCGGTGCGCGCCGATCCCCCCGTGATCGAAGCGGTGCGAAGCGATTCCCTGGGCGGCGCCTGGACCTTTTCGGTCACCATCCGCCACCCCGACACCGGCTGGGATCACTACGCCGACGGCTGGGAAGTCCTCGCCCCCGACGGCAGCCGACTGGGCTATCGGGAATTGCTGCATCCGCATGTGGACGAACAGCCGTTCACCCGGTCGCTGGCCGGGGTGCTGATCCCGCCCGGCACGGAATTCGTGACCGTCCGGTCCCGGTGCAATGTCGATGGCTGGTCCGCCCCGGGCAGGCGGGTGCAGCTCGGCCGCTGACCCGGGATGCCGGCACCCGCCCCCTGCCGCCCCGGCCCGCAGGGCGGCCCCGCGCAACCGCCCACCGGAGCGCCGAAACCTCCGGCCCGTTCAGGGGGCAGCGCCGGGAGAGCGCCCCTCGCGCAACCAGGCCGCCAGCAGCAGGACGCAGGCCAGAAGCAGCAGAAGCCAGCCCGGGACCAGGGAAACCGTCAGCACATCCAGCGTGCGGTAGGCGCCACGCGGGGTCAGCCCGAGCCAGCCGCGTCCTGCCGCCCGTCGCCCCTCGCCCACCAGGCGGATCTCGGGGAAGCCCTCCTCCAGCGCGAAGACCCCGCCCCGCAGCGCCCCGACCGCCTCCGCCAGCCGGTCCGGGGTGGCCACGGTTTCCTCGAACTCGCGCGGCGCCGGCGGCCCCAGCGCGACCACCGCCTCGAGCCCGCCCTCGGCCAGCCGGTACAGCCCGACCTCCGGCGCCGAGAACCGGGCCTCGAACCGTCCCGGAGCGACCTTTTCCATCGGCACCGTCCGCCGGGTCCCGTCCGGAGCGGTGATCTGCACCTCCCGCGGCCCGTCGCCGAGCGTCTGCCGCCGGATCGTCATCACGAGCCCGTCGGCCTCGGCCGAAAGCGCCTCCTCCTCCAGCTCCGGCTCCTGCATCAGCCAGTGGGCCAGCCGGCGCAGCAGTTCGCGGTGCGGTCCCCCGCCTTCGAACCCCCGGCTCCAGAGCCAGACGTGATCGGAGGCCAGCAGCGCAACCCGCCCCTCGCCGACCCGATCGAGCACCAGAAGCGGGCTGCGCTCCGCCCCGCTCATCACCGTATGGCCCGCGATCGCCTCGACCTCGACCTGCCGGAACCAGCGCCCCCAACCCGGCTTCCCCGCACGGCCGGAATCGGCGCCCTCCTCCGGCAGGTCCGGCGCCTCCAGCATCCGGGTAACGGGGTGGCGGCGCCCGGTTTCGGAAATTTCCGGCAGAAAACCCGCTTCGACCACCCGCGAGGTCGGCGCCGCCGGCAGGATCTCGCCAAGCGGCGAGCGGAACAGGCTGTCGGCTCCGCCATAGCCGGGCCCGGCGGTGACAAGCACCGCGCCTCCCTCCTCCACGTAACGGCGCACATTTTCCAGGTAGGGGCCCGGCAGGATGCCCCGGCGCCGGTAGCGGTCGAATATGATCAGATCGAACTGATCTATCTTGTCCAGAAACAGCTCGCGGGTGGGAAAGGCGATCAGCGAAAGCTCGGAAACCGGCGCGCCGTCCTGCTTTTCCGGCGGACGCAGGATGGTGAAATGCACCAGGTCCACGGAGCCGTCCGATTTCAGCAGGTTTCGCCAGGTGCGTCCGCCCTGGTAGGGCTCGCCGCTGACAAGAAGCACCCGCAACCGGTCGCGCACCGCATTGATCCGGACCACGGCGGCGTTGTTGCGCGTGGTCAGCTCGCCCCCGGCGGCACCGACGGAAAGCCGCACCACGTTCACCCCGCCATGCTCCAGAACCAGCGGCAGGGCAATATCCTGCCCCACCGGCACCTCCAGCCGGCGCGGCGTGGCGCCGTCCACCGAGACTTCCAGCAGCGCGCTCTCCCCCGCCCCGGGTGGCAGGTCTCCCTGATCCTCGACCCGCAGCACCAGCGTGACTTCCTCGCCAAGGATCGCGAAGGCCGGCGCATTGCCGACGACAAGCCGGCGGTCCCAGTCCGTGGCCCGCCCGCTCTGCAGCAGATGCAGCGGTGCCGGCAGCTCCGGCAGCTGCCCGGCGTCATGCGCAAGGCCGTCGCTCAGCGCCAGGATGCCCGCCACCCGATCGCGCGGCAACCGCGCCAGCGCCTCGGCGAGCGCCCCCATCAGAAGCGTCCCGGCATTGTCGGGGGCATCGCCCACGGTCACGACCTCCAGCGTGAATCCGGGGCGTGCCTCCACCTGTCGGCGCAGGGCCTCCAGCGCCGCATCCACCTGCGCGCTCCGGTCGGAAAGCTCCTGGCTGGCCGTGCGGTCCACCAGCGCGATCACGATGTCATCCAGCGGCTGGCGTTCCTCGCGCTGAAGCGCCGGGTTGGCCAGCGCCGCCAGCAGGAGCCCACCGCCCGCGGCCCGCAACCACCAGCCGGCCAGCCCGCGCCAGGCCGACAGCAGCGTGACCGCCGCCACCAGCAGCCCGGCGAGCGCCAGAAGCGGCCAGGACACCAGCGGATCGAAGACCACCGCAGCGGCGTTCATTGCCCGAGCCTTTCCAGCAGCGCCGGCACATGCACCTGGTCCGACTTGTAGTTGCCAGTCAGCACATACATGATCAGGTTCACCCCGAAACGGTAGGCCAGCTCGCGCTGACGCGCGCCGGCACGGCCCCGTCCGACCGGGAACATCGCCGCCCCGCTCCTGTCGACCGCCCAGGCGGCGGCCCAGTCGTTGCCCCCGATCACCACCGGACTCACATTGTCGTTCAGGTTGCGAAACGGCATCCCCTCGGCACGCTCCACATCCGGCGGCGCGGCCTCCACCCAGAGCTTGCCCGAAGCATGGCGCCCGGGAAAGTCCCGCAGCAGATAGAAACTTCGGGTCAGCACATGATCGTCGGGCAGAGGCTCCAGCGGCGGGACGTCCAGCGGCAGGGCCAGCTGCTGCAGCCGCCGCCCGCCGGGCGAGGAAACTCCCGAGCCGGCCACATCGCCATCACGGGTATCGAACAGGATCATCCCGCCGCTGCGCAGATAACGGTTGAGCCGGGCATAGGCTTCGGGCGATGGTGTCGGCTGATCCGGCGTGACCGGCCAGTAAAGGAACGGGAAGAAGGCCAGCTCGTCGCGCTCCAGATCAACCCCGATCGGCGGGGCCGGCTCGACCGAGGTGCGGGCGAACAGAACGTCCGACAACCCCCGCAGACCGGCGCGCGCGACCCGGTCCACCTGCGCATTGCCGGTCAGCACATGCGCGAGCACCGTCTGGGTGGTCGCTTCGAGCGCAAGCGCATCCCGGCGCGCGCTCCCCGCCCCGGAATCGCCCTGGGCCAGCACCGGCGCCGGGGAGAGCGCAAGCGCGGCCAGGGAGACGGCAAGCACCAGCCCCCCCGCCAACGGACCGGCAAGGCGCCGCAGCCGGCCGCCCAGCCAGAGCGCAGCCAGCGCATCGAGCAGCAGCAGCCCCAGCGCAACCACCAGCAGCGGTGGCTTCAGATCGGTGGGCGCCGGCCCCGACAGCCCCTCCAGGCGCACCGTTTCCGGCCAGCGAGCCGGAGACAGCACATCCCCGGGGCCGAGCACGTTGCGCGCCAGCCGGCGCGCGCGCGCCTCATCTTCATACAGGCCGGGCGGCATGGCTGCACCCAGCGGTGCGCGCGCCAGGCGCTCCCCCGGCACGCCGGCCAGGGCGCTGGCCGCGCGCAGGGTGCCGAAGGCATCCAGCACGACCACGGGAACCCAGTCACTCCCCTCCGGCGCCTGCGCCGCCAGGGCATCGGAGGGGCCGGCCGCCACGAGGCGCTCCAGCATCTGCACGAACAGCCCCGAAAGCGGCAGCGTCGACCACTGCGCGCTGGCGGTGACATGAAACAGCACCACCTGCCCCCGCCCCAGACGCTTGCGGGTGACAAGCGGCGTGCCGTCGTCCAGAGCCGCCATGACGCGCCGGGCGAGCTCCGGGTCCGGCTCGGCCAGAACCTGGGCCGAAACGCTCACATCGGCGGGAACGGGCAGCCCGAAGAAGGGCGAGCCCTCGGCAAACGGGCGCAGACTCCGCGGCGTTCCCCAGCTCATCGCCCCCCCGATGCTGCGCCCGCCGACGCGCAACCGCACCGGCATCAGCGGATCCTCCCGCCCGCGGCCGACATCACTGGCGGCCAGGCGCGGCCCCGCAAAACGCAGGAGCATGCCGCCGGCGCGCACCCATTGCTCCAGGGCGTCCGCCTCGGCCGGAGCCAGCCGGGCCACATCGGCCAGCACGATCACATCCGGCCCGGCCAGCAGGCTGTCGCCCAGGGTGGCCTCGATCAGCTCGGCCCCCGGAGCCAGCGCATTGCGCAGGTAATGCGACGGCGACAGCAACCGCAGCCCCTCGCGGGCGGTCACCCCGGAAACCAGGGCCACCTTGCGCCGCTTCAGCGAATCATCCGCCAGCCGGACCGCCGCCGCCGAGCGTTGCCCCCGGAGCACGAAACGGCTGACCCGGTTGCCCGTTTCCAGCGGCAGCTCCAGCCGGAGCTCGGCTTCCGCCCGGCCCGGCGCAAAGCGCAGCGGCGCGCGCGCCAGAACGGTTTCCCGCCCCGCCGGATCGGAGCCGACCGCCTCGACCGAAACCTCGGCCGCGGCGGCCGAGGCGACGGAGCGCACCGCCTCCAGCACGAAGCCCCCCTCCTCGTAACGGGCCTCCCGAAGCCCCAGCAGCGGCAGACCGCCCTCCGCCACGATCAGGCTGCCGGCCTCCTGCAGGACCCGCAACAGCTCCGCCCGCCCGGGCCGGTCGAGCCCGTCGGACAGCCACAGCGAATCGAACGACCCGCCCAGGGCCGCAGCCCAGGCGCCCACCGCCTCCGGATCCGGTTGCCAGGGCCGTGGCCGCAGCCCGCCGAGCCGGCGCAGCCACTCGTCCGCGGCAAGGAAGGGCAGCTCCCCCGGCGGCGGCGGCTCGACAAGCGTGACCACCGCCACCGGGCGCGCGGCCTGCCGTGCCTCCTCCAGCGCCGCCTCGACCCGCCGCAGCCGCGCCGGCCAGTCCGTGGCATCAGCCCAGGTGCCATCGAGCAGGATCAGCAGCGGGCGCGTGCCCGGCTCGCTTGCCCGGGGGTTGAGCACCGGCCCGGCAAAGCCCGCGATCAGCGCCGCCAGCGCGCCCAGCCTGATCAGCAGCAGCCACCACGGGGTCCGGTCGGCCTGGCTGCTCTCGTCCGTCAGCCCCAGCAGCAGGACGACCGGCGGAAAGATCCGCCTCAGCGGCGTCGGCGGGACCGCCCGCAGCAGCAGCCAGACGACCGGCAGGGCCAGCAGCCCCAGCAGCAGCCAGGGCGCGGTGAAGCCGAGGCCGAGTGCGCCCCCCATCAGCGCCCCCGCTCCAGCGCGGCGTGAATCCACAGCAGCGCCGTCGCCGCCGGCCGGTCGGTATGGTGGCAGTGATACTGCCAGCCGGACATGCGGGCCAGCCCGGCCAGCTCCCGCTTGCGCCGGGCCAGCCGTTCGCGATAGCGCATGCGCAGATCCCCCGCCTGCAGCGTCTCATGGCGCAGCACGGCCGAGGGGCTTTCGAACACGATCCGCCCCTCGAAGGGAAAGGCCTCTTCCTGCGGGTCGAGCAGCTGCACCAGCGCACCGCGCACCCCGCGCCGGGCAGCCGCGGAGAGAGCCTCTGCTATCCGTTCCATGTCGCCCAGGAAATCCGACAGGAACAGCGCCCGCGACCAGTTCGGCAGGCCGGAAACATCCGGGAGCCCGTATTCATCATCGGCGCCGGCCGCATCTGCCGATGCCTTCCCCCGGGCGGCCAGAACCCGGGCGAGATACGCCAGCTGGCCGGTGCCCTGGCGCGGGCGGGCCTGCTCTCCGGCCAGCCCGACCCGTTCGCCGCCACGCACCAGAAGCACCGCCGTGGCCAGTGCCAGCAGACGGGCGCGCGCATCCTTGCGCGGCAGGTGCCGCGACGAGGAAAAGCGCATCGCCGCCGAGCTGTCGACCCAGAGCATCACGCTCTGGGCCGCCTGCCATTCCCGTTCCCGCACGAAGCGGGAATCCGAGCGGGCCGAGCGGCGCCAGTCGATCATCCGGGAGCTGTCGCCGGGCAATGCGGGGCGATACTGCCAGAATTCGTCGCCGACGCCCGCCCGCCGGCGCCCGTGGAGCCCCGGCAGCACCGTCGCCGCCAGCCGTTCGGCATCGGCCAGAAGCGCCGGCAGCGCACCCGCCAGCCGCTCGGCCCTGCCCCGGAGCTGGACGGCACCGCCGCTCACGCCGCCACCTGCTCCTGGAGCACCTGTGCGGCAACCGTGTCGATCAGCCCCGGCAGGCTCTGCCCCTGGGCCCGGGCCGCGAAGTTCAACGCCATGCGGTGGCCGAGCACCGGACGCGCCAGCGCTGCGACGTCTTCCGGGCAGGGGGCCAACCGCCCCTCCAGCAGCGCCCGGGCCCGCACCGCCAGCATCAGCGCCTGCGATGCCCGCGGCCCCGGCCCCCAGCCGACGCTTTCGCGCACCGGCGGCGGGGCGGTTTCGTCATCCGGGCGGAAAGCGCGCACCAGCGTGAGGATCTGCTCCAGAACCCGCTCGCCCACCGGCATCCGCCGCAGCAGCCGCTGCGCCTCGACGAGCCGCTCTGCGGTGAAAACCGGGCGCGGCTCCTCCTCCCGGCTGCCGGTGGTGGCCAGCAGGATGTCGCGTTCCTCCTCGCGGCTCGGGTAGGCAACCTCGATCTGCAGCAGGAAGCGGTCGAGCTGGGCTTCGGGCAGCGGATAGGTGCCCTCCTGTTCGATCGGGTTCTGGGTGGCCAGGACGTGAAACGGAACCGGCAACGGATGTTCCTGCCCGGCAACCGTTACCGCCCGTTCCTGCATCGCCTGCAGCAGCGCCGACTGGGTGCGCGGGCTGGCGCGGTTGATCTCGTCGGCCATCAGCAGCTGGCAGAACACCGGCCCCCGGATGAAGCGGAAGGCCCGGCTGCCGTCGGCGGCGGTTTCCAGAACCTCGGAGCCGAGAATGTCGGCCGGCATCAGGTCCGGCGTGAACTGGATGCGCGCTCCGGCAAGCCCCATCACCGTCGAAAGGGTCTCCACCAGCCGGGTCTTGCCCAGCCCGGGCAGGCCGATCAACAGCCCGTGACCGCCGCACAGGAGCGCCACGAGAACCAGATCGACAACATCCTGCTGGCCGATGAAGCGGCGGGTGACGCTGGCCTTTGCCTCGGCGAGAAGTTCCCCCAGCGCCTCGACCTCGCGCGTCAGATCGGCGGCATCCGTCATGACATTTCTCCCTGATCCGCTATAGTCCGGCATTATCGGGCGTTCCGGCCCGGCTTACAAACGGCAAAAGGGATGAGCGGACAAAAAGTCGTGAAACCCGACGCGGCCAGCATCGCCGCCGCCGCCCGGGCCGCCGCCGGCCGGGGCCTGCCGCCGGTGCATCTGTGGAACCCGCCGTTCTGCGGCGAGCTCGACATGCGCATCGCCCGCGACGGCACCTGGTTCTACCAGAAAACGCCGATCGGCCGGCCGGAGCTGGTGCGGCTGTTTTCCACCATCCTGCGAAAGGACGGCGACGAATATTTCCTTGTCACCCCGGTCGAGAAGGTGCGCATCCAGGTGGACGACGCCCCCTTCGTGGCGGTCGACTTCCATCTCGACGCGCCCGGGCCGGACCAGACCATCACCTTTGAAACCAATGTCGGTGATTTCGCGACCGCGGGGCCGGACCACCCGATCCGCGTGGCCCGCGACCCGGAGACCGGCGAGCCGGCGCCATACGTCCTGGTCCGGGCCGACCTCGAAGCACTCATCGACCGCAAGAGCTTCTATCGGCTGGTGGATATCGGCACCCATGGCGAACATGCCGGCGAAAGCTGGTTCGGTATCCGCTCGGGCGGCGCGTTCTTCCCCTTCATCCCCTCGGCGCAGCTGGGCTGAGCCGCTTTACCGCAGGGGATCAATCCGGTAGGCAAACGCACCGGAACCGGGGCAGGGGACATTGGACATGAAATCCGTCAGAATCGGAAATCTCGATATCTCCAACGACGCGCCGCTGACACTCATCGCCGGCCCCTGTCAGCTGGAGAGCGCCGATCATGCGCAGATGATCGCCGGGCGGATGAAGGAGCTGTGCGCCGCGGCCGGCGCGCAGTTCGTGTTCAAGGCCTCCTACGACAAGGCCAACCGGACCTCGCTCTCGGGCCGGCGCGGCCCGGGGATGGAAGCCGGGCTGCGCATCCTCGACGATCTGCGCCGTGCCCTGGAGGTGCCGGTGCTCACCGATGTGCACGCCCCCGAACAATGCGCCCCGGCGGCCGGGGCGGTGGATATCCTGCAGATCCCCGCCTTCCTCTGCCGCCAGACCGACCTGCTGCTGGCCGCGGGCGAAACCGGCGCCGCGATCAATGTCAAGAAGGGGCAGTTCCTGGCGCCCTGGGACATGAAGAACGTGGTGGCCA
The DNA here is from genome assembly GCA_026989055.1 of Paracoccaceae bacterium. Classification (GTDB taxonomy): domain Bacteria; phylum Pseudomonadota; class Alphaproteobacteria; order Rhodobacterales; family Rhodobacteraceae; genus JAJRUE01. The sequence goes on from JALSKC010000033.1 coordinate 11,263, forward strand.
AGATCGAATCCACCGGCAACGGGCGCATCCTGCTGACCGAACGCGGCGTGTCGTTCGGCTACAACGCCCTGGTGGCCGACATGCGCGCCCTGCCGGAAATGGCACGCACCGGCTATCCGGTGGTGATGGACGCCACCCACGCGGTGCAGCAGCCCGGGGGGCTGGGCGGCTCTTCCGGCGGGCAGAGGGAATTTGCCCCGGTGCTGGCGCGCGCCGCCGTGAGCCTCGGCATCGCCGCCGTGTTCGTCGAAACCCACGAAGACCCGGACAACGCGCCTTCGGACGGGCCGAACATGATCCCGCTTGACCGGATGGGCGCGCTGGTGGAAACACTGATGGCATTCGACCGGCTGGCCAAGGCCGATCCGATACGCCTGTAACTATTTTACTACAAAGGGTTTTCAACGTGAACAGACCGCATCCCACCGTCACTCCGAATACCTGGCCCTTCCTGCGCGACGCGATGATCGCGCCCACGGGTTTCCGCGAATACGACGCGCGCTGGAAATACCCCGAGGAAGTCAACCTGCCCGGCATCACCGCGCTGGGGCTGGGGCTGGGAACGCAGATGCATCGGCGCGGGATCGCGCCGGTGATCGTCGTCGGCAACGATTACCGCGACTATTCGCTTTCCATCAAGAACGCGCTGATGCTGGGGCTGATGCAGGCCGGTATCCAGGTCAGGGACATCGGCCCGGCGCTGTCGCCCATGGCCTATTTCGCCCAGTTCCACCTGGACGTGCCGGCAGTGGCGATGGTCACCGCCAGCCACAACCCCAACGGCTGGACCGGGGTCAAGATGGGCTTCGAGCGCCCGCTGACCCACGGCCCCGACGAGATGGACGAGCTGCGCGACATCGTGCTCAACGGCGCGGGCGAGGCGCGCCCGGGCGGCGGCTACGAATTCGTCGAGGGCGTGCGCGAGGCCTATCTCGACGATCTCGCGGGCGATTTCCGCATGAGCCGCAGGCTCAAGGTCGTCTGCGCCACCGGCAACGGCACCGCATCCGCCTTCGCGCCCGAGCTGTTCGAACGTATCGGGGTGGAGGTGGTGCCGCTGCACACCGAACTCGACTACAGCTTCCCCAACTACAACCCCAACCCCGAGGCCATGGAGATGCTGCACGACATGGCCGCGGCGGTGAAGGCCTCGGGCGCCGACCTGGCGCTGGGGTTCGACGGCGACGGCGACCGATGCGGCGTGGTCGATGACGAGGGCGAGGAAATCTTCGCCGACAAGGTGGGGGTGATCATGGCCCGCGCCTGGGCCGCCGACCACCCCGGCGCGACCTTGGTGGCGGATGTGAAGTCGACCGGGCTTTTCGCCTCCGACCCGGTGCTGGCCGAACACGGCATCAGGGCCGACTACTGGAAGACCGGCCACAGCCACATGAAGCGCCGGGTCAAGGAACTGGGCGCGCTGGCCGGCTTCGAGAAATCGGGCCACTACTTCCTGGCCGAACCGATCGGGCGCGGTTACGACTGCGGCCTGCGGGTGGCGGTGGAAATCTGCAAGATCCTCGACCGCGCACCGGGCATGAAGATGTCGGACCTGAAACGCGCCCTGCCCCGGACCCATTCGACGCCCACCATGTCGCCCTGGTGCGCCGACGAGGAAAAATACGACGTGCTGGCGCGGATCGTGAACCGGCTGGAAGAGCACGCCGCCGGCGGCGGCAAGATCGCCGGGCGCACGATCGAGCGGATCGTGACGGTCAACGGCGCGCGGGTGATCCTGGACAACGGCGCCTGGGGGCTGGTGCGCGCATCCTCGAACACGCCCAACCTGGTGGTGGTCTGCGAAAGCCCCGAGAGCGAGGACGAGCTGGGCGCGATCTTCCATGACATCGATGCCTTCATCCGCACCGAACCCTCGGTGGGCGAATACGACCAGAAGATCTGAACGCCCCGGCGCGCTCCGACGCGATTTTCACCATTTCGGGGCTTGAACGCGCGCGCCTGCCGGCGTAATTAGCCCCTCACTGCTGGGGTGTAGCCAAGTGGTAAGGCAGCGGTTTTTGGTACCGTGTACCGTAGGTTCGAATCCTACCACCCCAGCCAGAGATCCCGAACACCCCCGGGCAGCCCCCCGCACCCCGGGAAGAAATCCGCACCCCGGAAAGAAACCCGCCTCCCGGGAAGAAACCCGCACAGGGCGCAGGGGCGGCGCATCAATGGCGGCGCATCGACAAGCCCGGCCCGGCGGGACGCCCGCGCCCCCGGGACAGACCCGCGCCTCAGGGCGGAAACCTGTGGCGGGACGGGACGCGCGCGAAAAGCCCCCGGCCCTTCCGGCATCGGCCGGGAAATCGCGCCGCTCCGGCCGTGAAACCGCCCCGGGAACCCCGCCTCCGGGACACGGGCTCCCGTTCCGGCCGCAGCCTCGCCGGGCGGGTCATCCGCAGGTCGGGAGCCGCCGTGCCGGACAGGCCCCGAGCCCGAATCAGAACTTGTTCACGAGATTCAGGAACAGGCCGCGCCCCTCCCTCGTGGCTGATGCTTGTCAGGTCGTCCGACACCGATCCCCACTCGACCCCGACCCCGAGCTTCACCCTGTCGTTCAGGTGGCGATAGGCGGTCAGCACGGCGCCCAGTTCGGTCGTGCCGCTTTCCCGCGTGAACAGGGCACGACCCTCGCCCATGAGGTCCCAGCGGCCGGTCAGGTGCCAGTCCAGCCGGAGCGCAAGCAGCACAGCCGTGTTGTCGGTGAAGGCCGAGGTTCCGCGCGGCGCAACCTGCGACTTGCGGTAGCCGAGCTTGCCGCCGATCGTGAGCCTGGGCGAAAGATCGTAGCTGCCGTTTACGGACAGGATGTTGCTCACCTGCAGCGGCTGGTTCGTCGTGCCGTCGGCGCCGACCTGGTCTTCCCCGGGCAGGTCGCGCAGATAGCGGTAGCGGAACAGCAGGTTCAGCTTCTCGTTGCCGATCGGACGATAGGCGTATCCGAGCGACGCATTCACATATTCCCCATTGCGGAAATCGCCCTGCGCGCTGTCGGAAATCAGCGCATCGATGCTGCCCAGAAGGCGCCAGTCGTCGTTCACCCTGTTCGTGAAGCCGGCCGCCAGCGCCCAGGTGTCACGGTCGCGCGCCGTGCCCACGCCGTCTTCGTTGCGGTATTCCAGCCGTGCACGCCAGCTCAGGCCTTCGTCGCGCGCATAGGCCGCGCCGAGCGACAGGGCCAGCCGGTCGAAATCGCCGCTGGTGGCGTCGCGCACCTCGCCCAGCTCGATCGACGCCCCGAGCGTCCAGGCCGAGGTGGGCGTGTAGTTCACGCCGAACATGCGTGAAAGCGACGTCTGGTTGCCGGGCCGGTCAAGGACCATTTCACTGTAGGCCGTGACCCGTTCGGAGGCCCGGTAACTGCCGCCGAGCACAACCCGGCCCCGATCGCGCAGCGGCCCGCCGGCGCCGGCGCGGGTCGGATCCAGGGTGTAGCCCAGATACAGCTCGCTGTCGGCGCTCGGCGCATAGCTCAGCCGCAGCGCGCCGCCGGGTCCGGCCGTGCCGCCCGATGCCTCGGCCTCCAGCCGCAGCCTTTCGCTGAGCTGCGCATCAAGGCCCGCCCCGAGGCGGTCGTTGCGTGCGATGGTGCCGCGCGCGCTGAGCGTGCCCTGGCCAAAGGCGTAAAGTTCCAGGTCGTCCGAGCGCCGATGCGAAACCCGGACCGCGGCATCGGTGCGCTGGCCGGTTTGCGACGGATCGCCGAGGGTGATCTTGTCGACAAAGGCAAGCCCGCCCTCGATCGTCCAGCGTTCGGACAGCTCGTGGCCCAGCCGCAGTTCGGCCTCGTCGCGACTGTTGCCCCCGGCCTGCGTGAACCGTTCGACGTCTCCGGCGAAGCTCAGGCGCGGGCTCAGCGCGACCTCGAACGCGCCGCCCGAAAGGGTCTGGTCGGCGGTTATGTCTTCGGAAAGCGTCGAGAAGCCCGCCTGCTTGCGTTCATGGTAGAGCTCCACGAAACCATCGCGTTGCACCCCGAGGTCACGCAGATCGAAACGGCTGTCAAAGCGCAGCGCCCCCGCCCCGGCTGTCGCCAGCCCGGTCGATGAAACGATGGTCAGCCCGCCGTCGGTTGACGAGGACCGGGCAAGGCCGGGGCCCGCGGTCCGGGCATATTCGACCTCTGCATGGCTGCCCTCGCTCAGCTGATAGCGCAGATCGACCCCCTGCATGTCCTGGTCGGCCCCCGCCACGTTTTCGCGCATCACGGTGGCGCCAAGGCGCAGGCGATCTCCGGCCCAGGCCTCGATCCGCCCGCCCAGGGCCAGATCGTCCGGGGTCGAGCCGCTGGGGGTGTATTCGTATTGGGCGACAAGATTGACGTCATGCTCCGCCCCGCCATCCGAGATCAGCCCGCCATCGGCGGCTCCCGATTCCAGCGGGCTGGTCAGCATCACGAGGCCCTGGATATGGTCGATCGTGTAATCGACCCCCGGCGAAAGCCTGCGGCTGGAGACCACCCGGCCGGTGTCACGGTCAACGGTCTGCACGCTCAGCGTGACGGAACCTGCGGTGATGTCCTGGCGGGTCAGGAAATAGACCGACCCGCCGGTGCCGCGCAGGATGTCGCGCTGCGAGAGCGTATCGGGCGAGGCGGCATAGGCCACCGCCGAAAACCGCGGCTCGCCCTGATCCGTGGTGGCGCGCGAGCGATAGCGCAGCTCGGCGCCATACAGGTCGCGGGTGTTCTGCAACAGGCCGGCGCCGGTCATCCCGGCCTTGAAGTCACCCCAGGTCAGGCGCAGCGTGTCGCTTTCGGCGCGCAGATATACGCGCCCGGCCGTCGGCGTGTCGTCAAAAAAGGTGCTGTCGTCGCCGTAGGTCGGATACAGTTCGGTGCCATCCTCGCGCAGACGCTCCAGCACCCGGCGCGGGTCCTTGTCGTCGAGGCGCGAGAAGATGCCTTCGATCGGGCCGTCGCCGGTGTCGAGCGAGCCGGTGATGGTGAAGCCGCCGCGCGTCCTGCCCTTCAGGTAGAACGCGATGCGGCCATCCAGATAGCTGTTGTCCAGACTGCCGGCGCCGCCTTCGCGCAGGCCGGCGGTGATGTCTATGATGCCGGTGCGGAACCACTCTGGCTCCGGTATGCTGACATGGCGGGTGATGCGCCGGCCGCCCACCTCGACGGTAACGGCATGATCGCCCGCCGGCAGGATCCGGCTGATCACGAAGCGCCCCGCACCATCCACAGGAACGCTTTCACCCATGACCCGCGCCGTGCCGCCCGGAACGCCGCCGCTGCCCGAAACCGTGATCATGCCGCCGTGCAGCGGAATGCCGCGCCGCGCGGTGCGGTCTTCGCCCTCGCCCGGGGCGACGGCAACCGTGCCGACCTGGCGATGGGTTGCAAAGGCCTTTTCCGAGCGGCGGATCCCGGATGCGACGGTTTCATCGAAACGCCCCGCGCCGTCATAGACCCGCAGGAGATAGGCAAAGCGCCCCGACCCGTCATCGGGCATCACCCAGTGCGCCGTTCCGTTGCCGGCAACCGGGATCGTGGCGATCGTCGGCCGGCCGCGCCGGCCCAGGTCGATGATGCGGATCTCGGCACGGCTGACGAAGGCCGGGTAGTTCACCGACGTGCGAAAGGTCAGGCGCTCGCCGGCCCGGTAGGCGCTGCGCAGATCCGCGGTCGCGACATTGAGCAGGCGCCGCCCGCCCAGCCCGTCATGGCGGATGTCGATGCCTGCCGCGGCGGCGGCGACATCGGCGGCGCGTGCCGGATCCCGGGGTTGCGGCGTGCCGGCGAGTGCCCTGCCGTCAACCGAAATCGAGAACCCCTCGGGGCCATGCACGCCTTCGCCTGCCGCCGGCTGCGCTCCCGCCTGCCCGAGCCCCAGAAGAAGGGCCGTCGCCGCCCGACCTGCGCTCCGGCGCCACCCGTCCCCCCGGCGCCGATACCGTTTACGCATCATGCCTGCCATACTCTTACCTTCCCGCCCCGGGCACCGCGAAGGAAACCCTGCGCTCCACAAGCAGCCGCCCCGAGGCGCCGCCACTCCGCCACAGACGGCGCAGCGCCCTTTCCACGACCCGCATCCGCTGCCGGGCCAGGCGCTGCCCGGCGGCCGCGCTCTTATGCGGCAGGTGATAGCGCAGCTGCACCGTGGTCAGCGGCGCGGCGCCCTGCGTTTCCACGATCCGGCGCAGCCCTGCCTCCAGCGCCGCCCCGATGTCCCCGTCGGCGGCAAAGGCCGCATCCGACAGATCGACCCTGACAAGGCCGCCGAGCGCGGCGCCGAAGTTGACTTCGCTCATCATCCCCGGCGTCAGCCGCGTAACGCGCGGGTTTTCCGTGGTGACGCGGAAGCCCGACGGCAGAGAGCGCGTATCCAGCTTGAGCAGGAAGTTCGTGCCGCGATCCGCGGGCAGCATCGCGCAGGGCACGCTGAAGCGGCCGTGCTCGTCGGTGGTGATCACGAGACCGTCCACCGTCACCAGCCGCACGCCCGGAATGCCTTCCTCGAACTGCGGTTCCGACACCGGCGCAGCCTTGCCCTTGCCGCCGCCATATGTCTGATCGGTGATCGCGCCCGGGGGGGCGTTGTCATTGGCCGGGTCCTGGTAGCCGTTGCCGTTGCGGTCGTTGAACACCTTGCCGATCACCTCGCCGCAATCGAAGATGCCCTCGGGCAAGATGCGGACCGTGGCCGTGGCCGGGGCCGTCAGCTCGATGCCGGAGAGGGCATCGAGCATGCGCACGCGGTTCACATGCTCGCCGGCGCGCACGCCGTTCAGGATGCGGGCCGACAGCGTGAATGTCGTGTCGCCGGAAGCCGCGATCGTCACGCCGGGCCAGGTCACGATCGCCCCGCTGACAGTCACCGGGGCCGGAACGCCGCCGATCGTTGCCGTGCCGGGCACATAGACAAAGCCCGGCGGCAGGGTGTCGACAATGTTCACGGACGAGACCGGGAACGCGTTCACGTTGCTGACGGTGATCATGTAGGGCACGACCTCTCCGCGGCGCACCACGTCGCGCGGGGTGGTCTTGGTCATGCTGACCCCGGCAATGGCCGCGGCCGGGCCGACCTGCGTCACGGTCGGGTTGTCATCGGCGTTGGTGGTGCCCGAAAGATCGCTCACGTTCGGCCCGCTCGGCGGGGTGCCGGTGGCGGTGGCCTGGTTGGTCACCCGCCGAAGCGCGACATCGCTTGCCGTCAGCGCATAGGTCGCCGTGTAGGTGGTGCTGTCGGTGGCGCCGGGCGCGAGGCTCGGGATCGGACCGCCGGAAATCACGATACCCGGCAGCGTGTCGCTCAGCGTCACGTTGTTCAGAGTGACGTTGCCGGTGTTGGTGATGGCGAAATTGTAGGTGATGATCTCGCCC
>JALSKC010000034.1 GCA_026989055.1 Paracoccaceae bacterium
CGTCGTTGATGCGCGCGCCGCCCTCGGCGATCAGGCGTTTCGCCTCCTTGCCCGATTTCGCCAGCCCCGAACGCACGAACAGCTGGGTGGCCGAGATGCCCTCGCCCAGATCGGCCGCGCCCAGTCGCAGGGTGGGCAGCCCTTCGCCGGCGCCGCCCTTCTCGAACACCTCGCGCGCCGTCGCCTCCGCCTCCGCCGCCGCATCGGCCCCGTGGCACAGGGTGGTGACCTCGTTGGCCAGCCGGATCTTGGCCTCGTTGATTTCCGCCCCTTCCAGCGCGCCGAGCCGGTCGCATTCCTCCACCGGCAGTTCGGTGTAGAGCTTCAGGAAACGGCCCACGTCGGCATCGGCGGTGTTGCGCCAGAACTGCCAGAACTCGTAGGGGGAGAGCATCTGCGCATCGAGCCACACCGCCCCGGCCTGGCTCTTGCCCATCTTCCTTCCGTCGGCGGTGGTCAGAAGCGGCGAGGTGAGGCCGAAGACCTCCACCCCCAGCACCCGGCGGGTGAGATCCACGCCGCCCACGATGTTGCCCCACTGGTCCGAGCCGCCCATCTGCAGCCGGCAGCCGTGGCGGCGGTTGAGCTCCAGGAAATCGTAGGCCTGCAGGATCATGTAGTTGAATTCGAGGAAGCTCAGCGACTGTTCCCGGTCGAGCCGGGACTTGACGCTCTCGAAGCTGAGCATCCGGTTGACCGAGAAATGCCGCCCGATGTCGCGCAGGAAATCGAGGTAGTTGAGATCGGCCAGCCATTCGTCGTTGTTGACGAGAATCGCATCGGTGGCGCCGTCGCCGAATTTCACGTAACCGTCGAACACCTTGCGGATGCCGGCGATGTTGGCCGCGATCTGCTCCGGCGCCAGCAGCGGGCGCTCTTCGGCGCGGAAGGAGGGATCGCCCACCCTGGTCGTGCCCCCGCCCATCAGCACGATCGGCCGGTGGCCGGTCTTCTGCAGCCAGCGCAGCATCATGATCTGGATCAGCGAGCCCACGTGCAGCGATGGCGCGGTGGCGTCAAAGCCGATATATCCGGGCACCACCCCCCCGGCCAGAACCTCGTCGAGGCCCTGGCAGTCGGTGCAGTCGGCAAGAAAGCCGCGCTCCATCATCACGCGCATGAAGTCCGATTTGGGGTGGTAGGTCATGTGCCTGTGGTCCAGTCTTGGTCGAGCGGGCTATCTATATCCGGGCGATGCGGGAAGGGAAAGCATGTTGAACAGGGGGCCTGTGCGCGCAGTCGGAGCGGTGATCGACATCGCGCTGGAGGGGGTGGCGGCAGCCATGATCGAGACCGATGGCGAGGCGATCCACGGTTTCGGCAAGGCCGCCTTCCGCCCCTTTGCCGAGGACGAGCGCCGGGTGCTGCGCGCCGCCCGCGGCCGGTGGGGCGCACATCGCGAGGCCGCCGAGATCGTCGAGAATGCCCAGGCGGAGGTGCTGGCCGGCTTTCCGCAGGCCGAGATCATCGGCCTTCACGGGCCGGTCCTGGCGCATGAGCCGGGCGGGCGCGGCAGCTTGCAGCCGGGCAATGGTGCGCTGCTGGCCGGGGCGCTGGGCCGCCCCGTGGTGTGGGATCTCGCCGCCACCGACATCGAGATGGGCGGGCAGGGGGCGCCGCTGGCCCCGTTCTTCCATTTCGCCTGTGCGCGCCGCATCGGTGCCGGCGGGCCGCTGGCCTTTCTCGACCTGGATGCCATCACCACCGTCACGCTGGTCGATCCGGCCGCTCCGCGCCCCGAGGAGGGCGGCGTCCTGCTGGCCTGGGAGGCGGGGCCGGGGCTGGCGCTGCTGGTCGATCTGCTGGCCGAACGGCGCGGCACGCCGGTGCGCGCCGGGGGCTGGATGGAGGCGGGGGGGCGGATCGACACCGATGCGCTGGCCGCTTTCCTGCGCGATCCGCATCATTTCCGGCTGCCGCCCAGGGCGCTGCGCGAGCGGCGCTTTGCGTCCCTGATCGAGGCCGTCGCGGCCCTGCCGGAAGAAGATGCCATGGCCACCCTCACCGCCGCCGTCGAGGCCGCGCTCTCGCAGTCGCTGGCGCATCTTCCCCGCCCTCCCGTGCAGGCGGTGGTCAGCGGTAGCGGGCGCCGTGACGCGGTGCTGATGGGCATGTTGGGCGACGGCCCTTCCTTTGCGCTGCGGCGCGCCGAGGAGTTCGGGCTGGATGGCGACATGATGGCGGCTCAGGCGATGGCCCATCTGGCGGTGCGGGTGGTGCGCGGCCTGCCCACCACCTGCCCCGCCACCACCGGCGTGGCCGCGGCCATCGGCGGCGGGCAGATCAGCCGCCCTTCGGGGCGGTCTTCCTGATGGTCGGGCGGGACGTTTCCGGCGCCTGCCGCCCCGGCCCGTGCCCGCCCCCGGCCGTGCCCGCCCCCGGGCATGCGAAGGCACCCGGGCGCGACCTGGCCAGAGCCTGTCGCATCCACCCGCATTCGCGCGACATGCCTGCGCGTCCGGTTCCGATGCCCAAAGCCGATGCCGTTTCCCGCTTTCGGGCGGCATGCCCCGGCGCCTCAGCGATGCCCCGGCGATGCCTCGCGGTCACGGGGGGCGTGCTCCCCGGCCAGCTCCCTGGCGAGGGCGCAGAACCCCTCCACCGGCACCTGCTCGGCCCGGTCGGTGGGGCGCAGCCCGGCGGCCTCGATATGCGTCTCGATGTCGGGGGCCAGCCCGCGCAGGGCCGAACGCAGCATCTTGCGGCGCTGGTTGAAGGCGGCCGCCACCACCCGGCCCAGCAGCTGTGCATCGGCCGGAAAGCGCGGGGCCGGCAGGGCCTCGATGTGCACCACGGCCGAGCGCACCTTCGGCGGCGGGGTGAAGGCCTGGGGGGGGAGTTCCATGACGATGCGCGCCGTGGAGCGCCACTGGGCCAGCACCGCCAGCCGTCCGTAGGTCTTGCTGCCGGGCTGCGCCACGATGCGCTGCGCCACTTCCTTCTGGAACATCAGGGTGAGGCTTTCCCAGAACGGCGGCCATTCGGACGGGCTCAGCCAGCGCACCAGAAGTTCGGTGCCGATATTGTAGGGCAGGTTGGCTACCACCCGGATCGGCGGGGAGAGATGCGCCGTCGGGTCGATCTCCAGCGCGTCGGCATTCAGCACCTCCAGCCGGCCCGGCCAGGCGTCCGCGATCTCGGCCAGGGCCGACAGGCAGCGGGAATCCTTCTCCACCGCCAGAACCCGGCGCGCGCCCCCGGCCAGCAGGGCACGGGTGAGCCCGCCGGGGCCGGGGCCCACCTCGAGCACGTCGCAGGCGGAAAGATCGCCGGCCTGCCGCGCGATCCTGGCCGTGAGGTTGAGATCGAGCAGGAAGTTCTGCCCCAGCGCCTTGCGCGCCCGCAGCCCGTGGCGGGCGATCACCGCGCGCAGCGGCGGCAGCCCGTCTATGGCCGCCATCGGTGCGCCTCTCCTCTCTTCTTCTGTCCGCAAATACTCCCGCCGGAGGCACGAAGTTTCATGACGCCCGCCTCGCCGCCAGCTCCGCCGCCATCCGCAGTGCGGCGATCAGCGAATCGGGCCGCGCAATCCCGCGCCCGGCGATGTCGAAGGCGGTGCCGTGATCGGGCGAGGTGCG
>JALSKC010000035.1 GCA_026989055.1 Paracoccaceae bacterium
ATGAGCCCGGCAGGCGATTGCCTGCAATCGCTGAGAGGGGATGAGCCCGGCCAGGAAGAAGAGCATGATCTGCCGCGATCACCCCGGACCGGGCATCAGCCAGCAATGCCGGCCGGCAAGGCTGAGCTGCAAAACTTCAGACTCGATCTGACGCTGACCGCGGCGGACAGTGCTGAGAGAGGGTTGCGGGTTGTCCGATGTCTCGGAAGCCCTGATCGTCTTGTCCACGGCGATGTGTCGCGTTTCCCGGAAGGTCTGCACAGGGGTCTTGCCGTAGCGGTATCTTCCCGAATGCGGCCGCTGCTCGTCGTATTTCGCCAGCCACGCATCGAGATCCGTCTGCAGTTCCTCGACCGGGCGGCCGATCTTCCGGGCGGCCGATCTTCTTGCGGAAGGCGATGCCATGGGCCGATCTTCTTGCGGAAGGCGCTGCCATGGAATGCGTCCCTGACGGTGCGGTGGAAGCGCTCGCAGATGCCGTTGGTCTGCGGGTGGTCTGCGGGCGGCGCGTCTTGGTTCTGGTGTGGTCGATGTCCTCGACCGCCAGGTAGAGCTGGCAGGCGTGGTTCTCGACCTTGCCGCAACATTCGGTGCCCCGGTCGATCAGGATGCGCAAAAGGGCGATGCCGTGTTCGGCAAAGAACGGATGACGCGGTCGTCGAGCCAGGTCGGCCGAGGTGATCGCCGTCTTCCCGGTGTAGAGTTTGCAGATCGTCACCCGGGAACAGGTGTCGACGAAGGTCTGCCGACAAATCCGCCCCACACCCTTCATCGTGCCCACATGGCAAGTGCCCCGGCTGCCCAGATGGCCGGGGCGTTCGCTCTCGATCCCGCCATGGGCCTGCCGGTCCGCCTTGGCCTTCTCCAGCGCCGACAACGGCACTTCGGTGCCGGGGGCACGCACCAGGCCGTGCTGCAGATCCAGCTTCGGCTCCGGTTGGCCCGGAAAGGCCTGCGCCCGCGCCATCAGCTCGCCGAAGCCCCGGCATTGGCCAGCAGGCTGGCATCGCGCAGCGGGCGCAGGTGGATGAGCGGTATCCCGGCCAGCGACATCTCTGCCTCTGCCGTGCTCACCGGGCGCTGCTGTGGTGGCACGCCCACCAGCAGCACCTGCGGCTGCGGTGACGGGCAGAAGAAATCCGGATGCATTCGAATGGTGGCGAGAGCAGCACGTGGGAGAGCACGTCCTGCGGGCGGCCCGGCAGGTTCAGCGCCAGGGCCACGCCCATGATCTTGCGCCCTCCGGCGACGGAGGCGTGCAGCGCGCAGTCAGGATCAGCCGCATATGACCGAACGCGCCGCAGGATGGCATCCGCCACCGCCGCATTGCAGCGGCGCGAACGATATCCTGCAGGGGTTGCCCGTCAGGGCCGCGCACCGCCTCGATGTCATCCGGCGAGAAGCCCCGTTTCAGCCCTTCCAGCCCATGATCATCGCAGAACTGGTTGAATTGTCCGCCATCTGCCTCGAACGGCATCAGCCGCGTCCGTTCCGCCCCGGCAGCGGTGGTGAGCAGATGCATTGCGGCAGGAACGAACGGCGGTTGCCGGCCGACGCACGGGGCATGCAGCGTTTCCGTTACCACCCGGGGCGAAAGGCCGGTTCCCAGAAACAGGACGCGCCGGGGGTGACGGGAAGTGCGGCCGGCATGTGGCGGAGCGGCGGTGCTGCCGCGGGGCGTGTCGTGCCGGTCGGTGCGGTGGCAGCTGTTTCCCTTCCCTTCCTCTTTCCTCCCGCTTCCCTCCAGGCGACAGGGATCATGCCTCTGGCCAGGGTATGATCGCGCATGTTTCGCCGCATGCAAAAAGGGTGGTGCCCATGCCGCAGACGTGCTGTCCCGGCACAGGCGCGTCGTGGCCGCCGTCCGAGGCAGTCCTGCTGGCGTGGCGCATGGCCGGATGCGCCACGGATCGCCGGACCCTCGAAGGCCGACTCGCCGCCCCGCGTCGCCGCTAGCGCAGGGCGGCCTCGATGTTGCCGCCGTCAACCGTCATCACATGGGCGGTGGTGCGTTCGGCCCGGGCCAGGGCCACGAAGGCTTCGGCGACATGGCGGGCCTCGACTTCGCGCCGCAGCAGGTTGCCGGCCATGTATTCGGCCTCGCTGAGGCCGCGTGCGCGTGCGCGCTCGGCCACGAAATCATCGGTCAGAAGCCCCGAGCGGATGCGGTCGGCGTTGACGCCGTTCACCCGCACGCCCTTCGGCCCCAGTTCCAGCGCCAGCTGGCGCAGCAGGAAGAAGGTGGTGGCCTTGGGAAGCCCGTAGGCGCCGAAGCCGCGGCCGGGGTTCACCGCCTGTTTGGAGACGTTGAACAGGATCTGCCCGCCGCGGCCCTGGGTTTCGAACAGCCTTGCCGCGGCCACGGCAAAGGCCTGATGAGAAAAGAAATTCAACTCGAAGCTCTTGCGCAGGGTGTCCTCGGGCAGCGCCATCATCTCGCCGCCCCAGGCGGCGCCTGCGTTGGAAACAAGGATGTCCAGCCCGCCGAAGGCGCGGACGCAGGCCCCCATCGCCGCCTCGGCCGCGCCCTCGGCCGTCACGTCCATTGCCATGCCGCGGTGAAAGCTGCCGAGTGCGGCCAGCGCGGCATCGAGACCCTCCTGCGAGAGGTCGATCAGGAAGATGTCGGCCCCCAGGGCGGCAAAGGACCGGGCGGTGGCCAGCCCGATCGCCCCCGCCCCGCCGGTGATCATCACCACCCGGCCCTGTAGCGGCGGCGGCGCGCCCTTGCCCAGCTTGGCCTGCTCCAGCGACCAGTATTCCATGTCGAACAGCCGTTTCTCGTCCACCGGATGGTAGCCGCCGGCGGCCTCGCCCCAGGCCATCGCCCGCATCGCCTGTGCCGCCAGATCCGAGGCGGCGCTGGCGGCCCTGGCCGTGGCGGCGATGCCGACGATGCCCGCGCCCTCGATCCAGGCCAGGTTCGGCGTGGGGTTCAGCAACCTTTTCGTGCCCCCGTGGCGGGCGTTGTTCTCCTCGAAATAGGCGCGGTAGCGGGCGATGAAGGCATCCACCTCGGCCGCGATCGCCGCGCGCCCGCCGGCCAGGGTTTCGGCCCGCAGCAGCAACGGGCGGTTCTTTGTGCGGATCACGTGATCCGGCGTCGGCACGCCGCGCGCGGTCAGTTCGGCCAGGTCGTCCCGGGCCAGGAACTCCTGCACGTTTGCGCCGTTGCGCAGATCCATCACCGGCATCGGCTGGTCGGGATCGGCGGTGAATTCCGCCGACCGCTCGCCGATGATGCCGCGCAGCACCGGCAGCACGTCGCGCGCCCGGGCGCTCATCTCTTTGCTTTCGCCCACCGCTGCCGCGGGCACGAAACCCGCACGGCTTGCCAGCCACCGCTCCACCGCGTTGGTCTGGGCGATCAGCCGGTCGTAGCTTTGCCTGGCGCTGTCGCCGAAGGCGAAATGGCCGTGCTTGAGCAGCACCAGCCCCTCCACGGCGGGGTTGGCATCGAACACCTCGGCTGCGGCCTTCG
>JALSKC010000036.1 GCA_026989055.1 Paracoccaceae bacterium
GCTGGCAGGCGGCGGGCCGATGTGCACCGCCTCGTCGGCCATCTGCACATGCAGCGCACCACGATCGGCGTCTGAATGGACGGCCACCGTCCCGATCCCCATCTTCCGTGCCGTCCTGATGACGCGGCAGGCGATCTCTCCGCGGTTGGCGATCAGGATCTTCTCGAACATCTCATTCCCTTCCCGTCATCTCCGCCGCCCCGGCCGGCCCGGGTGCCGCCTTCCGGGCGGCCGCAGGGAGGCATCCACCCGAATCCCGGCACGCCAGCGCGCCGCCGGTGGCTGCAAGACGAAAACGGCCGCCGGAGCATGGCCCCGGCAGCCGCAACATGATCCGCGTTCCGGTGCGCCGGCAGGGCGCGCCTTCAGCGGATGATCAGCACAGATCGTCGGTGTTCTGGCAATAGACGTTGACACCGGCGCCCACGAGCGCTCCCGTGGCGGCATCGCCGCCGATGGCACGCGCTCCGATCGCCCCGGCGCCGGCCCCGTACAGCACCTGTTCCAGCGGGGTTTCCCCGCAGGCCGAAAGCGCCAGCAGGCTGGCCAGCGCACCGATCCAGATCTTCCCTCGCATGCTTCTCTGCCTTTCTTCTGAGATGTCCTGCCCACAGATGACAGCAATTGCACCCGGAATGCAAAATATTTTCCCCCCGCCGGCGGCGAACCGGCGGAACGCCGCCACGGCAACGCTTTTCGGCGCGGCCCGGCAGGCGGACAGGGACAGGAGGGGCCGACCGGACAGGGGGGGCCGACCGGAAGTCGGCCGGACCCCCCTGAAGGGGAAGGGTAACGGTCTTGACAATTCGCAACAGGCGCATCGTTGGAAGGACCTGCCGCAAACAACAGCATGCCCGAGGTTTCCGCCCCTGCACAGGGTGCCGACGGCCGACGGCCGGTTTCGGCCAAAATTCGCCATTCGCGCGAGCCGACGGGCAGAAACACGCCTACTCCTCCCCCTCGAACAGCTCCGGGAAGGAGGCCCGCGCCTGCGCGACATCGATCCTCAGCATGGAATCGTAGGAGCGCGGGTCGAACGGATCTTCGGCCGGGACCACCTCGCGCCCGAACAGCCAGGACAGCCGCCCGGCATCAAGATTGCCGCGCACGAAGGGTTCCTCGCCGAAATATTCCCACAACGCGGCCATGAAGGCGGCATCGGCGCGCCGGTCGGCAGGCCTGCGGTCGGCGTGGCGCTCGCGCCGGATCAGCGGCGTGACCCCGCGCGGATTGGCCCGGCGGATGGTGAACTGAAAGTCGGTGCCGGGCAGGCGCCCGGGAAAGCCGCGGTGCTTTGTCATCGGCGGCAGGGCCATCAGAAGGGCTCCCATTCGCAGCTGCCCTCGCCGGCCACCCGATAGGCCTCGAACAGCTGCACCGCCTCGGGGGCGGGTGCGCCGAAGGGGGTCTCGCGGTCGGCCAGGGAGATCACCACCCGCCCGACGCCCGGCCCGAGCGCCGGCAGAGCGATCTCGCGGCAGAGCAGCGCCAGATCCGGCTCCAGCGCCTCGAAGTCGATCTCGGGGCCGAGCGCGGCATCCACGAAGCGGAAAGCCCAGCTTTCGGGGGCGCCGGCCAGGCCGCGCACCACCTCGAACAACCGCACCCTGCGCCCCGAGGGCAGCAGGACCTCCCCGCCGGCACCCCGGTTCACAGAGGCATGTTGTCGTGCTTCTTCCACGGGTTCTTCAGGCTCTTGTTGCGCAGGGAGGCGAAGGCGCGGCAGACGCGGCGGCGGGTGGAATGGGGCATGATCACCTCGTCGATGAAGCCGCGCTCGGCCGCCACGAAGGGGTTGGCGAAGCGTTCCTCGTATTCCTTCGTGCGTTCGGCGATCCTTTCGGGATCGTTCAGCTCCGAACGGTAGAGGATCTCCACCGCGCCCTTGGCGCCCATCACCGCGATCTCGGCCGAGGGCCAGGCGTAGTTGAAATCGCCGCGCAGGTGCTTGGAGGCCATCACGTCATAGGCGCCGCCATAGGCCTTGCGGGTAATCACCGTCACTTTCGGCACGGTGGCCTCGCCATAGGCGAACAGGAGCTTGGCGCCGTGCTTGATGACGCCGCCGTATTCCTGCGCCGTGCCGGGCAGGAAGCCGGGCACATCGACGAAGGTCAGGATAGGGATCTCGAAGGCATCGCAAAACCGCACGAAGCGCGCTGCCTTGCGGCTGGAGTCGATGTCCAGGCAGCCGGCCAGCACCAGCGGCTGGTTGGCCACCACCCCCACCGTGCGCCCCTCCAGCCGGATGAAGCCGGTGACGATGTTCTTCGCGAACTCCTCCTGGATCTCGTAGAAATCCCCCTCGTCGGCGACCTTCAGGATCAGCTCCTTCATGTCGTAGGGCTGGTTGGGGTTGTCGGGCACCAGCGTGTCGAGGCTGGGCTCGACCCGCTCGGGGTCGTCGAAGAAGGGGCGCACGGGGGGCTTTTCGCGGTTGTTGAGCGGCAGGAAGTCCACCAGCCGGCGGATCTCGGAGAGCGCCTCGACATCGTTCTCGAAGGCCCCGTCGGCGACCGAGGATTTCTTCGTGTGGGTCGCAGCACCGCCCAGCTCCTCGGCGGTGACCTGTTCGTTTGTCACCGTCTTCACCACGTCGGGGCCGGTGACGAACATGTAGGAGGTATCCTTCACCATGAAGATGAAGTCGGTCATCGCCGGGGAATAGACCGCGCCGCCCGCGCAGGGCCCCATGATGACGCTGATCTGGGGGATGACGCCCGAAGCCAGGATGTTGCGCTGGAACACCTCGGCATAACCCGCAAGGCTGGCCACGCCCTCCTGGATTCGGGCGCCGCCCGAATCGTTGATGCCGATGACGGGGGCGCCGTTCTGCATCGCCATGTCCATGATCTTGCAGATCTTCCGGGCATGGGTTTCCGACAGCGAGCCGCCGAAGACGGTGAAGTCCTGGGAAAACACATAGACCATCCGGCCGTTGATGGTGCCCCAGCCCGTCACCACCCCGTCGCCGGCGATCTTCTGCTTCTCCATGCCGAAATCGGTGCAGCGGTGGGTGACGAACATGTCGAATTCCTCGAAGCTGCCCTCGTCGAGCAGCAGCTCGATGCGCTCGCGCGCGGTGAGCTTGCCGCGGGCGTGCTGGGCGTCGATGCGCCTCTGCCCGCCGCCCAGGCGGGCCTGGGCGCGACGGGAATCGAGTTCCTGCAGGATGTCGTTCATGGCGGCGCTCCCGAGCTTTCGGGCCAGCCTAGCAAGAGCCGGTGCCGGCAGAAAGGAGAAACCGGGAGATTTGCAAACCTATTTTCACTGTCACGATGAATATCGAATAATTGCAAATTATCGCACGGGAAATCATCGCACGGATCGGCGCGTCATCCGCCGGCGGTGCGGGCGGGGCGCAAGCGCGCGGCACCGGCAAGTATGGACAAGCCGCACGGGCAGGCGTAAGGGCAGGACATGGCCGTTGCAGGTGAAACGATCTTCCTGAACCGGAACACGCCCCCCCATGTCGGCACGCTGGTGCTGATCACCGGCATGGCGGCGATGGTGATGAACATGTTCCTGCCCAGCCTGCCGAAGATGGCCGCGCATTTCGGCACCGACTACCGGGTCATGCAGCTTTCGGTGGCGCTGTATCTCGGGGCGGTCGGGGCCCTGCAGATCATCATCGGCCCGCTGTCCGACCGCTTCGGCCGGCGCCCGGTGCTGCTGTGGGGGGTCGGAATCTTCGTTCTGGCCACCGCCGGCTGCCTGCTGGCGCCCGGCGCCGGAACCTTCCTCTTCTTCCGCATGCTGCAGGCCGCCATCAGCGTCACCATGGTGCTGACCCGGGCGATCGCCCGCGACATCTCCGAACAGGACCGGGCCGCCTCGATGATCGGCTACATAACGATGGGGATGGCGGTCGTGCCGATGCTCACCCCGGCGCTCGGCGGGCTGCTGGACGAGCTGTTCGGATGGCAGGCCAGCTTTCTGGTCTTTCTCGGCCTCGGCATCCTGACCTTCTGGCTGATCTGGGCAGACCTGGGGGAAACCAACCGTCGGCCTTCGGCCAGCTTCGCCGCCCAGTTCCGGCAGTATCCGGAACTGCTGCTGTCGCCGCGCTTCTGGGGCTACTGCATGGCCGCCGCCTTCGCCGCCGGGGCCTTCTTCGCCTACCTCGGCGGAGCGCCTTTCGTCGGCACCGAGGTATTCGCCCTGTCGCCGACCGAACTGGGCCTGTATTTCGGCGCACCGGGGCTGGGCTACATGATCGGCAACTACCTGTCGGGGCGCTATTCCACCAGGTTCGGGGTCAACAAAATGGTGCTTGCCGGCGCCCTGCTGACCCTGGCCGGAATCGGCCTGCCGACGCTGCTGTTCGCCTCCGGAGCGGGCGGCGCGAACATCTTCTTCGGCGCCATGATCGTGATGGGGCTGGGCAACGGCATGGTGCTGCCCAACGCCAATGCCGGGATGCTGTCGGTGCGCCCGCATCTGGCCGGTTCGGCCTCGGGGCTCGGGGGCAGCATCATGGTCGGCGGCGGGGCGGCGCTGTCCGCCTGGGCGGGCTCGCTGCTCGGACCGGGACGCGGGGCGATGCCGCTTCTGGCGCTGATGCTGGCGGTGTCGGGGCTGTCGCTCCTGTCGATCCTGCTGGTGATCTGGCGCGAACGGGCAAAGGGGATTGCCTGAGCCGCTTTGCAAAGGCTACCCTGACCAGGGGCAAACTTGCAAAGACAGGCACTTGCAGAGGCAGGCAGGATGGCTACCCGGAAACTCTATGCCGGCGCGAAGATGCGCGAAATACGCACCCGGCTGGGGCTGACGCAGAAGGCATTTGCCGCCAGGCTCGGGGTGTCGCTGCCCTATCTGAACCAGATGGAAAACAACAACCGCCCGGTCTCCACTGCGGTGGTGCTCGCCCTGGCCCAGGAATTCGGCCTGGACGTGACCGAGCTTGCCACCGGCGACAGCGAGCGCATGGTGATCGACATGCGCGAGGCGCTGGCAGATCCGGTCCTGGCCGAGGCCAGCCCGCCGCTGGCCGACCTGCGGCTGGTCGCCTCCAACGCGCCGCTGCTGGCGCGCGCCTTCCTGGAGCTGCACCGCGCCTACCGGCAGAGCCACGAGCGGCTCGCCTCGCTGGACGAGGCGCTGGGGCGCGAGGGCGGCACGCTGCGCCCCAGCCCCTGGGAGGAGGTGCGCGACTTCTTCCACTACTGCGACAACTACATCGATGCCGTGGACCGCGCCGCCGAGCATTTCGCGGCCCCCGACGGCCGGCGAGGCGACCCGGAAACCGCCGCGGCCGAGGCGCTCGGGCGGCTGGGCGTCACCATCGCCACCGCCGCCGGGCCACTGCTGCGCCGCTACGATCCGGCCACGGCAACGCTCCGGCTGTCGGCCACCGCCGCCGCATCCACCCGGCGCTTCCAGATGCTGCACCAGCTGGCGCTGCTGGCCCACGGAGAGCTGCTGGACGCCACGCTCGACCTGGCCCGCTTTCACAGCGACGAGGCCCGCGCCATCGCCAGGATCGGGCTGGCCAACTATTTCGCCGGCGCCGCGCTCATGCCCTACCGGGTCTTCCAGGAAGCGGCAGAGGAGACCCGCCACGACCTCGAACGCCTGGCCGACATCTTCGGCGCCTCGATCGAGCAGGTGGCGCACCGGCTGTCCACGCTCCAGCGCCCCGGCGCGAAGGGCATCCCCTTTTTCTTCGTGCGCGTCGATCAGGCCGGCACCATCACCAAGCGCCACTCCGCCACCCGGCTGCAGTTCGCCCGCTTCGGCGGCGCCTGCCCGCTGTGGAACGTGCACCAGGCCTTCGAAACCCCGGGGCGGTTCCTGCGCCAGCTGGCAGAAACGCCCGACGGGGTGCGCTACCTGTGCCTGGCGCGCGACGTGTCCAAGCCCGGCGGCTCGTTCCGGGCGCCGGTGCGCCGCTACGCGATCGGGCTGGGCTGCGAGATCACCCATGCCGATCGGCTGATCTATGCCGACGACCTCGATCTGACAAACCCGCAGGCCTTCGAGCCGATCGGCATTTCCTGCCGCATCTGCGAACGCCGCGGCTGTCACCAGCGCTCGGTCCCGCCGCTGGAGCGGCGCCTGAGCGTGGATGCCAACGAGCGCGGCATCCTGCCCTACCGGATCGACTGAACCGGGCGTCTTCTGCCGGCACCTGTCGGCGAAGGCTCCCGCCGGAGGCTCCGGCGCCCAGTTTTCGCATGGCCGTTTTCGCATGGCCGGAGACACATTGGTCGGGGAGACATGGGCCGGGGAGACATGGGCCGGGGAGACATGGGCCGGGAAGCCCGAGACCGCCACCGCCTTCGCGCGACATGATTCAGGGAAGGGAGGATGATAGCGCGCCCCCGTCGCGCAACATCCCGACTCTCGTCGCCCTTCCGGTGCGGTCGTCGGTCTCGACGAAAAGACCGCAAAGCGTCGCCTCGCCCCGGGCCGGCTCGAAACGCCCCCTGCCCATGCCGGTGACAAAGCGGCGCAGGGGTTCCTCCCTGTCCATTCCGATCACCGAATTGTAGTCGCCGCACATGCCGGCATCGCTCTGGTAGGCGGTGCCGCCGGGCAGGATCATCGCATCAGCCGTGGGCACATGGGTATGGGTGCCCACCACCACGCTGGCGCGCCCGTCGCAGAAATGCCCCAGCGCCATCTTTTCCGAAGTGGCCTCGGCATGGACATCGACCAGCGCGGCATTGACCATTCCCCCCGGCGGATGGGCGCGCAGCACCGCATCGAGCGCCGAGAACGGATCGTCGAAGGGGCGCTTCATGAACACCTGCCCCAGCACCTGGGCGACCAGCAGCCTGCGCCCGCCCGCAACCTCGAACACCCGTGCGCCCTTGCCCGGCGCGGATCTGGCAAAGTTGAGCGGCCGCAGGATGCGCGGCTCGGTCTCGATGAACTGCAGCATGTCCTTCTGATCGAAGGCGTGATCGCCGAGCGTGATGCAGTCGGCCCCGGCCTCCAGCAGCAGCTTCGCGTGCGCGCCGCTCAGCCCGGCGCCGTTGGTAGCGTTCTCGCCGTTCACCACCACGAAATCGAGCCCCAGCCGCGCGCGCAGCGCCGGCAGACACCCGGCAATCGCCCGCCGGCCGCTGCGCCCGACCACATCTCCGAGAAACAGGATCTTCATTTCCCCTGCCCTAAAGACCGCCGCGCCCGGTTGCAAGAGAGGCGGGCCGGCGGCAGCGGCCTCCGCGGGGCCACCTCCGGCGGGAGGTTCCCGGAGGGAATAATCCGGGAGGAAGATTTCAGAGGAAAGCCGCCAGGGGGTCGGGGCCGAACCAGGTCGCACCGGCTTCGGTGACGACCGCATCCATCGGCTGATCGGTGTCCTCGACGGGCAGTTCATCGGCCTGCTGCGCAGCATAGGCAAGGCCGACAGCGAGCAGCGGGCGGCAGGCGCGCAGGCGCTCCAGCGTGCGGTCATAGAAGCCGCCGCCGTAGCCCAGCCGGCAGCCGCGCGCATCGAAGGCGACCAGCGGCAGGATCACCACCCCGGGCTCCAGCGGCTCGGCGCGTGCCGGAACCGGGGCGCCGAACGGCCCCTTTCTCATTTCCGCCTCCGGCGTCCACCTGTGGAATTCGAGCGGCAGGCCGGGACCCTGGATCACCGGCACGCCGACCGGGCCGTGGCGGGCCAGCTCCCGCATCGCCGGCCGCGGGTCGATTTCGGTCCGGATCGGCATGTAGCCCGACACGGGCCGGCCCAGATGGGGGGCCAGGAGCTCCAGCAGGCATTCGTTCGCGCGCCGTGCCGCCCCCGCGTCCTGCGCGGCCTTGCGCCGGGCAAGGGCAGCCCTGCGCGCCGCCGCCTTCCGGGCCGCGATCTGCACAGCGCCGCTCACAGCAGCAGCCAGCTTGCCAGACCGAGAAAGGCGAAGAACCCCACCACGTCGGTCACCGTGGTGACGAAGGCGCCGGAGCCCAGCGCCGGATCCACCCCGGCCCTGTCCAGGAGCACCGGAATGATGATGCCGGCCAGCCCGGCGATCACCAGATTTATCACCATCGCCAGGGCGATCACCGCCCCCAGCATGGGAACCCCGAACCAGAAGACCCCGACCAGCCCCATGATCACGGCGAAGGCCAGGCCGTTGGCCAGCCCGACCATCACCTCGCGCCGGATCACCCGCCAGACGTTGGAGCCGGTCAGGTCGCGCGTCGCCAGAGCGCGCACGGCGACCGTCAGAGATTGCGTGCCGGCATTGCCGCCCATGGAGGCGATGATCGGCATCAGCACCGCCAGCGCCACATAGCGGGAGATCGTGTCCTCGAACAGCGCGATCACCGCCGAAGCCAGGATTGCCGTGGCAAGGTTGACCGCCAGCCAGGGGAAGCGCTGGCGCGTGGTCTCGGTCACGTTGTCGGCCATCGAGCCCTCGCCCACGCCGGCCAGGCGCATCATGTCCTCCTCGTGCTCTTCGTCGAGCACCTGCATGGCATCGTCGATGGTGATCATGCCGACAAGGCGGCCGTCGGCATCGACCACCGGGGCCGAGATCAGGTGATAGTGGTTGAAGGCATAGGCGATGTTCTCCTCGTCTTCGGTGGCATCGAAGGTGCGGAAACTGTCCTCGGTGATGTCCTTCAGCGCCACCTCGCGCCGCGATGACAGCAGCCGGCCCAGGGTGACATAGCCCACCGGCTCCATCCGCGGGTTGACGAGGAACAGGTGATAGAACTGTTCGGGCAGGCTGGCGGCGGCGCGCAGGTGATCGATCGCCTGCCCCACCGTCCAGTGCTCGGGCACCGCCACCACCTCGCGCTGCATCAGCCGGCCGGCGGAATATTCCGGATAGGTCATCGCCCGCTCGACGGCGATCCGGTCGGCATCGTCCAGCGCCTCGAGGATGGCTTCCTGCTGCGGGGCGTCCAGATCCTCGATGATGTCCACGACATCGTCGCTTTCCAGCGCGCGCATCGCATCGGCGAGCGCGTCCGGGTCCATCGTGCCGATCACATCCTCGCGAACGCCCTCGTCGAGTTCCGAGAGGATCTCGCCGTCCAGGTCGCGGCCGCAAAGCTCCACGAGCCGGGCCCGGTCGCTGTCGCTGATCTGTTCGAGCAGGTCGGCGATGTCGGCCGGGTGCATGCCGTCGAGCAGGGAGGAAAGCGCCTGCCTGTCGCCGCGCTCGACCGCTTCGAGCACCGCCTGCACGATGCCCGAATCAAGCGCGTAGTCCGCTTCCTCGCGCTCGTCCCGGAGGGGGGGCGTCTCGGTCATCAATCCATCCTTCGTTCGCGCCGCGACAACCGCCACAATAGGCAATAGTGCTTCCGGAAAACAGATGAAATCTGGAGATTTACCACGCGCGCCCGGCCCCCTAGAGTGGCCGCGGAGGAAACCTTGCCATGACCGACGCCCAGCTGCTCCTGGGGCAGACCCTGGCCTTTGACGCCGACCCGTTCGCGACCCCCCCGGAAGCGGCCGCGACCTGGCGCCGGCGCGGCGGCGTGGTGGTGCGGGAGGGCCGTATCGTCGCCGTGGGCGAAGCAGACGACCTGCGCCGCGCCCACCCGCGCGCGCAGATCCACGATCATGGCGAGGCGCTGATCAGCGCCGGCTTCGTGGACGCCCATGTGCACTATCCGCAGACGGCGATCATCGCCAGCTGGGGAAAGCAGCTGATCGACTGGCTGAACAGCTATACCTTCCCCGAGGAAATGCGCTTCGGCGATGCGCGTTTCGCGGCCGAGACCGCAGCGCGCTATCTCGACCTGGTGCTGGCCTGCGGCACTACCACGGTGGCCAGCTTCTGCACCGTTCACCCCGAAAGCGTCGATGCCTTCTTTTCCGAGGCCCGCGCGCGCGGGCTGCGCGCCCTCGCTGGCAAGACCTGCATGGACCGCAACGCGCCCGAAGGCCTGCTGGACAGCGCGCAGAGCGCCTATGACGACAGCAGGCGCCTGCTGGAAAAGTGGCACGGGAAGGACCGGCTGTCTTACGTGATCACACCTCGCTTCGCCCCCACCTCGACGCCCGAACAGCTGGAGGCGCTGG
Source organism: Paracoccaceae bacterium (assembly GCA_026989055.1). GTDB lineage: Bacteria > Pseudomonadota > Alphaproteobacteria > Rhodobacterales > Rhodobacteraceae > JAJRUE01. The sequence goes on from JALSKC010000036.1 coordinate 9,980, forward strand.
GCGCGCTCTGGGCCGAGCACCCGGAGTGCCCGATGCAGACCCACCTGTCCGAGCAGCTGCCGGAAATCGACTGGGTGCGCAGGCTCTTTCCCGAGGCGCGCGACTATCTGGACAGCTACGAGCGCTTCGGCCTTTTGGGCGAAAACGCGCTCTACGGTCATGCGATCCACCTGACCGGGCGCGAACGCGCCCGGCTGCGCGAGGTCGGGGCGGCGCTGATCCACTGTCCGACATCGAACAGCTTCATCGGCTCCGGCCTGTTCGACATGGCCGGGCTGACGGCCGAGGGTCAGCGCATCGGGCTGGCCACCGATACCGGCGGCGGCTCGTCGTTCTCGATGCTGCGCACCATGGCGGCAGCCTACGAGATCGGGCAGCTGCGCGGCAGCGCCCTGCACCCGGCACAGCTGTGGTGGCTGGCCACGCAGGGCTCGGCCAGGGCGCTGCGGCTGGAGGGATGTATCGGCAACCTCGCCCCGGGGATGGAAGCCGACCTGGTGATCCTCGACCTGGCCTCGACCCCGGCGATCGCCCAGCGCGCGGCACGGGCGGAAAGCTTCTGGGAGCAGCTCTTTCCCACCATCATGATGGGCGACGAGCGGGCGGTGCGCGCCGTCTGGGTGAACGGCGCGCCACTGGTCCGGGGGGGCTGATTCAGGGCAGCGGCCGGGCCAGTTCGAGCACCCAGTAGTTGCCCGGAGCCCATGCCAGGCCGAATTCGGTCGGCTCGGCCGACAGGATGTTGGCCCGGTGCGACGCGGAGTTCATCCAGTCGGCGAACACCTCCGCCTCGCTGACCTGACCCTGGGCGATGTTTTCCGCAGCCCAGGCATAGTTGTAGCCCTGCGCAACTATGCGCTGCGCAAAACTGCTGCCATCGGAGCCCACATGGCTGAAGAAATTGTTGGCGGACATGTCGTCGGCATGGACCTGTGCTGCCGCTGCGAGTTTCGCATTGTAGGACAGCGGGTTCAGCCCCGGGCCGGCGCGGGCCGTGTTCATCAGGCCCTGAAAGCCGGGAAAGGTTCCGATCATGACCGGGGCGCTGCCCGCCGGAGGCCGGTCGATCCCCTCGACCCCGATCTGGCAGGCTCCGAGCGCCATGACGGCAAGCAGCCCCTTCAGCGGGGCGAGGGCTCTTCCGGGCGACATCACCCGGAATCCTCCCGGCGCGCCGCTCCCAGCATCGCCGCTCCTTGCGCCACTTCGCACCTCTGCATCACTCTGCACGTATCCGCTCCTTCACCTTCCTGCCGCGCCTTCCGGCCGGTTCCCGGCCACAGGACCGCGCGACACCCCGACGCGGCATATCGCGCTGCACACAGCATGTCAGGAAAACGGTGCGGAATTATGGCCGGATCGGAACGCCTGCCGCCCCCTTGCCGCCCCGGCACCTCCGACCGGCGGAAAGCCGCCGCCTCAACCGGCCGCAAGGGCGCGGGCCAGGCGGTTCTGGGCCTCGATCAGCCGGGGCAGATCGACGGTGACAAGCCCCCCGTCGCGCACCACCTGGCGGCCCTCGACGAACAGGTCGCGCACCCTGCTCGGCCCGGCCAGCAGCAGCGCCGCCCTGTCCCAGCTGCCGGCGCTGTCGATGCCCGAGACATCCCATATCGCGATGTCGGCGCGTTTTCCGGGCATGATGCGCCCGCAGTCGTCCCGGCCGAGCACATCGGCGCCGCCGCGGGTGGCGATTTCCAGCGCCTCGCGCGCACTCATCGCGTCGGCGCCGCGCGCCACCCGTTGCAGCAGCATCGCCTGGCGCGCTTCCGCCACAATGTTCCCGGCATCGTTCGACGCCGAGCCGTCCACCCCGAGGCCGACGTTCACCCCCGCGTCGCGCATCGCCCGCACCGGGGCGATGCCCGAGCCGAGCCGGCAGTTGGAACAGGGGCAATGGGCAACCCCGGTGCCGGAGCGGGCGAACAGCTCGATCTCGGCGGCATCGAGCTTCACGCAATGGGCATGCCATACGTCATTGCCGGTCCAGCCGAGATCTTCGGCATATTGCCCCGGCCGGCAGCCGAATTTTTCAAGGCTGTAGGCGATGTCCTCGTCGTTTTCGGCCAGGTGGGTGTGCAGCATCACCCCCTTGTCGCGGGCCAGGCTGGCGGTATCGCGCATCAGCGCGCGGCTGACGGAAAACGGCGAGCACGGCGCCAGACCGATGCGCAGCATCGCCCCTTCGGCCGGGTCGTGGTAGCGGTCGATCACACGAATGCAGTCGTCGAGAATCGCCGCCTCGTCCTCCACCAGGCCGTCGGGCGGCAGGCCGCCGGCGCTCTCGCCGATCGACATGGCGCCGCGGGTGGCGTGAAAGCGCAACCCGATCTCGCGCGCGGCGTCGATGGTGTCGTCCAGCCGGGCGCCGTTGGGATAAAGGTAAAGGTGATCGGAACTGAGCGTGCAGCCCGAAAGCGCGAGCTCGGCCAGCCCGACCAGCGCCGAGACGCGCATCTCCTCCGGGCCGAAGCGCGCCCAGATCGGATAGAGCGCCTTGAGCCAGCCGAACAGCAGCGCGTCCTGGGCGCCGGGAACCGCGCGGGTCAGCGTCTGATAGAGGTGGTGGTGGGTGTTCACCAGCCCCGGCGTCACGATGCAGCCGGCGGCATCGACCACCTCGGCACCGCTCTGCAACCCCTGCCCCACCGCGATGATGATGCCGTCGCGGATCAGGATGTCTGCGCCGGCCAGTTCGCGGCGTCGGTCATCCATCGTCAGGATGATGTCGGCATTTCGGATCAGGGTTTCACGGCTCATGGGCTGTCCTCGGGGGCTGTCCTCGGGTTCGGGCCACCCCTTCGGTCGAGCGCGATGGAGACCCGACAGAAGGGGGAAGGACTCGGGCCGCCACGCGCACGCTAGCAAAGCGCCCCGCCGCGAGACAAGGCCGGCGGCGGCGGGATTGCCCGGCCGTCGGCACAAGCTGCTGTCGGAAAATCCTGAAAGCGGGTGCCTGAAGGCGGGGCCCTCAGATCACCCGCGACAGGATTTCCAGCGCCTGTTCGTGCAGCCGGGCGCTGGCGGCGGCGAGAATGCGCCCGCCATCGTGGGCCGGGTTGCCCTGCCAGTCGGTAACGATGCCCCCGGCAGCCTCGATCACCGCGATCGGGGCCTGGACATCGAAGGCATGCAGCCCGGCCTCGACCACGAGATCGATGCAGCCCAGCGCCAGCAGCGCATAGGCGTAGCAATCCATGCCGTAGCGGGTCAGGCGCACCCTGGAGGAAAGCGCCTCGAAACCTGCGCGTTCGGCCGGGGTGCCGATCTCCGGGAATGTGGAAAACAGCGTGGCCTGCTCCAGCGCCGGGGCGGGGCGCACGGCCAGCGGGCGGCTGCCGCCGGCGTGCAGCAGCTCGGCCCGCCCGAAACCGCCCAGGAACCGCTCGCCGGTAAAGGGCTGGTCTATCAGCCCGAACAGCGGGCCGCCTTCGTCGCGCAGCGCGATCAGGGTGCCCCAGGTGGGCGTGCCGCTCATGTAGCCGCGCGTGCCGTCGATCGGGTCGAGCACCCATGTCAGCCCCGAACGGCCGGCGGTATCGGGGAACTCCTCTCCCCTGACGGCATCTTCGGGGCGACGCGCACGAAGCAGCGCGCGGATCGCCGCCTCCGCCTCGCGATCGGCCCGCGTCACCGGGTCGAAGCTTTCCGCCCTCTCCGCTCCGCCGGCGCCCTCCCCGGCGGCGCCCCCCCCGACGGCCTTGTTCTCGGCCGACAGCTCCGGCGCACGGAACCAGCGCAGCGTGACCGGGCGCGCCGCATCCGCAGCGGCCAGCGCCGCATCGATCAGCTCCTGCCTGTCTGACGTGGAAAGGACCGCCATCTCGCCCCCGCCGCCTTCTGTCCCGTTTCCCCGTTTCGGGGTATCACGGCGGCGGGCGGGGTCAAGCGGAGATCGGGCCGATCTCAGATCGAGTCGGACAGCACGCGGGCCAGCTCGAACAGCCGCCGGCGCTGATTTTCCGGAATGGCATAGTAGGAGCGCACCAGCTCCAGCGCCTCCTTGTCGGACATGATGTCGCCGGGCACGGCGGAGCCGGCAACGCGCGTCTGCGCGGCATCGCCTTCGAGGCCTTCGAAAAAGAAGCTGACCGGCACGTCGAGCGTTTCGGCGATATCCCACAGCCGCGACGCGCTGACCCGGTTCATCCCGGTTTCGTATTTCTGGATCTGCTGGAACTTGATTCCGACCCTTTCCGCCAGCTGCTGCTGGGTCATCCCGACCATCCACCGACGATGGCGGATCCTCTTGCCGACATGCACATCCACAGGATGTTTCATCGGAGATCTCCTCATTCGTTATACGTGCATGAGGGTCTCTACCCTTGGCGCGCATTTCTCAACCTGTCTTTTTGGACAGGGGGTGTGGAAAAAATGTTTATCGTTATATATCATCATTATACACCAGATTTTGCACGAAACGCCGGCGTTCCACCCCGGCGGGATCGGCGCCTTTCCGCTCTACCGTGCGGCGATTTTCCGGTTTCGGGAATCGGGCCGCGCGAAACAGCGCGCCACGCGGGAGCTATCGCCATGGTTGTTCTCGCCCCGCTGCCCCTGGACGCTGGTCTTCCGGCCCGGGCTCGGATACCCCTGTTGCAGATGCGGCAGATGCCGCGCAAACGACAGGGAGAGCGACGAGGATGCAGGCATTCCAGGTAGCGCAGGACGGCCACCCGGCACGGCTGACAGACATTCCCCGCCCCCGCCCCGCCCCCGGCGAGGTGCTGCTGCGGATCGAGGCCTGCGGCGTCAACTTCGCCGATCTCCTCATGCAGGAGGGCAGATATCAGGATACCCCCCCGGCACCCTTCACCCTCGGGCTGGAGGTTGCCGGCGTGGTCGAGGAAACCGGTGCCGGCGTCAGCGGGATCGGGGCCGGCGACCGGGTCGCCGTCTTCGCCGGGGCCGGGGGGATGGCCGAATACGGCTGTTTCCCGGCCGCGCGCTGCCTGCCGCTGCCCGCGCAGATGCCGTTCGAGGAAGCGGCCGCCTTTCAGGTGGCCTATGGCACCAGCCACCTGGCGCTGTTCCACCGGGCCGGGCTGAAACCCGGCGAACGGGTGCTCGTGCTCGGGGCGGCCGGAGGGGTCGGGCTGAGCGCGGTCGAGCTTGCCGCGCAGGCCGGGGCGGAGGTGGTCGCGGTGGCACGCGGCCCGCGCAGGCTGGAGGTTGCCCGCGCCGCCGGCGCCACGCATCTGCTCGACGCGGAAACCGAGGATCTGGCCGCCGCGCTGAAGGCCCTGGGCGGGGTGGATGTGGTCTATGACCCGGTCGGCGGCGACCAGTTCAGGGCGGCCCTGCGCGCCTGTCGCCCCGAGGCGCGGATGATCGTGATCGGCTTTGCCAGCGGCAAGGTCCCGCAGATTCCGGCCAACATACTGCTGGTGAAGAACGTTTCCGTGATCGGCCTTTACTGGGGCGGCTACCTGCGCTTTGCCCCGGACATCCTGACCGGCAGCCTGCGGGCCCTGCTCGAGCGCTGCGAACAGGGGCGGCTGCGGCCGCATGTGAGCCATGTCCTGCCACTGGAGCGCGCCGCCGAGGCGCTGGAACTCCTGCGCAGCCGCCGCGCCACCGGCAAGGTGGTGATCAGGCCACGACCCGAAGCGCCCCCCCGCTGAAGGCCTGGCGGATCAGCCCGGCAAGCGCCTCGGACATCTGCCCCTTGCCGTGGCCGGCGCAATACAGGTTGATCGAGAATTCCGGAAGCTCCGGCAGCGCACCCTCATGGGCGATCACCTCGCAATGGGGCGCTTCGGTGCCTGCCAGCATCGCATGCACCGCCAGATCGGCGCTCACGCTGGCCTCGATCGGTCGAGACTGTTCCGATTCCACGCTGATCTCCCAGGAGATGGATGCCCGCTCGAGCGCTTCCAGCACGCGCTTGCGGAACAGGCAGCGATATTCGAAGGCCAGCCGCAGGGGGCGCCTTTGCCAGGCCGTCCCGTCCTTCGCCCCGACCCAGACCAGGGGCAGGCTGACGAGCGCCTCCCCTCCCGGTGCGCATCCCTCTTCGGTGGTCAGGATCATGTCGCAGCCGCCGCGGGCGAACTGTTCCTTCAGCACCGTGGTATAGGTGGAAAGCAGCTGCACCTTCACCCGCGGAAAGGCGGCGTTGAACCGGCGCAGCACCGGCGGGATCGCCGGATACACGATGTCATGCGGCACGCCGAGCGTGATTTCTCCCTCGAAGGCCCGGTCGGTGAGCCGGCCCAGCGCCTCGTCGTTCAAGGCGAGCATCCTGCGCGCATAGCCAAGCAGCTGCTCGCCCGCCGCGCTCGGCACCACCCCGCGCCCGCGCCGTTCCAGAAGCCGAATGCCGAGCGCCTGCTCCAGGCGCCTGATCTGCATGGAGACCGCCGATTGCGTCAGTTCCAGGCAGCCCGCCGCCCGGGTGACGCCGCCGGAATCGGCGACCGCCACGAAAGAACGCAGGGCGGTCAGGTCGAGGTTCCGCTTCAGCGGTTTCATGTTCACGGGCTTCATGTTCATGGCCTCACCAGTTTCTCCGCATCGGCTCCGCCTTCTGCTGATTCTTCTGCTGATGCTCGGGCGATGCGCGGGCTCCCGCTCATGCGTCGCGACCGCTCAGCGCCGGTGGCCGACATGCGAACCGGCACCCGCACGCCTTCGAAGATGCGGCCTGCACGCGGCATCCCATCATCACGCCCGATGAATCATCATCACGGATCGTCATCACAAATCATCATCACACATGATGAAACGTAAGAAAACCATCATGGAAGATGACGAACAGATGCCGGGACCACGCGCCGCGCTGCTTCGCGCACCGCTCGGCCGGCCTCCTGCCGGCCGCCTTCGCGCAACCGGCCGGAAATCCGCCCCGAAACCTTGAAAATCCGTCCGGCAGCGCCAATATCGGTGGCAGCGTGGCCGGCATGCGCCGGCCGCACCAACAGGAGTTTCAGGAGGCTGATAAATGGCTGACCATCAGACGGTGCGTGTTGCAACCGGCGTGCGCACCGCCGCAATCGACGAAGGGCTCCGCGCCCACATGAACAAGGTCTACGGCACCATGTCCGTTGGCCTGCTGGTCACGGCGCTGGCCGCATGGGCCGTGGGGTCGAGCGATGTCCTGCTCGCAATCTTCCGCGATCCGGTATCGCTGCGGCCCAACATCCTGGGCTGGATCGTCATGTTCGCGCCGCTGATCATGGTCTTTGCCTTCGGCGCCGCCATCAACCGGCTGTCGGCCGCCGGGGCGCAGCTGTTCTTCTATACCTTTTCGGCGGTGATGGGACTGTCGATCAGCTGGATCTTCGCCGCGTTCACCGGCATCTCGATCACCCAGACCTTCCTGGTGACGGCGATCGCCTTCGCCGGGCTCAGCCTCTGGGGCTACACCACGAAGAAAGACATCTCCGGCTGGGGAGCCTTCCTGATCATGGGGCTGATCGGGCTGATCGTGGCCTCGATCGTGAACATCTTCCTCGGGTCGCCGGCGGTGCATTTCGCGATTTCGGTGATCGGGGTGCTGATCTTCGCCGGGCTTACCGCCTATGACACCCAGAAGATCAAGACCGACTACATCCAGCACGCCCAGATGATGGACAGCGAATGGCTGGGCAAGTCGGCGATCATGGGAGCGCTGAACCTCTATCTCGATTTCGTCAACCTGTTCATGTTCCTGCTCCAGTTCATGGGCAATCGGGAATAGCGCGCCACCGGATCCGGAAACCGCGCGGGGCCGGCATGTTCTGCCGGCCCTTTTCCTTTCCGCGGCTCCTGTCCGCGGCTTTTTCCTCCTTCCCCCTTCCGCAGCCTCCGCAGCCCCGGCACCACCCGGCGGCAGGCAGGCCGCGCCGGCACGCCTCTCCCGCCCTGCGCCGCGCCCGGAGCGAAGCGGCCCCGGCGAAGGCACAAGGGGTCAGCCCATCTCGCCGGAGACCGAGGGAACCGGGTAGTAGTCGAAGCCCACACCGCTGTTGCGCTCGGTGTTCCGCGCCACCGAGCAGGCAGCGAGCGAAAGGATCAGGGCGATTGCCAGAATGCGCATGATGTCCCTCCCTGGTGTCGTGTTTCGCCCCCTGCGCCGGAAACCCGCCCGGCCGCATCATGCCGCGCGCACCGCCGCAGGCGGCGCCGGCCTGCTGCCGGCAGGACGGGCAGACGCTGGAGACAGGAACGCTATGAAACCAGATTCCGGCAAATTTCGGGCGCCGCAACGAAAAGGCCGCACCCGGGGTGCGGCCGCGCGCCGGGGTGGGCCGGCCGAGCCGGCAGAGGCGCTTCGCTACTTGATCTTGCCTTCCCTGTATTCGACGTGCTTGCGCGCCACCGGGTCGTATTTCCGCACGACCATCTTTTCGGTCATGGTGCGGGCATTCTTCCTGGTCACGTAGAAATGGCCCGTGCCGGCGGTCGAATTCAGACGAATCTTGATGGTCGTCGGTTTCGCCATGATCCCTACTCCTTCGGACGGGGCCCGGCGCCCCGTGAAATCCATGGAGCCCGCCTTGTAACGCCCTGCCGCCCCGAGTCAACCGCTATGTGGCGACCGCCATGAGACAACCGCCATGCCGGCCGCGCTCGCGCGGGCTTGCCGGAGCGGACGCGGCAGGTCGGCCCGGCCCCTTTCCGGCTTGCATGGCCGGCGGAAGCTGTCATCCTGCCCCGGGCACGCCCGGAAGGTCGGACCTCCCGGAAATACGGAAAGGGATCGGGAATGGCGCTTGCGGAACGGAGCTGGCTGCCTGCCGCCTGCGCGGCGCGGATACGGGAAATATCGGCGATGGCGACGGCACGCCCGAGCGCCGACATCGCCGGGCGGCTCGAGGCGCTGGCCCGCGAAAGCCGCCGCATCCACGAACGCGACTGCTTCAACCTGAACCCCGCCGCCAACGTGATGAACCCGCGCGCCGAGGCGCTTCTGGCCGCCGGGCTCGGAACCCGCCCGTCGCTGGGACTGCCGGGCGACAAGTATGAAACCGGGCTGGAAGCGATCGAGGAAATCGAGGTGATCTGCGCCACCCTCTGCGCCGAGATCTTCGATGCCGACTTTGTCGAGATCCGCGTGCCCTCGGGGGCGATGGCCAATCTCTACGCTTTCATGGCCACCTGCCGCCCCGGCGACACGGTCATCGCACCGCCGGCCTCGATCGGCGGCCATGTCACCCACCACGCCCCCGGCTGCGCGGGGCTTTACGGGCTGAAGGTCGTGCCCGCCCCGGTAGATCGCAACGGCTACACGGCAGACCCCGAAGCGCTGCGCAGCCTTGCCCGCCGCCTGCGGCCCGCGCTCATCACCGTCGGCGCCAGCCTGAACCTGTTCGAGCACCCGGTGCGCGAACTGCGCGCCATCGCCGACGAGGTGGGCGCCCGGCTGCTGTTCGATGCCGCGCATCTGTCCGGGCTGATCGCCGGGGGCGCCTGGAAGAACCCGCTTGCCGAAGGCGCGCATCTGATGACCATGAGCACCTACAAGAGCCTCGGCGGACCGCCGGGCGGGCTGATCCTCACCAATGACGAGGTGCTGGCCCAGCGTCTGGAGCAGATCGCCTTTCCCGGCATGACGGCGAATTTCGACGTGGCGAAATCGGCGGCGCTCGCGATGAGCCTGCTGGACTGGCGCGACCACGGCCCGGCCTGCGCCACGCAGATGGTGGCGGTTGCGCGCCGTTTCGCACGGGAGCTGGAGGCGCAGGGACTCAGGGTGTTCTCCGGTCGTGCAGGGCATACCGATTCGCACCAGTTCGCGCTCGAGGCCGCCCCCTTCGGCGGCGGGCAGCGGGCGGCGGGCCGGCTGCGCCGGGCCGGATTTCTGGCCAGCGGCATCGGCCTGCCCCTTGCCGAGGTGGCAAACGACATGAACGGGCTGCGCCTGGGAACGCCGGAAATCGTGCGCTTCGGCGTGACCCCGCAGGACATTCCGGAAATCGCCGCCCTTCTGGCCGAAGCGCTGCGGAGCGACGCCCCGGAAAGCCTGGCCCCGCGGGTGGCCCGGCTGCGCGGCCGGTTTCGCCGGCTGCATCACGTCAACACCTGAGCGGGCCCGCCCGGCGACGCCGGCAGGGACGCCCCGCGCTGCCGCGGACTTCGCGCGCGGGGGCGGGGGCGGGTCGATGGCCATACCGACAGGACGCCGCTGCGCGGACTTCGCGCGGGGGGCGCGCGGGGGGAAGGAATCGAATCGCGGGAGCGCACGGCTCCGCCTCCGCGCCGGGCCGATCACGTTGCCGGGCGGTCGCGTTCATTCGCCTTCACGCGAAATGTTCGGGCGCCCTGTTTCCGGATGCCCGAAAGGCTCGAGACCGCTCCCCGCTCCTGAGCGGCACGCTTCAGCCTGGAGACAGCCCGCGCAACCGTTCCGAGCGGCGCCGCAGCAGCTCGATGGTCGTCAGCAGCAGCACGGAGATGATCACCAGGATCGTGGCCACTGCCAGAATCGCCGGGCTGATCTGCTCGCGGATGCCGTTCCACATCTG
>JALSKC010000037.1 GCA_026989055.1 Paracoccaceae bacterium
CGCGCCCGTTGAGAAAGGAATGAGCGATGCGATACTGGCTGTTCAAGTCCGAACCCTCCACCTGGAGCTGGGACCAGCAGGTGGCCAAGGGGGACGAGTGCGAGGAATGGGACGGGGTGCGCAACTACCAGGCGCGCAACAACATGCGGCAGATGAAGGTCGGCGATCTGGGCTTCTTCTACCATTCGATGAAGGAAAAGGCGATCGTGGGGATCGTCGAGGTCTGCGCCGAAGCGCATCCCGACAGCACCACCGACGATCCGCGCTGGGAATGCGTGGACATCAGGGCCGTGCGCCCGATGCCGCGCCCGGTGACGCTGGAGATGTGCAAGAACGACCCCCGGCTGAAGGACATGGTGCTGGTCAACAACTCGCGCCTGTCGGTGCAGCCGGTGACCGCGGAGGAGTGGAAGGTGGTCTGCGACCTGGGCGGGCTCGGGGAGGGCTGAACCCATGTTCGCATCTGCCCGGCCGTATCGGGCAGGGCAGCCCCCGCCAGCGGCACTCCGCAGCCGTGGAAGGCGCCATTGCAGCCGCGCCGAACGGAACGCGCCGGGGCAACGTGCGGAGGGGCAGCGTGCGGAGGCGGCGAGCCACGCGAATGATCAATGCCGCCGGCCCCGGCGGGAGCGGCAGCGGATGCCCTGCCGAAACGCGGGCGTCTCGCGGAAACCACGGGGAAATGTCGCAGGAAGAGCCGCCTGAAGATACGGATACCCCGAAAACGGATGGAGGGTTCCGACCCCCCGCCGGAACCCTCCGCCACCCCACGTGCTCCCTTAGCACCACACGTGTTTCTGAAAGGTCCCGACCGTCCTGGTCCGTTGGGATGACACTACGGAATCCGGCCCGGGCAGGCAAGCTTCATGTGCCTAGAATTCCATTAAAAACAGGGACAACCGGAAAGGCGCCCCCCTTCCGGAGAGCGCCTTTCCCACAGCGGTTTCGCAGCGTTTCCCCCTGCGCAAGGCACCGGGCCCGGAATCAGCCGTAAACCGATTCCCTGCCGAAATGCTTGGTCAGGAGATAGTAGACCACGGCGCGATACTTGTTGCGCTCGGAGCGCCCGTACTGGTCGATGACCTTGTTGATGGCATCCATGAGCTCCGGCCCGTCGGACAGGCCGAGTTTCTTGATCAGGAAGTTGTTCTTGACGGTCTCAAGCTCGCTTTCCTGGGTAGCCGCCACGGTGGAAGCGTCGGCGTCATAGATCGCCGGGCCGCAGCCGATCGCGACCTTGGTCAGCAAGTCCATGTCCGGCTCGACGCCGCACTTGTTTCTCAGGTCATCGGCGTATTGCGCGATCAGCTCGTCTCTCTTTCCCATAGGTATTCTCCCACCGGTATTGGCTACATGCAACGAAAGCCCCATGTCCGGGCCCGACGCAAGGTTAGTGCGTTATCGCGATCTCAGAAAGGGGAAAGTTGTGCCACCCGGAGCACCGGGCGGCACCGCCCCGCCTCCGTTCAATAGCGGTAGTGTTCCGGCTTGTAGGGGCCGTCCACCGTCACGCCGATATATTCGGCCTGATCGGGGCGCAGTTCCGTCAGCTTCACGCCGATCTTGGCCAGGTGCAGCCGGGCCACCTTTTCATCCAGATGCTTGGGCAGGATGTAGACCTCGTTCTCGTAGTTCTCGCCCCTGGTCCACAGTTCGATCTGGGCCAGCACCTGGTTGGTGAAGGAGGCGCTCATCACGAAGGAGGGATGGCCGGTGGCGTTGCCGAGGTTCAAGAGGCGCCCCTCGGACAGCAGGATGATCCGGTTGCCCGAAGGCATCTCGATCATGTCCACCTGGTCCTTGATGTTGGTCCACTTGTGATTGCGCAGCGCCGCAACCTGGATCTCGTTGTCGAAATGGCCGATGTTGCCGACGATCGCCATGTCCTTCATCTCGCGCATGTGCTCGATGCGGATCACGTCCTTGTTGCCGGTGGTGGTGATGAAGATGTCGGCCTCCTTCACCACGTCTTCGAGGCGCACCACCTCGAACCCGTCCATCGCCGCCTGAAGCGCGCAGATCGGGTCTATTTCGGTGACTTTCACCCGTGCACCGGCACCGCGCAAGCTGGCGGCCGAACCCTTGCCCACGTCGCCATAGCCGCAGACCACGGCCACCTTGCCGGCGATCATGGTGTCGGTTGCGCGCCGGATACCGTCCACCAGGCTTTCGCGGCAGCCGTACTTGTTGTCGAACTTGGACTTGGTAACGCTGTCGTTCACGTTGATCGCCGGGAAGGGCAGCTGGCCTTCCTTCATCAGCTCGTAGAGGCGATGCACCCCGGTGGTGGTTTCCTCGCTCACGCCCCTGATCGCGTCGCGCTGCTGCGTGAACCAGCCGGGGCTTTCCTTGAGCCGTTTGCGGATCTGGGCAAACAGCGCTTCTTCCTCTTCGGACTTCGGCACCGCGATCAGATCTTCCTCGCCCTCTTCCACCCGGGCGCCGAGCAGGACATACAGCGTGGCATCGCCGCCGTCGTCGAGAATCATGTTGGCGGTTCCCTCCGGGAACTGGAAGATGCGGTCGGCGTAATCCCAGTATTCCTCCAGCGTCTCGCCCTTGACGGCAAACACCGGGGTGCCGCCGGCGGCAATCGCCGCGGCGGCGTGATCCTGGGTGGAGAAGATGTTGCACGAGGCCCAGCGCACCTCGGCGCCGAGATGCACCAGCGTCTCGATCAGCACCGCTGTCTGGATCGTCATGTGCAGGCTGCCGGCGATGCGCGCGCCCTTCAGCGGCCTGCTGTCGCCGTATTCCTCGCGCAGGGCCATCAGCCCCGGCATTTCGGTTTCGGCGATCTCGATCTCCTTGCGGCCGAAATCGGCGAGGTCGATATCCTTGATGATGTAATCCTTCGGCATCGCGCCGTGCTCCTTCGACAATCGGTTCGGCGGGTGGATAGCACCACTGCACCGGCTCGACAATGCGCCCCGGCACCCGATAGGTTGCGCGGGCGACAAAACGGCCCGCATCCGTGGAAACGAGGCGAAAATGAAACAGCCCCGCGCCTGGCAGCGCATGCTTTCGGGCCGCCGGCTCGACCTGCTGGATCCGACCCCGGTGGACATCGAGATCGAGGACATCGCCCACGGGCTGGCCTTCGTGGCGCGCTGGAACGGCCAGACGCGGGGCGACTGGCCGTATTCGGTGGCCGAGCACTCGCTGCTGGTGGAGCGGCTGTTCTCGCGGATGAACCCCGGCGTCGGCACCCGCTGGAAGCTGGCCGCGCTGCTGCACGACGCCCCCGAATACGTGATCGGAGACATGATCTCGCCGGTCAAGTCCGCCATCGGCCCGGCCTACGAAGATCTGGACGCCCGGCTTGCGGCGGCGATTCACCGGCGCTTCGGCCTGCCGACCGAGATTCCCGCCCCGATCAAGCGCCAGATCAAGAAGGCCGACCGGCTCAGCGCCTGGGCCGAGGCGGTGCAGATCGCCGGGTTCTCGCAGGCCGAGGCAGATCGCTTCTTCGGTCGGCCGGAGCCCGCGCTGAAGCGCGACCTGGCCATCGCGCTGCGCCCCCCTGTCGAGGTGCGGGCAGCTTTCCTGGCCCGCCACGAAGCCCTGCTGGAAGAGGCGGGCTGAGCGGCTCAGCCGCAGGTGTCTCCGGCGCGCGCCGCACCCTGCCGCCAGCCGACGAACCGCTCGCCGGTGAAGAACAGCTCCAGCCCGCCCCAGGCGATTCGCGCGGCGATTTCCGGCGGACAGCCGGCCAGCGGCAGGGCCTCGCCCCGGCCCAGGGCGCGCTCGACGATCGGGATCATTCCCTCCGGCGCGCGGCCGAAATCCATCCGCAAGCCCGAGGGCAGGACGGCCAGGCCGCCCGGATCGGGCCTGAAGGCAATCCCGGGCGGGGGCACGGATGGCAGCGCGGCCACGCAGCCGGCCAGCAGCCCGAGCGGCAACACAAGCTCCAGTGCCAGGGCGCAGGCCCGGATCCGCATCGGCCCTACCGGGGGCTGCGCTTGGCGAGGATGCGCTGCAGGGTGCGCCGGTGCATGTTCAGCCGCCGCGCGGTTTCGCTGACGTTGCGATCGCACAGTTCATAGACGCGCTGGATATGTTCCCAGCGCACCCGGTCGGCCGACATGGGGTTTTCGGGCGGCGGCGGACGTTCCCCCGGCCCGGCCAGAAGGGCATCGGTGATGTCATTGGCATCGGCCGGTTTCGAAAGATAGTCTGTTGCCCCGATCTTCACCGCGGCAACCGCCGTGGCGATCGCACCGTAGCCGGTGAGCACGACGATGCGGCTGTCGGGACGCTTGGCCCGGATGGCTTCCACCACGTCGAGCCCGTTGCCGTCTTCCAGCCGCAGATCGATGACCGCATAGGCCGGCGGGCGCGCCGTGGCGATTGCCTTCCCCGCGGCCACCGAGCCGGCGGTTTCCGGCGCGAAGCCGCGCCTTTCCATCGCCCTGGCAAGGCGGCGCAGAAACGGCTCGTCGTCATCGACGATCAGAAGCGACCTGTCTGGATCCGGTTCCAGCTTGTCGGAGTCTGCCATCAGCCTTCCTTCCGCGTTTCTGCGCAGACCCTATTCCGCAACGCGCATCCGGTCAATTTCCGATGCCGGGCACCCCCTGCGCCGGACCCCGCCCCGCAGCGGGGCATCCACCGCAGACTTTTCCGGTCACGCCCCGGCCGCCTCGATGAAACAGGCGGCGACCTCGGCGATCTCCCCTGCCGTATCGTCGCGGCGGAAGAATTCGACGAATCCGGTTTCCGGAAGCACCAGATAGGTGAATGTCGAATGATCCATCAGATAGTATTCGTCATCCGTTTCCTGCTTGCGGTAATAGGTCCGGTAGGCCTGCGACGCGGCCTTGACCTGCTCCGGCGAGCCTGTCAGCCCCAGCATGTCGGGGTGCATGTAGTCGGTGAACTCCGCCAGGACCTCGGGCGTGTCCCGCTCCGGGTCGATCGAGATGAACACCGGCTGCACGTCAAGGCCGCGGGCCCGGAGAAGATCGACCGCCTCGGCATTGCGGGCCGCATCCAGAGGGCAGACATCCGGGCAGAAGGTATAGCCGAAATAGACGAGCGAGGGCCGGGTGAACACATCCCGGTCGGTCACGGTGCGCCCGGTTTCGTCGATCAGCTCGAAGGGGCCTCCTATGGCCGCCGTTCCGCCGGCGATCGCGGTGCTCCGGCACGATGCGAAAGGGTCCTTCTCTCCCCCGGACAGGAACATGTAACCCCCGGCCCCGAGCCCTGCCACGACAACGGCCGCTATCGCGCCGGCCCAACCGAGTCTCCCGCTCATCTCGACCCCTCCCGGATTCATGCGGCGCATTGATCGACCGTGAACGGCAAACTAACAAGGGGTAATTCTGACGCAACGGGAAACCGGAACATGCCGGCCAGGCAAGCGGGGCTGCTGAACGAGCACCGGCGCAACGACTGGGTGCGACTGCGCACGCTGATCATGCTGCGCTGGATCGCGATTGCCGGCCAGCTTGCCGCGCTCGTCGCGGCCGAGCGGTATTTCGGGCTCCAGGTCAGGCTCGGCCTCGGGTTCGTCGTGATCGGAACAGCCATCATCGCCAACCTGATCGCCCTGTTCGTCTACCCGGAAAACAAGCGGCTGAGCGAACGCGAGGTCCTGCTGATGCTCCTGTTCGACCTGGCCCAGCTCGCGGCGCTGCTGTTTCTGACCGGCGGGCTGCACAACCCCTTCGCCCTGATGATTCTCGTTCCGGTGACGATCGCCGCCACGACCCTGCGCACGCCGGCGGTGATTCTCGTCAGCGCCGTTGCAATCGTTCTGGTCACTGTGATCGCGCTCTTCTTCATCCCCCTGCGCGACCGGGCCGGTCAGGCGCTGATCATGCCCGATCTGTTCCTGTTCGGATTCTGGGCCGCGATCGTGATCGGAATCGTCTTTCTCGGCGCTTATGCCCGCCGGGTTGCCGGCGAGGTGGATTCCATGTCGCAGGCGCTGCTCGCCGCGCAGATGGCGCTGGCGCGGGAGCAGAAGATCGCCGACCTCGCCGGGGTCGTGGCGGCAACGGCGCACGAGCTGGGCACGCCGCTGGCCACGATCAAGCTCGCCAGCAGCGAGCTGGCGGAGGATCTCGCCGACCGGCCGGGGCTGCGCGATGACGCCCTGCTGATCCGCGAGCAGGCCGACCGCTGCCGCGATATCCTTCACTCCATGGGCCGGGCCGGCAAGGATGACCTGCACCTGCAGAGAACTCCGCTGTGCGCCCTGCTCCAGGAAGCGGCCCAGCCCCATGTGGACCGCGGCATCCGCGTCATCTTCTCGCCCGACCCGGAAAGCTGCGGGCTCAACCCCCGCCCGATCGTCTGGCGCCGCCCCGAGATCATTCACGGGCTGCGGAACCTGATCCAGAACGCCGTCGATTTCGCCGAATCGACCATCTGGGTCGATTCCTCCTGCACCGACAGCCATGTGAGCGTGCGGATCATCGATGACGGCCAGGGGTTTTCCCAGCATGTGATCGGCCGGATCGGCGACCCGTTCCTGAGCGTCAATTCTCCCGCGGCCGAACGGGACAGGCGGCCGGAATATCAGGGTATGGGGCTGGGCCTGTTCATCGCCAAGACGCTGCTCGAACGCTCGGGCGCCGAACTGTCCTTCGCCAATGCGCATGACGCCTTCTCGCTCCAGCCCGAACCGGGCAAACGATGCGGCGCGATCGTGGAGGTGACATGGCCGATCGCGGCGATCTGCCCGGAAGATGACGGCCCCGCCCCCGGCCTCGGGGAGAACGCCCCGTTTCCCGCCTGACCGCGGCGCCCGGCGGGAACATTCCGGCAGCACGCATGGCCGGCCGGCGGACGCAGGCGGGCCTTACCGGCAGGTTCCGCCGGAGCGACCGCCCTTCCCCCGCCAGCCTTTTCTTAACCTTCCGTTAACCCTTGTGAATGAGGGTGAGGCGAACGCTCACACCCGGGGACAACCTTTCATGGATTCGGCAAGCCTTGTGCAACTGGGGGGGCTGCTGGCATTCTCGTTCGTCTTCGCCCTGGCGGCGCTCTGGAGCGCGGCCCGGCTCTGGGCGCGGCCTGCGCCCGCGCCCTCCCTGTTCGAACCGGACGATGCCGACACCTACCTGTTCGACGGCGACTCCCTGATCGATGCAAGCCCCGAAGCCGCGGAGGCGTTCAACCGCGACCCTTTCGACGGAAGCGACTGGCAGCGTTTCCTGGAGCACCAGCGGGCCGCCTTCCCGGATCTCGAGGCAAGGGTTGCCGAACTGCCCGAAAACGGAAGGAAGGTCGTTCTCTCGCGGGACGGAAGCGCCCGGCTGGTGATCGAGAACCGCTCAGGCCTGATCCGCATAACCCGGAGCGGGCAGCCGCCGGAGCGCAACCGCATCATCCTTGACCGGCCGGGTTACGAAGCCATGCGCAAGGAGCTCAGGACACTGCGCGAAACCGCGCGCCGCGCCCCCTTCCTGCTCTGGTGTCAGGACAGCGAAGGCACCGTCACCTGGGCCAACAACGCCTATCTCGAACTGGCCGGCAAGGGCGCCGTTGACCCCGAAGCGCCCCCCTGGCCGCCGGCCCGGCTCTTCGACCTGCACAACGCCCGGCCGGGCGACACGCCGGTGCGCGCCCACCGGATCACCGCCCATATCGCAGGCGAATCCGAACCGCGCTGGTTCGAATGCTTCGAAACCCCCCTCGAAGAGGAAAGCCTGTTCATGGCCGTCTCGGCAGACAAGGTGGTGAAGGCGGAAATCGCCCTGCGCGATTTCGTGCAGACCCTGACCAAGACCTTCGCCCATCTCACGGTCGGGCTGGCGATCTTCGACAGGACGCGCCGGCTGACGCTGTTCAACCCCGCGCTGATGGATCTTACGGCCCTGCCGGCCGACTTCCTTTCGGCCCGGCCGACCCTGCATGCCTTCCTCGACCGGCTGCGGCAGAAACGGATGCTGCCGGAACCGAAGGATTACAAGAGCTGGCGCCAGCAGTTTCAGGAACTGGAAACCGCCGCCGAAAACGGCACCTACGAGGAAACCTGGTCGCTGGCCAACGGCAGCACATACCGGGTGATCGGTCGCCCGCATCCCGACGGCGCCCTTGCCTTCGTGTTCGAGGACATCAGTGCCGAGATCTCCCTGACCCGCCGCTTTCGCGCCGAACTCGAAACCGGGCAGGCGGTGCTGGACACGCTCGATGAGGCGATCGCGGTCTTTTCTCCCGGCGGCGCGCTCACCCTGTCGAACCGCGCCTATGGCGCGCTGTGGGAAGTCGATACATCGACGATCCTCGGCCAGTTCGGAATCATCGATGCAACCCGGCTCTGGAGCGAACACTGCGCGCCTTCGCCGGTCTGGGGAGATGCGCGCGAATTCGTCTCCGCCCCGGGCCCGAAGGCGGAATGGTCTGCGGACGTGCGCCTTCTGGACGGTCGGGCGCTGCGCTGCCGGTTCGTGCCGATCGCCGGCGGGGCGACCCTGGTCGGCTTCCGGCTGCTGGAAACGGCCGCCGCGCACCCCGACGAGGTGCCGGCCGGACCCGGGGAGGAGCGCCCGGCAGCTGCGGACCGGGCCGCGTTCTGATCGAACGCCTTGCGGCGGCGGCGCGGGCAGGTAAGCTCCCGGCATGGCCCCGGACATTCTCCTTTCCGAGCTGATCCTGCGTTCGGTGCGCGAGACCGCCGCCTTCGGCGCCGCCCTCGCGCCGGCGCTGCAGGCCGGCGATGTCATCCTGCTCGAAGGCGATGTCGGTGCCGGCAAGACCCATCTCGCCCGCGCCATCATCCGGGCCCGCCTTGCCGCGGCGGGAAAAGAGGAAGAGGACATCCCCTCTCCGACATTCACCCTCGTTCAGACCTATGACGCCGGAAGCTGCGAGATATGGCATGCCGATCTCTATCGTGTCGGGGATCCGGCGGAATGTTACGAGCTCGGACTGCCCGATGCCTTCGACACCGCGGTATGCCTTGTCGAATGGCCGGAGGCCCTGGCCGAAGCGCGGCCGGAAAACGCGCTCGTGCTGCACCTCGAGATGCTGCCGGAAGCCGGGTCGCGCCGGCTGCGGGCACGCGGGCCGGAAGCACGCTGGGCCGGGCCGGTTGCCCGGGCCCGGCGTCTGGCCGGCCCTGACACCGCCAGCCCCGGGAAGTGACATGCGAGGTTTTCATTACCGGCGCGAACTGCCAAGCTGAAGCCGATGTTCGAGCCCAGCAGGATACCCAGGGTCTTTGCCTGCCCGCCCGGAGCGGATTTTCCGCAGGTCCTGGTTGACGGGCTCCTGGAACGGCTTTCCGGGCAGCCGCCGCAGGCCCTGGCCCGGGTGGAGCTGATCGTCAACACCCGGCGCATGCGGCGACGCATCCTGCGATTGTTCGACAGCGGCCCGCCCCGGCTCCTGCCGCGGATCCGGCTGGTCTCGGAGCTTGCCCTGGAACCGACTTCGGAACTGCCCCGGATGCCGGTCTCGCCGCTGCGGATACGCTTCGAACTGGCACAGCTGATCGCCCGCCTGCTCGATCGGGAACCCGACATCGCGCCGCGCGCGGCCCTGTATGAGCTCGCCGACAGCCTGGCCTCTCTTGTCGGCGAAATGCATGACGAGGGCGTGCAGCCGGACGACATCCTTTCGCTCGATGTCGCCGACCTTTCCGGCCACTGGGCACGCAGCCTGAAGTTCCTGGAGATCGCGACTTCCTTTCTTGCCGGGCGGCTCGGGGAAAATCCCGACCATGCGGCCCGCCAGCGTCAGGTGGTCGAGTGGCTGTCCCGGCGCTGGGAGAGCCGGCCGCCGGCGCATCCGGTCATCATCGCCGGATCCACCGGCTCGCGGGCCACCACCTCGCTCCTGATGCAGTCAGTCGCCCGCCTGCCGCAGGGGGCCGTCATCCTGCCCGGGTTCGACTTCGAACAGCCCGACGCCGTCTGGGAAAGGCTCGACAGCGCCCCGTCAGGCGAGGACCACCCGCAGTTCCGGTTCCGCCGGCTGATGCGCGCGCTCGATCTGTCGCCCGGAGACATCCGGCCCTGGCACGGCAGCCTTCCGGCCGATATCCGGGCGCGCAACCGGCTGGTTTCCCTGGCGCTCAGGCCGGCCCCCGTCACCGGGCAGTGGATGTCCGAGGGGCCGGCGCTTGCCGGGCTGGCGGAGGCGACCGGGCGGATGACCCTGGTCGAGGCGCCCTCACCCCGGCAGGAGGCCGCCGCCATCGCCGCAATCCTGCGCCAGGCCGCCGAGGAGGGCCGGCGCGCTGCCCTCGTCACGCCGGACCGGACACTGACCCGCCGGGTGAAGGCCGCGCTGGAACGCTGGCGCATCCTGCCCGACATCAGCGCCGGCGAACCGCTGCACCTGACCGCCCCCGGGCGGCTGTTCCTGATGGCCGGCGCGCTGCCCTGCCAGCGCCTGACCTCTGACCGGGCACTCGCCCTTCTGAAGCACCCCCTCGTCTGCGCCGCCCCGCAGCAGCGCAAAACGCATCTGGAGCGGGTCCGCCGGTTCGAACTGGCACTGCGCCGGAACGGGCCGGCCTTCCCCTCGCGGGAATTCCTGATGTCCCGGGCAGAAGACGGGGAAGGGCTGCAGGATGCCGATCGCGACTGGGCGATCTGGGTCTGCCGGCTGCTCTTCCGGCAGGAAGAAGCCGGTCTCCGCCCGCTCGCCGCGCATTTCGCCGACCATCTTTCCCGCGTCCGGGCGCTGGTCGCCGGCCCCGACGGCACCGACGAATCGGCGCTCTGGAGCGGCGCCGCCGGGCAGGAGCTCGAGCGCGTGACCGGCGAGATCGCTGCCGAAGCCGCCGGCGCCGGCAACATCACCGCAGCGGAATACCTGAACCTGTTCCGGGCGATCCTGGAGCGGCGCGAGGCCCGAGAACAACGGCATACTCACCCGGACATCACCATCTGGGGCACGCTGGAAGCGCGGGTTCAGGGGGCCGATCTGGTGATTCTCGGCGGGCTCAACGAAGGCATCTGGCCCGAGCAACCGGCGGCCGACCCCTGGCTGAACCGGGAAATGCGGCACCGGGCCGGGCTGCTGCTGCCGGAGCGGCGGATCGGGCTCGCGGCCCATGACTTCCAGCAGGCTGTCGCTGCCGGACAGGTTGTGCTCAGCCGGGCGGTGCGCGACGAGGATGCCCAGGCGGTGCCCTCACGCTGGCTGAACCGGCTCTGCAACCTGCTGCGCGGCGCCTCGGAGGAAAGCGCGGCGCTCCTGGAGCAGATGCGGGCCCGCGGCCAGGTCTGGCTCGACCTGGCCCGGACGCTGGAACTTCCGGACCGGACCGAGCCGCCGGCGCCCCGACCGGCGCCCCGGCCGCCGCGCGCAGCCCGGCCGCAACGGCTGTCGGTGACCAGCATAAACCGGCTGATCCGCGATCCCTATGCCATCTACGCCCGCCACATCCTGGGGCTGGAACCCCTCGCCCCCCTGCGCCCGGAACCCGACCCCCTTCTGCGCGGTTCGGTCCTGCATCTGGTGATGGAGCGCTTCATCCGGCAGTATGACCCTTCCGAACCCCTGCCGGAGCTGCGGCGCAGGCTCATGCAGGTTGCCGATGCGGTGCTGAAGCGGCACGTCCCCTGGCTGACGGCACGGGTGCTCTGGAGAAGCCGGCTCGAAAAGGTGGCGGATTCCTTTCTTGCCGACGAGCAGGCCCGGCGCGCGCATGCCACGCCGGTGGCGCTTGAAGTCAGCGGCCGGCTGAAGCTTTGCGACCCCCCCTTCACCCTCACGGCGCGGGCGGACCGGATAGACCGGACCGACGACGGAGAATATGTCGTCTACGACTACAAGAGCGGCCCTCCCCCTTCGAAAAAGCAGATGCGCTTTTTCGACAAGCAGCTGATCCTCGAAGCGCTCATCCTCCGGCAGGGCGGGTTCGACGGCCTGCCGGCGGGGCCGGTTGCGGCGGTGGAGCATGTCGGCCTCGGCGCGCCGGACCAGTGCCGGCGCTACCCGCTGCGGAGCGACGAACTCGACAGTGCCGACAGCGAGCTGCGGCAGCTTCTTGCCGCCTATGGCCGCCGAGAACAGGGCTATACCGCCCGACGGGCCGTGGCCCGGATGCGTTTTTCCGGCGATTACGACCACCTGGCGCGCTATGGCGAATGGGATGAAACCTGCACCCCGGAACCCCTGGAGGTCGGCCATGAGCCCTGATGCGGCAACCCGGCGCCAGATCGAGGCGGCGGATCCGGCCGTTTCCGCCTGGCTGTCGGCGAATGCGGGCTCGGGCAAGACCCGGGTTCTGACCGATCGCGTGGCGCGGCTGCTGCTGCGGGGCGTGCCGCCGCAGAACATTCTCTGCCTGACCTACACCCGGGCCGCCGCCGCCGAGATGCAGAACCGCCTTTTCGCACGTCTGGGCGACTGGGCGATGCTGCCCGATGAGGCGCTGCGCGAACAGCTCGCCACCCTGGGCGAGGAAGGCTGCGCGGCGGGGCCGGGCCTGGATTTCGCCCGCACGCTGTTCGCCCGCGCAATCGAAACCCCGGGCGGGCTGCGGATCCAGACAATCCATTCCTTCTGCGCCGCGCTGCTGCGCCGCTTTCCGCTGGAAAGCGGGATCTCGCCGCTGTTCCGGACCCTGGAAGAACCGGACACGAAACAGCTGCACGAAGAGGTTCTCGATGCGCTGGCCGGCGGCCCCGAAGCCGCGCTGCTTGCCGATGTGGCGCGCCTTTTCAGCGGCGCCGACATCGGAAAGCTCGCCGCCGAGGTCGCCTCTGCCGCCGCCGGGTTTTCCCCGCCGGCGGATGCCCGCAGGATATGGCGCCTGCTCGGGCTTTCCGAGAAGCTCGACGAAGGCGGGCTGCTGGCCCGGGTCTTCACCGGGGAAGAAGCGTCACTCGTCGCCGCGCTGCGGCCGATCCTGGAGGCCAGCGGCCGGGACAACGACCACAAGCTTGCCGAAAAACTGGCCGCGATCGACCTTTCCGCACCGCGGCTTTCCGACCTCGAAGCCCTGCTGGAGTTCTTTCTCTACAAGGAAACGGCGACAATCTCCCCCGGTGCCGCCAAAACCGACAGGATGCCGACGAAGGCCCTGCGCGAGGCCCACCCGGAAATCGTTGCGCGGCTGCATGACTTCATGCGCCGGGTGGAAGCCGCGCAGGAGCCGTTCCGGGCGCTTCTGACAGCGCGCCGGACGCTCGCGCTGCACCGCTTCGCCGGCGCCTTCCTGGCCGGGCTGGAAGCCCGCAAGCAGGCCCGGGGCGTGCTCGATTTCGATGACCTGATCGCCCGCGCCACCGCCCTGCTGTCCGATCCGGCGGTTGCCCAGTGGGTGCTCTACAAGCTCGACGGCGGGCTGGACCACATCCTGGTGGACGAGGCCCAGGACACGAGCCCCGGGCAGTGGAAGGTGATTTCGCTGCTCGCGCGGGAATTCGCCGCCGGCGAGGGCGCGCGCCCGGAAACGGAGCGCACCATCTTCGTGGTCGGAGACTTCAAGCAGTCGATCTACTCCTTCCAGGGAGCGGACCCGGGCGAATTCGCACGCATGCGGGAAGATTTCGCAGCCCGCCTCGAAGGCGCCGGCAAGACGCTCCGCAGGGGGATTCTGGAACATTCCTTCCGCTCCGCCCCGGCGATTCTCCGATTCGTCGATGCCGTCTTCCGCGAAAATCCCGCACAGGGAATCGGCGGCCCTCCGAGCCATGTCGCCTATCATGCGGAAATGCCCGGGCGGGTGGATCTCTGGCCGCTCGAGGAGGCCCCCGAACAGCCGGACGACAGCCCCTGGTACATGCCGGTCGACAGGCCTGCCGCCAACGATCCGCAGGTGATCCTGGCCGACCGGCTGGCGCGCTGGATCCGGCAGCAGTGCGAAACCGGGGTGCTGCCGGAACGCGACGGCACCTCCCGCCCGATATGGCCGGGCGACTTCCTGATCCTGGTCCAGAAGCGCTCCGAGCTGTTCCACGAGATCATCCGGGCCTGCAAGGCACACGGCCTTCCGATTGCCGGCGCAGACAGGTTGCGGCTGGATGCCGAGCTTGCGGTGAAGGATCTGCTGGCACTGCTGTCGTTCCTGGATACGCCGGAGGATGATCTGTCGCTGGCCGCGGCGCTGCGCTCTCCCCTGTGCGGGCTCGACGAGTCGGCGCTGTTCGATCTGGCCCACGGCCGGGGCGAACGCAGGCTCTGGGCGGTGCTCCTGGAGCGGCGCGAACGCTTCCCCGGAACCGTCGGGATGCTCGAGGACCTGCGCGCCGTGGTGGACTATCTGAGCCCCTACGAACTTCTGGAGCGGATCCTGGTCCGCCATGACGGCCGGGCCCGGCTTCTGGCACGTCTGGGGCCGGAGGCGGAGGAAGGCGTTGATGCGCTGCTGGAGCGCGCCCTTGCCCACGAACGCCGCGAACCTCCGAGCCTGACCGGCTTTCTCGCCTGGCAGGGCGGCAGCGATACCGAGATCAGGCGCCGGACCGATACCGCCGCCGGGAGCATCCGTGTCATGACGACTCATGGCGCCAAGGGGCTGGAGGCTCCCATCGTAATCCTGCCCGACACCAACGACAGACAGCCGGACGAGGGCGGGGAAATCCTCCGGAGCGATGACGGCACCGCCCTGTGGCGCCCGGCAAAGGCCCAGCTTCTTCCGGCGCCGCTCCGGGATCTGGCGGCAACCGCACGCCAGGCCCGGCAGGACGAGCACGACCGGCTGCTCTACGTCGCCATGACCCGGGCCGAAAGGTGGCTCGTCCTGTGCGGCGCGAAAAAGAAAAAGGCGAGGTCGGCGGAAGACAGCTGGTACCGGAAGCTCGAACGGGCGATGCGCGCCCTGGATACCGAACCTCTCGACACTCCGACCGGCGCCGGCCTGCGGCACCGGCAAGGGGAGTGGCCGCCCGCCGCGCAGCGGGACTCCGGGCCGAAGGCGGAAGGGAAAGGCCCGCCCGAAGGGGCCGGCGGCACCGCCCTGCCCGGCTGGGCCCTGTCGCCCGCCGCCAGGCCGGATCCCCGGCCGGAACCCCTTTCGCCCTCGTCCGTGGCGGGAGCCAAGGCGCTGCCCGGCAGCCCCGACGCACTCGAGGAAGACGCGGCCATGCTGCGCGGCACCCGCATCCATCTCCTGCTGCAGCACCTGCCCCGCTTTGCCCCCGCGGAGCGCGAGAGCATCGCCCGCCAGCTGCTCCGGGGGAACGGGCAGGAACCGTCGCCCGCCGAATTCCGCGATGTCCTGGACGAGGCCCTGCGCGTGCTGGAAGATCCGGATCTTGCCTGGATCTTCCGCGAGGAGAGCTTTTCCGAAGTCGGCATTTCCGCCGCGCTGCCGGCCTTGTCGGGGCAACGTATTCGCGGAACGATCGACCGGCTCGTCCTGTCGGAGGGGCGGGTCAGCATCGTCGATTTCAAGACCAACCGCACCGTGCCCGACCGCCCCGAGGAGGTTCCGGCGGGAATCCTGCGACAAATGGCCCTCTACCTGGAAGCGGTCGAGGCGCTCTATCCGGATCATGTGGTGGAGTTGTCGATCCTGTGGAGCAGCCTTCCCGCGCTGATGCGGCTTCCGCAGGACATCGTCAGGAACGCCCTGCGCGCACCCCCTGCGCCCGGAACCGATCCGCCGGCTTGACCTTGGCCGACCCGGCCCATAGGTAGCGGGCGAAGCTTGATACCAGGAGAACCGAAATGGCCACCGTCCCCGTCACCGATCAGACCTTTGAAGCCGAAGTCCTCCAGTCCGACATCCCGGTGGTTGTGGATTTCTGGGCCGAGTGGTGCGGCCCCTGCCGCCAGATCGGCCCGGCGCTGGAAGAACTGTCGGAGGAATTCGACGGCAGGATCAAGATCGCCAAGGTGAACGTGGACGAAAACCCCGGCTCTCCGGCCCAGCTTGGCGTGCGCGGGATCCCCGCACTGTTCCTGTTCAAGGACGGCAAGGTGGTCTCGAACAAGATCGGCGCCGCCCCCAAGGCAGCGCTGCAGAGCTGGATCGAAGAGGCGCTCTGAGCCGCCGCGTTTCCGGGGCCGGTTTCCGGGCAGCTGCCCGCGAACCGCGCCGCCCCATGCGGCGAGCCGCGCCGGCCGGGCGCCTGCACGCTGGAGGACGCGATGCCCGAACAGGAATTTCCCGGCTGGCACGGCACGACGATTCTCGCGGTGCGCAAGGGGGGCGAGGTCGTGCTTGCCGGCGACGGGCAGGTGAGTCTCGGGCAGACGGTGATCAAGGGAAGCGCCCGGAAGGTGCGGCGCCTGAACAGCGGCGGACAGGAGATCCTGGCCGGTTTCGCCGGTTCCACGGCCGATGCCTTCACCCTTCTGGAGCGGCTCGAAGCCAGGCTGGAGGCCAGGCCGGGGCAGCTTGCCCGGGCGGCCATCGACCTGGCGAAGGACTGGCGCACCGACAAGTATCTGCAGAAGCTGGAGGCGATGCTGATCGTCACCGACGGAACCGACCTTCTGGTGATCACCGGCGCCGGAGACGTGCTTTCCCCCGAACATGACGTGGCGGCGATCGGCTCGGGCGGGAACTATGCCCTGGCGGCGGCGCGCGCCCTCATGGACAGCGACATGAGCGCCGAAGAGATCGCCTGCAAGGCGATGGCGATCGCCGCCGACATCTGCGTTTACACGAACGGCAGGCTGACGCTGGAAAAGCTGGAAGGCTGAGCGTGCCGCAGCTGGAAGAGGACGATATCCGCGCTGCCGTTTCCGCCGGCATCCTGAGCGAGGCGCAGGCCGCCGGGCTGCTGGCGCTGTTCCGCCAGCGCCGGGGAATCCGCCGCCACATGGCGGCGGAAGACGAGCCCTTCGAGTTCTTCCGCGGCTTTTCCGAGATCTTCGTGACCGCCGGCCTGGCGCTGCTGCTGGGCGGGATCCTGGCCCAGATGCTGATTGCCGGCGCCGGCGCCGCGGTGCCCTTCGTCGGCCTGGCTGCAACCTTCGCCCTGTCGTTCTACTTCATCCGCAGGCGCCGGATGAACCTGCCCGGGATGCTCCTTGCCGCCTGTTTCGGCATCTTCCTGAGCGCTGCCACCCTTGCGCTCGCCACCGAGAACACCCCCGACCTCGTAACCCTGCCGCGACTCGTCGGTCTGGTGGGGATGGCCGGGATGGCCGCCCATTTCGCACTTTTCCGACTGCCGTTCTCGATGTTCGTCTTCGGCGTCTTCGGCTGGATCACGACCTATGCCTTCATCACCGAAGACCGCCTCGGCCTGTGGCGGAACCTTCCCGAAAGCCTGTTCGACCTTGCCGGCGAATCGTCGCTGGCCTCGGGCTCGCTGATCTTCGGCCTCGCGGCCTTCGCGCTGGGCATCTTCTTCGACATGCGCGACCCGCATCGCGTCAGCCGCTGGTCGGCAACCGGCTTCTGGCTGCACGTGCTTGCGGCTCCGGCGCTGGTCAACACCGCGGCGATGACGCTCTACAACCGCGGCGACACAACCGGCTACGTCCTGACGGCAGCCCTGCTTCTCGTCGTCACGCTGTTGTCGCTGATCATCGACCGGCGTTCCTTCATGGCTGCCGGGCTCGTGTATCTCGGAGCGCTGATCGCGGTTGCGCTGGGCCGTGACGGAAGCGGCGCCGGAAACGGCATCGTTGCGACAATGCTGATTCTCGGCGCCTTCATCACCGCCCTGGGAAGCTGGTGGGTCCGGATCCGCGACTGGCTGATGCGCAACCTGCCCGACTTTCCGCTGAAGGACCGCCTTCCACCGTATTCATGTTCCGTCGTTTCCGCCACCGAGGATACCCGATGACAGACCTGACCCCCCGCGAGATCGTCTCGGAGCTCGACCGTTTCATCATCGGCCAGAAGGACGCCAAGCGCGCCGTGGCCGTGGCCCTGCGCAATCGCTGGCGGCGCAAGCGGCTGGATCCGGCGCTGCGCGAAGAGGTCTATCCCAAGAACATCCTGATGATCGGCCCCACCGGGGTGGGCAAGACGGAGATCAGCCGCCGCCTTGCACGGCTGGCGCGCGCGCCCTTCATCAAGGTCGAGGCCACCAAGTTCACCGAAGTGGGCTATGTGGGCCGCGACGTGGAGCAGATCATCCGCGACCTGGTGGAGGCTTCCATCACCATGACGCGCGAGCGCATGCGCGAAGAGGTGAAGGCCGCTGCCCGCAGGGCCGCCGAGGAACGGGTGCTGCGCGCCATCGCCGGCGAGAACGCCCGCGAGCAGACGCTGGAGATGTTCCGCGGCAAGCTCAGGCGCGGCGAACTGGATGACACCGTGATCGAGCTGGAGGTGGCGGATACCTCGTCACCGCTGCCGATGTTCGAGATCCCCGGCCAGCCGGGACAGATGGGCGGGGCGCTGAACCTTGGCGACCTGTTCGGCAAGGCCTTCGGCGGGCGCACGGTGCGCCGGCGCATGACGGTGGCCGAGAGCCATGACGTGCTGATCAACGAAGAGGCCGACAAGCTGCTCGACGAGGAAACCGTCACCCGCTCCGCCATCGAGGCGGTGGAACACAACGGCATCGTCTTCCTCGACGAAATCGACAAGGTCTGCGCCCGCTCCGACATGCGCGGTGCCGACGTCTCGCGCGAGGGCGTGCAGCGCGACCTGCTGCCGCTGATCGAGGGCACCACGGTTTCCACGAAATACGGCCCGGTAAAGACAGACCACATCCTGTTCATCGCTTCCGGTGCGTTCCATATCGCCAAGCCCAGCGACCTGCTGCCCGAACTGCAGGGGCGGTTGCCGATCCGGGTGGAGCTGCGCGCGCTGAGCGAGCGGGACTTCGTGCGGATCCTCACCGAAACCGACAATGCGCTGACGCTGCAATATACCGCGCTGATGGAAACCGAAGGCGTGACGGTGGAGTTCACCGAAGACGGTATCGGCGCGCTGGCCCGGATCGCCGCCGAGGTCAACGAAAGCGTGGAAAACATCGGCGCGCGGCGGCTTTACACGGTGATGGAACGGGTGTTCGAGGAACTTTCCTTCACCGCGCCCGACCGGAGCGGTGAAAAAGTCGTCATCGATCGAGGCTTCGTCGAGACGAATCTGGGAGATTTCGCCCGTTCGACCGATCTGGGGCGCTACATGCTGTGATGCGCCGGCCGTTCAGCGCCGGCGCTTCAGATAGACATACAACGCGCCGGCGCCGCCGTGCCGGCCATGCGCCTCGCTGACCTGGAGCACCATCTGCGCCAGCGGCCCGCTCTGCAGCCACTGCGGCACATGGTGGCGAAGAACCCCCGGCCGAATCGGGATCGGACCGTCTCCGCGGTCGCGGCCGCGACCCTTTCCCGTGATCACCAGCACCAGCCGGACCCCGCGCGACCATGATTCGGTGATGAAAGCGCTCAGCGCCGGATGCGCCTGCGCCACCGTCATCCCGTGCAGGTCGATGCGGGCCTGCGGTGCCAGCCTGCCCCGGCGCAGCCGCGCATATTGCCTGCTGTCCATGCGCGGGGCCACCGGAGCAGGCTCTGTCTTTCCGGCCGTGCCGGTCGTCGCCTTCTCGCCGATTCGAAAGGCCGCCGGCACCCATTCGCGGGCGGGAGCAGGACCCGGATCGGCGGTTTGCTCCATCTTCCGGGCAAGCTTGCGGGCACTGCCCGCGCCCGGCTCTCCGCCCAGCGGCGCCACCCTCCGGCGCACCCGGTTCCAGAGCGCCCTTTCCTCGGGGCTCAGCCCGCGCGGCCCGTTCCCGCTCATGGCGCGAACCCCCCGGCCAGGGCAAAGGCCGTCTCGATCGGCAGCAGGATCATCATCCGTCCCGGGTCGCGCACCCGGGCGGCGGCGCGCCCCGCTTCCCGACCGGAGCCGAAAAAGATGTCTCCCCGCTGCGCCCCCCTGATGGCAGACCCCGTATCCTGGGCCACCATGAGCCGGCGAAACGGCTCCCGGCCGCCCTTTTCCACCCAGACCGGAGCTCCCAGGGTCACGAAACGCGGATCCACCGCCAGGCTGCGCAGCGCGGTGAGCGGCCGGTTCATCGCCCCGAGCGGGCCGCTGTCCGGCGGCAGGTTCCGGATCTCGCGGAAAAACACGTAGGAAGGGCTGATGCGCAGCAGCTCCTCTCCCTGACGCGGGTTGCGCGCCACCCAGTTGCGGATCACCTCTGCCGAGACCTGGTGCGGACGATAGATGCCGCGGCGCACCATCTCCTCGCCGGGGGAACGGTAGCGCCGCCCGTTGGAAGCCGCATAGCCCAGCCGGATCACCGAACCGTCGGGCAACCGGATCCGGCCGGAACCCTGCACCTGAAGATAGAACAGCTCCACCGGGTCATCGACCCAGGCGATCTCCAGCCCGCGGCCTTCCAGGATCCCTTCCTTCTCGATCACTTCCCGGCTGTGCCAGAGCATGCCTTCCACCAGCTCCGGCGGCTTGCGATAGACCGGGTAGCGGTAGCGGGGCGTGCGGATTCCGGAACCGGAAAGCTCCGGCTCGAAATAGCCGGTGAAAAGCCCGGCGGAGCCGTCCTCTGCCAGAACCGGCCGGAAGAACAGTTCGAAGAAGCTGCGCGGATCGGGCCGGCTGCCGGCCAGGGCGCAGAGCGCGGCCCAGTCCTGCCCGTCGAGGTCACCGCATGTCACGAGAAAGGCTTCCAGAGCCGCGGCGTGATCGTCACGCTCCCAGCCGTCAAGCTCGTCGAAGGACAGGATCCTGTAGGTGGCCTCGGCCCGGAGCGCACCGGCGGCGTGGAGCAGCAACCCGGCAATAAGGATCGCCAGCGCCCGGCGCATCATTCTCCGGTGGCGACCAGCTGCCAGTTCGGATCATCCGCACCCATCCTGCGGGCGAATGTCCACACGTCCTTCTGGCGGAGGATTTCCTTCGGGTCGCCCTCGACGATCCGCCCCTCGCTGTCACGCACGACGGATGTCAGCTCGGCCACGAATTTCACCGCGATCTCGCCGGTGCGGCTTTCCTCGTCGAACCAGGCATCGCTCAGCGACAGGTCGCGCACACCGATGAAATTCGCCTCGACCTTCAGCCCCTCTCGCCTGCGGGATTCCACGACCTCCGAAAACGTCTCGTACACCTCGTCCGACAGGAACGGGCGGATCTTTTCCAGTTCGCCGTTCTCGAAGGCCATCAGGATCATCTCGTAGGCGGAACGTGCACCGTTCAGGAATTCGGTCACGCTGAAGCCCGGCTCGGCCCGCTTCATCGCCGCAAGCGCCCTGGCCGCGGGGCTGTCTTCATCGACATGGTCCGCGATGTCCCGGTCGGCGCCACCCTCTATGACCTCGAACCTCTCCCGCCGGCTTTCTTTCCGCGGCGCGGCAAGCGGCGGCTTCTCGAAACCCTCGCGGGTTCCCAGAACGCTTTTCAGGCGCAGGATCAGGAAAATGGCTATTCCGGCGAGCACCAGAAGCTGGATGATGGCAGAGTTCATGTATTCCTCGCGGTTTCGGGCGCGTCTGGTAACGGGCGCACCTGGGACTTATGTAAGGGAGGGCCGCATACAAGTCCACCGCGGCCCGGAAGGACAAGAAGACCCGCATGCCGCTGCTTTTCATCTTCATCGCCGTTCCGCTGATCGAGATCGCCCTGTTCGTCAGGGTCGGCGGCGCCATCGGGCTGGGCTGGACCCTGTTCATCGTGGTGGCGACGGCTGTCGTCGGCACCCGGCTGATCCGCACCCAGGGGGCGGGGGCGCTGTCTGATCTGCGCAGCGCCCTGGACGAATTGCGCGATCCGGTCGAACCGCTCGCCCACGGAGCGCTTATCCTGTTTTCGGGGGCGCTTCTGCTGACGCCCGGATTCTTTACCGATGCGGTGGGCCTCGCCCTTCTGTTCCCCCCCGTCCGCCGGGCTCTGATCCGCCAGGCCCGGGCTCGGGTGACGGTCGAAGGTCTTTCCCCGCATGGCGGCATCCACCGCCCGGCGGACGGAGGAAACGTGATCGACGGCGAATTCGAAGAAGTCGATCCCCCCGGCCACCGCGCGCCGGATCCGGCCGGAGCACGCGGCAAGAAGGGACATTGAGGCTCCGCCCATGACCTGCTAGGCACGGCGCAGCCGAAGATGCAGGAGAAGATGAAATGGCCGAAGACGCCGGCAAGGGCACCGCGGAAAAACCCCAGGCGCAACCGCAGATCCAGATGAAGGTTCTGGCCCAGTTCATCCGCGATCTTTCCTTCGAGAATATCGTCGCGCTCAAGGGGATTGCGGGGGAAGTCACCCCGGACGTGAGCATCCAGGTCAGCCTGGACGGAAAGAAGCGGCCGGTCGAAAACCAGTACGAGATCAGCACCAAGTTCAAGATCGTTTCCAAGAACAAGGGAACGGATGACACGCTGTTCCTGCTGGAGCTCGACTACGGCGGGGTGTTCCATATCGAGAACGTCCCCGAAGACCAGCTGCACCCCTTCCTCATGATCGAATGCCCGCGGATGCTGTTCCCCTTCGTGCGCCGGATCGTCCATGACGTGATCCGCGATGGCAGCTTCCCCCCGCTCAACCTGGACACGATCGACTGGCTTGCGCTCTACCGCCAGAACCTCACCCGGCAGGCCGCCGCGGCACAGGCGCAGCAGGGCGGGCAGGCCAAGCCTTCCTGACGGGGCCTCCGCCTGCTGTCCGCACCGTCTGTATCCTGAATCCGGCGGCGCGCATGGCAGGAGGGGGCTGATCGGGGCCTCGGTTCAGGAAAACCGCTTCCAGAGCGCGTTTTCGCCCATCGATTCCACGAAAGCCGCATGAGCGGCAGCTTCTTCGTTGCTCAGCCTGGAAGGCAGGGCCTGCGGGCGCGGACGATGCCGGCGCGCGGAGGGCAGCGCGTCGGAATCCGGGCCGGAACCTGCTTCGGGGCCTTCCGCGGGCGGGGCCGGCTCGGCCAGGGCGAAACCCGGTTGCCGCCCGCCAATCAGCTCCAGATAGACTTCGGCCAGGATCTCGCTGTCGAGCAGCGCGCCATGCAGGCTGCGCGAGGAATTGTCGATTCCGAAACGTCGGCAGAGCGCATCCAGAGATGCCGGCGCACCGGGAAACTTCCTGCGGGCGATGGCGAGCGTGTCGATCGCCCGCCCGGGGCCGAACGGGGGCAACCCGGCCCTGGTCAGCTCGGCATCGAGAAACCTGATGTCGAAGGAGGCATTGTGGATGACCAGCGGATCGTCGGCGACAAAGGCCAGGAATTCCGGGGCGATTTCGGAGAACGGCGGCTTGTCGGAAAGGAACTCGGTGCTCAGCCCGTGCACCTCGAAGGCTTCTTGCGGCATGTCGCGCTGCGGGTTGACATACTGGTGGTAGGTCCGCCCCGTTGGCAGGTGGTTGAACAGCTCGACCGCACCGATCTCCACGATCCGGTCGCCGGATTCCGGGTCGAGCCCGGTCGTTTCCGTATCAAGAACTATTTCACGCATCACCACGGGCCTTTCTTGCACTGTCAACTATCTGCTGCACTGCCCGACGCGTGGCATCAAGGTTTTCCGTCGGAATGACAACATCGGCCCGCGCGCGTTTCTCCGAATCCGGCATCTGTCGGGACAGGATCCTCTCAAGCAGCGCTTCGTCCATTCCCGGGCGGGCCAGGACTCGGGCGCGCTGCAGATCTTCCGGCACCGAGACAACGGCCACCAGATCGGCCCCGACATCGGCCCCGGTTTCGAACAGCAACGGAATGTCGAGCACCACGATGTCGGCATCGCTTCGCGCCAGAAAGGCCGCACGATCGGCCGCCACCAGCGGATGGATGACGGCGTTCAGGCGGGGCAGGGCGGTTTCGTCCTCGCGCACCCAGCGGCGCAGCGCCTCGCGGTCAACCGCACCCCGGTGCACCAGCGCCGGATTCAGCGCACGCAGCGCTTCGGCCGCTGCCCCGCCTCTGCGATACAGCCTTTCCACCGCGGCATCGGCGTCCCAGACTTCGGCCCCGAGAGCGCGAAACATTTCCGCTGCGGTGGATTTTCCCATCCCGATGGATCCGGTCAGGGCGATCACATAGGGCCGGGCATGGGGGGGCCGGGCATGGGGCCGGGATGCGCTCATGCGTTCAGCAGGACTTTCCGGGTTTCCCCGTCCACCTCCGGTCTCGCTCCGAACCACCGTTCGAAGGCCGGAACCGCCTGGTGGATCAGCATCCCGAGTCCGTCGATCGTGGTGCAGCCGATCTTCCGCGCCTTCTGCAGAAGCGGGGTATCGAGCGGCGTATAGACAAGATCGGTGACAACGGCGTCCTGCTCCAGCGCATCCAGCGGCACGCGCAGCTCCGGCTTGCCGGTCATTCCCAGCGATGTGGCATTGGCCAGCAGCTTCACCCCTTCGAGCATGTTTCCCGCCTGCACCCAGTCGAATACCCGGACCCGGGAGCCGAATTCCGCCCGCAGCGCCTCGGCTCGCGCCCGCGTGCGGTTGGACAGCCGGATCTCGCCGACTCCGGCATCCAGCAGGGAAGCCAGAACCGCCCGCGCCGCGCCGCCCGCGCCGAGAACCGCCGCCGGGCCGGCCTCCGGCCGCCAGGAAGGCGCGCCCAGGCGCAGATTTTCCATGAAACCGTAACCATCTGTATTGTCGGCATGAATCTTCCCGTCACGGCGGAATATCAGCGTGTTGGCCGCCCCGATCAGGGCCGCGCGGTCGGTTACCACATCGGCCAGTGCAAGTGCTCTCTCCTTGTGCGGTATGGTGACATTCACCCCGACGAATCCGAGCTTCGGCAGCGTCCTGATCGCCTGTTCCAGATCGGCCTGGGAAACCTCCATCGGGATGTAGTAGCCGCGGATTCCGGCTCGTTTCAACCAGAACCCGTGCAGCGCCGGCGAACGGCTGTGCGCCACCGGCTGGCCGATCACGCCGGCAAGGGGAAACGGCTGCTCCGTCATGACGGGACCAGCCCCCTGTCGGCGAGATACCCGATCAGCTCGAGCATCGGCAGGCCAAGGATGGTGAAATGATCGCCCTCGATCTTCTCGAACAATCTGATTCCCTCTGCCTCGATCCGGTAACAGCCTACCGTATGACGCAGATCATCCCAGTTCCTGTCAACATAGTCATCTATGTAACCCTGCGACAGTCGGCGCATCGTCATGCCCGCCTCGCCAAGCGCATGCCAGACGATCCGCCCGCCCTCGCGGACGACGACCGCCGAAAACAGATCGTGCCGCCGGCCGGACAATTCCGCCAGCTGGCTGCGGGCCTGCTGCCTGTCCCGCGGCTTGGAAAACAGCTTTCCGTCGAGCGCCAGGATCTGATCGCAGCCGATCACGAGATGCTGGGGGTGGCGCAGTCCTACCTTCGCCGCCTTTGCCTCGGCAAGAATCCGTGCGACCTCTGCCGGGCGTGCGCCCTCGGCGGTTGCGGCATGGCGGATCGATTCCTCGTCAAGGCGCGGGGAAACGGCGGAAAACGTCACCCCGGCCTTGTGCAGGAGCCCGGCCCTGGTTTCCGACCCCGAAGCCAGGATGATGCTGTGCGTCATGGTGACAACCCTGTGGGGGAATCAGTGAAGCTCGTGAGGAAGAAACGCTGTTCTCCCATGCGCCGGAAAGGTGATCGGTGCCGGGAGGCGCATTGTCAAGAAGATCCGGGAAATCATGCAGGAACAATCCCCTGTGGATGGCCGGGCTCGAGCGCCGGTTCCGGATGTGCAGATTTCGATCATCCTCCCAATATCCAGGAATTCTTCCCGAGGATCACAATTCTATCAGTCTGAATCACATGGAATCTTTATCTTGCCCACAGATCGTGAAGATTCCGATGCCCTTTCCCTGAAATGTGGATGAAACGGTGAATCGAATATTATCCACGAAATTCGCAGCCCAACATCATATATAACATATATCTTTCCTGTTTCATCTTTCCTGTTTCCTGCATTTATGAAAGTGGACAGGGCAGCGAGTTTCGGGCAGGCAGGGGGCATGTCCGACTTGCTGATATCCGCCTATCCCTGGATCAAGTCCCTGCATGTGATCTCGGTCATCTCCTGGATGGCGGGGTTGTTCTACCTGCCGAGGCTGTTCGTCTATCACGTGGAAAGGGCCGCCGGTAACCGGGAGATGGCAGAGACCTTCGCGCTCATGGAGTGTCGGCTGCTGCGGGCGATCATGAACCCGGCGATGATCGCCACCTGGGTCTTCGGGCTGATGCTGCTGTTTACCCCGGGCATCATCGACTGGGCCGAATTCTGGCCCTGGGCAAAGGCAGCGGCGGTGATCGGCATGACCTGGTTCCACCACTGGCTGGGGCGGCGGCGGAAGGACTTCCTTTCCGGCAGGCAGCGCCTGAGCGGGCGGGCCTACCGGCTGATGAACGAGGTTCCGACGCTGCTTCTGGTGATCATCGTGTTTTCCGTCATTGCCCGCCCCGGCTGACCGAGACGGGGAAGATTGACTCGTATCTTCCCCGCGCTTATCAAGGCGGCGGTGGCCGTCCGGCCACGTGGTTCCCTTTTCAGACAGGATTGCCCGCTTCCGGGCCGTTGCGAGGTTTTCATGACACAGGAACGCCTGCACCTTTCCGACCTCAAGGCGAAGAGCCCGAAGGATCTTCTCGCGATGGCCGAGGAACTCGAGATCGAGAATGCCTCGACCATGCGCAAGGGCGAGATGATGTTCTCGATTCTCAAGGAACGCGCGGAAGACGGGTGGGAGATTTCCGGCGATGGCGTGCTGGAAGTGCTGCAGGACGGCTTCGGCTTCCTGCGCTCGCCCGAGGCGAACTATCTGCCCGGGCCGGACGACATCTATGTTTCGCCGGAAATGATCCGCCAGCACTCGCTGCGCACCGGAGATACGGTTGACGGGGTGATCCAGGCACCGCGCGAGAACGAACGCTACTTCGCGATCACCAAGGTGACGGGTATAAACTTCGAGGATCCGGAGAAGGCCCGCCACAAGATCAACTTCGACAACCTCACGCCGCTCTATCCGAACGAGCGGCTGAACATGGAGATAGAGGACCAGAAGACAAAGGATTTCTCGGCCCGGATCATCGATCTGATCGCCCCCATCGGCAAGGGCCAGCGTTCGCTCATCGTGGCGCCGCCGCGCACCGGCAAGACGGTTCTGTTGCAGAACATCGCCCATTCGATCGAGAAGAATCACCCCGAATGCTACCTGATCGTGCTGCTGATCGACGAGCGCCCCGAAGAGGTGACCGACATGCAGCGCTCGGTGAAGGGCGAGGTCATATCCTCCACCTTTGACGAACCGGCCAGCCGCCATGTGGCGGTTTCCGAGATGGTGATCGAAAAGGCCAAGCGGCTGGTGGAGCACAAGCGCGACGTGGTGATCCTGCTCGATTCCATCACCCGTCTGGGAAGGGCCTACAACACCACCGTACCTTCCTCGGGCAAGGTATTGACCGGCGGGGTGGATGCCAATGCCCTGCAACGGCCCAAGCGGTTCTTCGGCGCGGCGCGCAACATCGAGGAGGGCGGTTCGCTCACCATCATCGCTACGGCGCTGATCGATACCGGCAGCCGGATGGACGAGGTGATCTTCGAAGAGTTCAAGGGAACCGGCAACTCGGAAATCGTGCTCGACCGGAAGGTGGCCGACAAGCGGGTGTTCCCGGCGATGGACATCCTGAAGTCCGGAACCAGAAAGGAAGAACTTCTGGTCGAAAAGTCCGACCTTCAGAAAACCTATGTCCTGCGCCGGATCCTGAACCCGATGGGAACCACGGATGCGATCGACTTCCTGATTTCCAAGCTGAAGCAGACCAGATCGAACGCCGAGTTCTTCGATTCAATGAATGCATAAAATCGCATAAAATCAATGCGATAGATGAAATGGACACGATATATGCCCTGGCAACGGCACGCGGGAAGGCCGGGGTTGCCGTCATCCGTATTTCCGGCCCCGGCGCCTTTGGCGCCGGCAGGGCGCTTGCCGGGAACCTGCCCGCGCCGCGCCGGGCCGGGCTGCGCAGGCTGAAGCGTCCGGGCGGGGAAATCCTTGACGAGGCGCTGGTCATCGCCTTTCCTTCCGGGAGCAGCTTTACTGGCGAAGACACGGTGGAGCTGCACCTTCATGGCAGCAGGGCCGTGGTGGCAGCCGTGCTCGGGGCGCTTTCCGGAATCGAGGGGCTGCGCCCCGCCGAATCGGGCGAGTTCACGCGCCGGGCACTGGAAAATGACCGGCTCGATCTGGCGCAGGTCGAAGGCCTGGCAGAGCTGATCGACGCGGAAACCGAAGCCCAGCGTCGGCAGGCGCAGAAGCTTCTGTCCGGAGATCTGGGAAAGCTGGCCGCTTCCTGGCGGCGGCGAATCGTCCGGGCGGCGGCGCTGCTGGAAGCGACGATCGATTTCTCCGATGAGGAGGTTCCAGAAGATGTTGCCCCGGAGGTCGAATCGCTTCTGGAAGAAACCAGGAAGGAACTTGCCGGAGAAATCGAGGGAATCGGCATCTCGGAGAGAATCCGGGACGGTTTCGAGGTTGCCATAGTCGGGGCGCCGAACGCGGGAAAGTCGACCCTTCTGAACGCGCTGGCGGGGCGGGAAGCAGCGATCACCTCGGAGGTTGCCGGAACCACTCGGGACGTGATCGAGGTGCGAATGGATCTTCGGGGGATTCCGGTGACCTTTCTGGATACTGCGGGTCTGCGCGAAACCGCCGATGCGCTGGAGGCGATGGGGATCGAACGGGCGATTTCCAGGGCCCGGGCGGCGGATCTGCGACTCTTTCTTGATGATGGGGAACCTGCAGCATATTGTGGCCTCGAGCCCCGGGAACAGGATATACGGGTTGTCTCCAAGATCGACCTGCGCCCCGGTGCCGGTTTCGGCGTTTCCGGAAAGACCGGGCAGGGCGTTTCGGAGCTGATCTCGAAGATCGCCGATATCCTCGAGGTCCGGGCCGCATCGGCGGCCACGGCA
Organism: Paracoccaceae bacterium; assembly: GCA_026989055.1. Taxonomy (GTDB): domain Bacteria; phylum Pseudomonadota; class Alphaproteobacteria; order Rhodobacterales; family Rhodobacteraceae; genus JAJRUE01. The sequence goes on from JALSKC010000037.1 coordinate 28,692, forward strand.
ACACGGGACAGGCATCGAAGGGCGCTGCGGCAGGCCGTGGCCTGTCTGGACGAGGCGCTTTCGGCCATAAGGGGAGGAACCGCGCAGACGGAGCTGGTGGCGGAGGATCTGCGCCATGCGGCCCGCGCGCTGGAAGGGCTTGTCGGGCTGGTGGATGTGGAGCATCTTCTGGACGAGATCTTTTCCAGCTTCTGCATCGGGAAGTGATCGGAAAAACCGGGAGTGTTTCACGTGAAACATCGGGAAGCGGACATAATCGTCGTCGGGGGCGGCCATGCCGGCGCCGAAGCGGCTCATGCGGCGGCAAGAATGGGTGCGCGCACGGTTCTGGTCACGCTTCGGCTGTCGGGAATCGGGGTGATGTCCTGCAACCCGGCGATCGGTGGCCTCGGCAAGGGGCATCTCGTGCGTGAAATCGATGCGCTTGATGGGCTGATGGCCCGAGCCGGCGATCACGCAGGCATCCAGTTCAGGCTTCTGAACCGCCGGAAGGGACCGGCTGTTCAGGGGCCGCGGGTCCAGGCCGACCGGAGTCGTTACCGGGAGTTTATCGGCGCGGCGCTGTCGGCGATGCCGGGGCTGGAGATTCTCGAAGGCGAGGTGGCAGATCTTCTTCTTCGGGGCGAGAGAGTTTTCGGGGTCGTGCTTGCGGGCGGGGAGGAGCTGCACGCGCGTGCGGTCGTTCTCACTGCCGGAACCTTCCTGCGCGGTCGGATACATATCGGGCGGGAAAGCCGTTCGGGTGGTCGCGTCGGCGACAGGGCGTCGCTCCGCCTGGCCGAGCGGATCGCCGACATGGGGTTCAGGACCGGGCGGCTGAAAACCGGAACGCCGCCGCGTCTGGACGGCAGGACGATCGACTGGGATCTGCTGGAGAAACAACCGGGCGATCCGGATCCGACCATGTTGTCCTTTCTTTCCCGGGCGCCTGTCGCCCGGCAGGTCAGCTGCGCGATCACCCACACGAATCCGAAAACCCATGAGATAATAAGGAACAACCTCGAATTTTCGGCGATGTATGGTGGGGAGATCGAGGGGCCGGGGCCGCGCTACTGCCCTTCGATCGAGGACAAGATCCTGCGTTTTGCCGACAAGGATTCGCACCAGATCTTCCTGGAGCCGGAGGGCCTGGACGACAGCACGGTTTACCCGAACGGGATTTCCACCTCGCTTCCGGCCGAGATCCAGGAGGCCTATGTGCGCTCCATAAGAGGGCTCGAGAACGCGCGGATCATCCAGCCGGGATATGCGATCGAATATGATTACGTCGATCCGAGGGGGCTGAAACCGTCTCTCGAGTGCCGTGACTTCCCCGGGCTGTTCCTGGCCGGGCAGATCAACGGGACGACCGGATACGAGGAGGCGGGAGCGCAGGGGCTGATTGCCGGGATCAACGCCGCCCTTGCCGTCTCGGGGCAGGAGGCGGTCACGCTGGGGCGCTCCCGGGCCTATGCGGGGGTGATGATCGACGACCTGATCACGCGCGGCGTCTCCGAGCCCTATCGGATGTTCACCTCGCGGGCGGAGTTCCGCCTGTCGCTGCGCGCGGACAATGCCGATCAGCGGCTCACCCGGCTCGGAATCGAGCTCGGTTGTGTCGGGGAGGCCCGACGTCGCGCCTTCGAGGAAAAGATGGAATCTCTTTCCGATCTGACGCAGGTATTGCGGGAAAACAGCTTTTCGCCCCAGGATACAGCGCGGGTCGGGATCCGTAGCGGCAGGAGCGGGGGGCGGCGCACGGCGTATGAGCTGCTGTCCTTTCCGGAGGTGAGCCGGGAGCATATCCTGTCGCTGGTTCCCGAAGCCAGGAAGGCGCCGGAGGAGATCTTCCGGCAGGTTGCGCGGGATGCTCTTTATGCGAACTACCTGTCGCGCCAGGAGCAGGACATGGAGGCGCTGCGCCGCGACGAGGCGATCAGGATACCGGAAGGGTTCGACTACCGTTCCCTGAGCGGCCTTTCCAACGAGCTGGTGGAAAAGCTTTCTTCCGTGCGTCCGGCCACGCTTGCCCAGGCAGCCCGGATCGAAGGGATGACGCCGGCGGCGCTTGTTCTTCTCCTCGGTCGCCTGAAGCGGTCCGGCAGAAGGGCATCCGCTTGAACATTCGCGCCGAGGGGGATGCGCGCGAGGAGCTGCGCCGGCGCTTCCGTGTTTCACGTGAAACAATGGCGGCACTCGACCGTCACCTGGAGCTTCTCGCAAAGTGGACGGCGCGGATCAACCTCGTTTCCCGCGATTCCCTGCGACAGGCCTGGTCCCGGCATTTTCTCGATTCCGCACAGATCCTGCCGCTGGTTTCCCGGCAGGGCGGGCTCTGGGCCGATATCGGGTCCGGAGGCGGGTTTCCGGGGCTTGTGCTTGCGATCCTCTCGCACGAGAGCGCGCCGGGCCGGCGTTTCCTGCTGATCGAGAGCGACCGGCGAAAGGCGGCCTTTCTCCGGGCGGTGGTTGCGGAGCTTTCCCTGCGGGCCGATGTCGTCGTTTCCAGGGCGGAGGCGCTGCCCCCCCTCGGGGCAAGCGTTCTTTCGGCGCGGGCCCTGGCGCCGCTTGAAGTTCTTCTTTCCCATGCGGAAAGGCATCTTGCGCCCGGGGGTGCGGCCGTTTTCCCGAAGGGCGCCGAAGCGGGGCGCGAGATCGAAGAAGCCCTTGAAAAATGGCGGTTCAGGGTTCAGAAACACCAGAGCGTTACCCGCCGAGACGCCGTCATTCTGAAGATCACGGAGATAGAACGTGCCTGACCCGTCCCATCCCCCGGCTCCGAGGATCATTGCGGTGGTCAACCAGAAGGGTGGGGTCGGAAAGACCACGACGGCGATCAATCTTGGTGCGGCTCTTGCCGAGCTCGGGTTTCGTGTTCTGCTGGTGGATCTCGATCCGCAGGGCAACGCCTCTACCGGGTTGGGAATCGGCCGGGAAGACAGGAAGCTGACGACCTATGATTTGCTTCTCGATGGGGCAAACATACAAGATGTTGTAAGAAAAACCGCTATAGAAGGGCTGTTCATCGCCCCTTCGACTACTGATCTGAGCTCGGCCGACATCGAGATGGTTGCCAACGAGAAACGCAGCTATCTGCTGCATGATGCGTTGCGCCAGGGGGGAATCGACCGCTATGCCTTCGATTACGTCCTGATCGACTGCCCGCCATCGCTCAGCCTGCTGACGGTGAATGCGATGGTGGCAGCGGATTCGGTTCTCGTGCCGCTCCAGAGCGAATTCTATGCGCTGGAGGGCCTGTCGCAGCTTCTGCTCACCTTGCGCGACATCCGGCGCAATGCCAACCCGGATCTGCGGATCGAGGGCATCGTCCTCACCATGTTCGACAGTCGCAACAACCTCTCCCGTCAGGTGGAGGCCGACGCGCGGGAAAACCTCGGCGAGGTGGTGTTCAGGACCGTCATTCCGCGCAATGTGCGCATAAGCGAGGCCCCTTCCTACGCCCTGCCGGTGCTCGAATATGACAGTGCGTCCAAGGGAAGCATGGCCTACAGGGCGCTGGCGGAAGAAATGCTGGCCCAGCAGGGACGGCGAGCAGAGCAGGGGTAGAAGATGTCGGAATCGAAACGTGGCAAGAGGGGCCTGGGGCGGGGGCTGTCGGCTCTGATGGCAGATGTGGCGCCCCAGGCCGAATCGGCGCAGGAAGAACCGCAGCGCAGGCGCGACACGAAGACGGTTCCGATCGAAAGGCTTCACCCGAATCCGGAGCAGCCGCGCCGGCATTTCGACAGGGAGGGGCTGAACGAGCTTGCCGCCTCGATCCGCGAAAAGGGGATCCTGCAGCCGCTGATCGTGCGCAGACACCCGACGAAGCCGGAGGATTACGAGATCGTCGCCGGCGAACGGCGCTGGCGGGCCGCGCAGATGGTGCCGCTGCACGAGGTGCCGGTCATCCTGCGCGACTATACCGATACCGAAGTGCTGGAAATCGCGATCATCGAGAACATCCAGCGCACGGATCTGAATCCGGTGGAAGAGGCCGCCGGATACCGGCAGCTCATGGATCGTTTCGGCCATACCCAGGAACAGCTGGCCGCTGCACTTTCGAGAAGCCGCAGCCATATCGCCAACCTTGTCCGGCTTCTGCAGCTTCCCGATGATGTTCTCGACCTGCTTCGCGAAGGAAGGCTTTCGGCCGGCCACGCTCGCGCCCTGATCACGGCCGACGACCCTTCCGCACTGGCGCGGCAGGTTGTGGCAAGAGGGCTGTCGGTCAGGGAGGCGGAGGCCCTGGCGAGGAGGGCCGGCAGCGGGAGCACCGGAAGGAAGCGGCGCGTGTCGCGGTCGGAAAAGGATGCCGACACGCGGGCGCTGGAACAGGATCTTTCGGCCAATGTGGGCATGAAGGTCCGGATCGAGCACCGCGAGACGGACGGGTCCGGTCAGGTGGTGATCAGCTATCGGAACATGGACGATCTGGACGAGATCTGCCGGATCCTGTCCGGTTGACGGCTAGCCTTCCACGGGCAGGAGCTCGCGCAGAAGCGCGTCGAGAAGAAGCCGCCCCCGGCTTGTGGCGCGCAGCTTTCCGGAGCATCTCTCGAGCAGGCCGGCCTCTTTCATGGTATTGATTTTATTAAATAAATCATCATCGACGCACAGGCTCGACAGGCGGGTTTCATCGAGTCCGGCGCGCAGGCGCAGGCCCATCATCAGATATTCGGCAAGCTGCTCGTTCCGGGAAAGAGAGCGGCGGGAGGCTTCGCCGTGGCCGAGCGCTTCCACCTGCGAGAGCCAGCGTTCCGGCTGGCTGAGCGCCTCGGTCGCAAGCCGCTTTCCGCCCAGGCTCAGGCGCCCGTGCGCGCCGGGGCCGATTCCGACATAGTCTCCTGCGGTCCAGTAGATCATGTTGTGGCGCGATTCGTCCCCCGGCCGGGCATGGTTCGAGATCTCGTAGGCCGGAAGGCCGGCGGCTTCGCACATCTCCTGAGCAAGAAGATACATGTCGGCGGCAAGGTCCTCGTCCGGGAGGCCCGGGAGGGCGCCACGGGCATGCAGCCTGCCGAAGGCGGTGCCCGGCTCGATCGTCAGCTGGTAGAGCGAAAGGTGCCCGTCGGTCATTTCCAGCGCTTCGCGAAGCTCTGTCTTCCAGCCGGAAAGGCTCTGATGCTGGCGGGCGTAGATCAGATCGAAGCTGACCCGGGAAAAGACGGCGCGGGCCGTCTCCAGGGCGGCGCGGGCCCGGGCCGTGTCGTGGAGCCGACCGAGCGCGCGCAGGGCGGCGTCGTCCAGCGCCTGGATGCCGATCGAGATCCGGTTCACCCCGGCATCTCGAAACCCCTGGAACAGGGAAGATTCCACCGATGTCGGGTTGGCTTCCAGCGTGACCTCGAGATCATTCGCCACCTGCCATGTGCGGCGTATCCTGTCGAGCAGGGCGGCAACGAGATCGGGCGGCATGAGCCCCGGGGTGCCGCCGCCGAAGAACACGCTGTTCAGGATCCGCCCGGAGGTTTCCCGCCCGTGACGGTCGATCTCGGAAATCAGGGCCGCCTGCCAGCGACGGTGGTCGATCCGGCCAGAAACATGAGAGTTGAAGTCGCAATACGGGCATTTCGCCTGGCAGAACGGCCAGTGAAGATACAGGCCGAAGCCGCCGCTCCGGCCGGCCTCAGGCAAGGCAGCCTGCCACGAGCCCGGCAAAGGCTCTGGCCCGGTGGCTCATGGCGTGTTTCCGCTCCGGCGCCATTTCGCCGAAGGTCTCCCTTTCGCCATCCGGCAGGAACATCGGGTCGAAACCGAACCCCCTGTCGCCGCGCACGGGCCAGACGAGCCGCCCCTCGACCCGGCCCTCGAACAGCTCGTCATGCCCGTCGGGCCAGGCCAGGCAGAGGGTGCAGACGAAATGCGCCCGGCGCGGTTCCGGCACGGCGCGGGATTCCAGCATTTTCCAGACCTTTTCCATGGCCTGCATGAAGTCGCGCCCCTGCGGGGTTTCCGCCCAGTCCGCGGTATGGACCCCGGGGGCGCCGCCCAGCGCCTCGACAACGATCCCGCTGTCATCGGAGAGCGCCGGAAGCCCGGTGCTCCGGGCGGCGAAATGCGCCTTGATCCGGGCGTTTCCGGCAAAGCTCTCCTCGGTTTCGGCAGGCTCCGGCAGGCCGAATTCGGAAGCCGGAAGCGCCCGCACGCCATAGGGGGCGACGAGCGCCGAGATCTCGCGGAGCTTGCCGGCATTGTGCGAGGCGAGCACCAGGCGGTCGCTCTCGAGGCGGCGCATCAGCGGCCGACGGCGGCATCTTGCGCCGCCACGAGTTCGGAAATTCCTTTCCGGGCCAGATCCATGAGCGTTTCCATCTGCGCGCGGGTGAAGGCATCTCCCTCGGCCGACATCTGCACCTCGACGAGTCCGCCGCTGCCCAGCATCACGAAGTTTCCGTCGGCGCCTGCCTCGCTGTCCTCGGCATAGTCAAGGTCGAGAACCGTCTGGCCGGCGTAGATCCCGCAGCTTACCGCGGCGACATTGTCGCGGATCGGGTCTTGGGCGATCTCGCCGGCATTGATCAGCCGGTCCACCGCCAGGCGCAGCGCCACCCAGCCGCCGGTGATCGCCGCGCAGCGGGTGCCGCCGTCAGCCTGGATCACGTCACAATCCAGGGTGATCTGCCGTTCGCCCAGGGCAACCCGATCGACGCCCGCCCGCAGCGCGCGGCCGATCAGGCGCTGGATTTCCAGCGTCCTCCCGCCCTGCCTGCCCGCTGCCGCCTCGCGGCGCATCCGGGTGCTGGTCGAGCGCGGCAGCATGCCGTATTCGGCGGTGACCCAGCCGAGGCCGGAACCCTTGAGGAAGCCGGGAACGCGGGTCTCGATCGAAGCCGTGCACAGCACATGGGTATCGCCACAGCGGATCAGGCATGACCCTTCGGCGTGTTTCGTGATGCCGGTTTCGATTGAAATCGGCCGCATCATGTCTATTTCTCTGCCCGAGGGGCGCATGTGGGTTCCCTTTCATTGCTGCACGGGCTCACTTAGCTGCCCGATGCCGCGCGGTGCAACCCCGATTGACGATATCGCCGCATGACCTTTTAATGCGGAGCCTCCTGGAGTCATCGACATGACCGAGATGCCGAAAATTCTGGATGAGCTGAACGACCGGAGCCGGGAGGTCTTCCGTCGGGTTGTCGAAGCCTATCTGGACACCGGCGAACCTGTCGGCTCGCGCACCCTGACCCGCAGGATAAGCGAGAAGGTCAGCGCCGCGACGATCCGCAACGTCATGCAGGACCTGGAGTTTCTCGGCCTGCTCGAATCGCCGCACGTCTCTGCCGGGCGGGTGCCCACGCAGATGGGCCTGCGGCTGTTCGTGGACGGCCTGCTGGAAGTCGGCCAGCTCGGCGAGGAGGACCGGCAGCGGATCGATGCCACGCTCGGATCGAACGAACGCGACGTGACGACGATGCTCGACCGGCTCGGGTCGGTTCTCTCCAGGCTGACCAGCGGGGCGAGCCTGGTTCTGGCACCCAAGCACGAGGCGCCGATCAGGCATATCGAGTTCGTCAGCCTCTCGCCGGAACGCGCACTGGTCGTGCTCGTGCAGGCCGACGGGCATGTGGAAAACCGTGTCTTCACGCCGGCTCCGGGCCAGACCCAGGCCGCCATGCGCGAGGCGGCGAACTTCCTGAACACGATCGCCGAGGGCAAGACCCTCGCAGAGCTGCGCGAAAGCATAGCCGGCGAGATCAACGCCCGACGGCAGGAGCTCGACCGGCTTGCCCGCGAGCTTGTCGAAAGCGGAATCGCCCTGTGGGACGATGCGGGCGAACCCTACGAGCGGCTGATCGTCCGGGGGCGCTCCAACCTCGTGACCGGCGAGGGAGACGAAAGCCTGGAGCGGATCCGCCAGCTGTTCGACGACCTGGAACGCAAGCGCGACATCGCCGAATTCCTGGATCTTACCCGTGAAGGGGAGGGGGTGCGGATCTTCATCGGTTCGGAGAACAAACTTTTTTCGCTTTCGGGTTCCTCTCTGGTGGTGTCTCCCTATATGAACTCTGACCGGAAGATCATCGGCGCCGTGGGGGTCATCGGACCGACCCGCCTGAACTACGGGCGGATCGTTCCGATCGTCGATTACACGGCGCAGCTGGTCGGCAGGTTGCTGTCCGGCCGGGATTAGGGGAAAGAGAAGAAAATGGCAAAGGCCGAAGATCGCGCCGCCACGGAAGAGGTGGCGGCAGAAACGGAAACGGCGCAGGAGGGGGCGGAGCAGGCCGAGGGGGCCGCGTCTCCGGCTGCCGACGCTGCTGCCGAGCTGGAGGCGCTGCGTGCCGAGCGCGACGAGCTGCGAGACCGGTTCATGCGCGCGCTTGCCGATGCCGAGAACATACGCAAGCGGGGCGAGCGCGACCGCCGCGAAGCGGAGCAGTACGGCGGCTCGAAGCTGGCGCGTGACATGCTGCCGGTTTATGACAGCCTCAAGCGGGCGCTTGAAGCGGTGAGCGACGAACAGCGTGCGCAGGCCGGCGCGCTGATCGAGGGCGTGGAGCTGACGATGCGCGAGCTGCTGAACGTGTTCCGCAGGCATGGCATCGAGCTGATATCGCCGCAGGTGGGCGAGCGTTTCGACCCCCAGCTTCATCAGGCGATGTTCGAGGCGCCGCTGCCTGACACGAATGCCGGCGATATCATCGAGGTGATGGCCGAAGGCTTCAGGCATCACGAGCGGCTGCTGCGGCCGGCTCATGTGGGCGTCAGTTCGGCCCCCCGGAAATGAGCGCGCGCAGCTCGTAGATCAGATCCAGCGCCTGACGCGGGGTGAGCTCGTCGGGCAGGATGGCGGCAAGCCGCTGCTCGACGGCTGAAGGTGCCGTTTCCGCCCCTCCCGTGGCGGGCGTGGCCACGGCGGCCGAAAACAGCGGCAGCTCGTCGAGGGCGCCGGTGAGGGCCTCGGTTCTGGGGCCGCCGCCTTCCCGGCTGCCCTTTTCCAGGATCTCCAGCACCGTGCGGGCCCGGGCGATCACCGATTCGGGAAGCCCGGCCAGCCGTGCGACCTGCACCCCGTAGGAGCGGTCTGCCACCCCCTTGCGCACCTCGTGCAGGAAGATCACCTCGCCGTTCCATTCCCTTGCTGCCACGGTGGCGTTGGTCACCCCGGCGAGCCTGTCCGCAAGCGCGGTCATCTCGTGGTAATGGGTGGCAAAAAGAACCCGGCAGCGGTTTGCGTCGTGCAGGTGCTCGAGCGTCGCCCAGGCGATCGAAAGCCCATCGTAGGTTGCCGTGCCGCGACCGATTTCGTCGAGTATCACCAGCGCCCGCTCGTCGGCCTGGTTCAGGATGGCGGCGGTTTCCACCATCTCGACCATGAATGTGGAGCGCCCGCGGGCCAGGTCGTCAGCCGCCCCGACACGGGAGAACAGCTGTGAAACGAGGCCGATCCGCGCTGCGCGCGCCGGAACGAAGGCACCCGCCTGGGCCAGGAGCGCGATCAGCGCGTTCTGGCGCAGGAAGGTGGACTTGCCCGACATGTTCGGCCCGGTCAGAAGCCAGATTCCGGCCGAATCTCCGGCCTCCTCCAGCGTGCAGTCATTGGCGATGAACGGGCCGGCGCCCTGGCGTTTCAGCGCCGCCTCGACAACGGGGTGACGCCCGCCCTCCACCTCGAATGCGCGGCTGTCCTCCAGCAGGGGTCGGCACCAGTTCTCGGTCTGCGCCAGCTCTGCCAGGGCGCAGAAAAGATCCGTTTCGGCCATCGCCCGGGCAGCGGCAGCGATCGCTGCCGCCCGGTCGAGAACTGCAGCGGAAAGCTCGGAATAGAGCCTTTTTTCAATGTCCAGCGCCCGGTTTCCGGCGTTCAGGATCTTCGTTTCCATCTCGGAAAGCTTCACGGTTGTGAACCGCACCGCATTGGCGGTGGTCTGGCGGTGGATGAAGGTTTCCGACAGCGGTTCGGAGAGCATCCTGCGTGCATGCGTGGCGGGGGTTTCGATGAAATAGCCCAGCACGTTGTTGTGTCTGATCTTGAGCGACTGGACACCGGCAAGCGCGGCATATTCCGCCTGCATCGCAGCGATCACGCTGCGGCCCTCGTCGCGCAGCCGGCGGGCCTCGTCGAGCTCGGCATCGAATCCCGGGGCGATGAAGCCGCCCTCGCGGGTCAGAAGCGGCGGCTCGGTCACGAGGGCGGTTTCCAGCTGGCGGATCAGGGCCTCATGTCCGCCGAGCGCTTCCAGGGTTTCGGCAAGAAGAGCCGGCGCATCCGCTCCCTTCAGGTGCTGCCGCAGCACGGCCGCCTGGCTCAGCCCGGCCCGGATTGCGGCCAGATCGCGCGGCCCGCCGCGTTCCAGCCCGATCCGGGACAGGGCGCGGTCCATGTCGGGCGCTCTGCGCAGCGCCTCGCGCAGCGCCTCGCGCAGATCGGCATTTTCCAGCAGGAAGTCCACGGCGTCATGGCGTGCGCGGATCTGGGAGAGGTTGCGCGAGGGGCTGGAAAGCCGGCGTTCGAGCAGCCGGGCTCCGGCGGGGGTTGTCGTGCGGTCTATCGTTTCGATCAGCGAACCGGCGCGGCTGCCGGACAGGCTGCGCGTCAGTTCGAGGTTCCGCCGGGTGGCAGCGTCGATATGCATCGTTTCGTCGGCGCTTTCGCGCACCGGCGGGCGCAACAGCGGAAGCCGGCCCTTCTGGGTGATGTCCAGGTAATCGGCAATCGCCCCCATCGCTGCCAGCTCGGGGCGCTCGAAGCTGCCGAAGGCGTCCAGAGAGGCGACCCCGAACAGGGCCTGCAGCCGCTGCCGCGCCGCCGTGCTGTCGAAGGAGGCGCCGGCAAGCGGGGTAAGGGCAGCGCCCGACTCGGCCACGAGGTCGGCGATCTCGCCGCTTTTCGATTCGGCCACCAGAACCTCGCTGGGGTTCAGCCGGGCCAGTTCCGGGGCCAGCCGGGCCGGCGTGCACGGGGTGACCCGGAACTCGCCGGTGGAAATGTCGGCCCAGGCCAGAGCCGCCTTGCCGCGGACTTCGGCGAAGGCGACAAGGAAGTTGTTGCGGCGCGGTTGCAGCAGCGCGTCTTCGGTCAGGGTGCCGGGGGTCACGAGGCGGACCACCTCGCGTTTCACCACGGCCCTGGCGCCGCGCTTCTTCGCTTCGGCGGGGTCCTCCATCTGTTCGCAGACGGCGACCCGAAACCCCTTGCGGATGAGCTTGAGCAGGTAGCTTTCGGCCGAGTGCACCGGCACGCCGCACATCGGGATTTCCTTGCCGAGATGCTTGCCGCGTCTTGTCAGCGCGATGTCGAGCGCCTCGGCGGCCAGAACGGCATCTTCGAAGAACAGTTCGTAGAAATCGCCCATGCGGTAGAACAGGAGCGCGTCTCGGTGCGCTTCCTTGATCCCGAGATACTGCGCCATCATCGGCGTCACGGCAGCGCTTGCGGTGCTCAACTCGTTCCTCGCGGCTTTGTCTGACGACCATACCGGCATGGAAATCGGGGGAAAAGCGGGAAAGCCGGTAAATTGTTGAGCCTCGCCTGCGCGGCGGGTATGACGAACGGACCGCACAGCAAGGACGACAGCGCATGAGCAATGCCAAGCACAGCCGGGAAGAAGCCCTTGCCTTCCACATGCAGCCGAGCCCGGGCAAGTTCGAGGTAACGCCCTCGGTGCCGATGACGACCCAGCGAGACCTGTCGCTGGCCTACAGCCCCGGGGTGGCGGTGCCCTGCGAGGAAATAGCCCGTGCGCCGGAAACCGCCTATGACTACACCAACAAGGGCAATCTGGTTGCGGTGATCTCCAACGGTTCGGCGGTGCTGGGGCTGGGCAATCTCGGTGCTCTGGCCTCCAAGCCGGTGATGGAGGGCAAGGCGGTTCTGTTCAAGCGCTTCGCCGATGTCAACTCCATCGACATAGAGCTGGATGCGGACGACCCGGAGGCCTTCATCGCCGCGGTGCGGGCCATGGCGCCCACCTTCGGGGGCATCAACCTCGAGGACATCAAGGCGCCCGAGTGTTTCATCATCGAACAGCAGCTCAAGGAGCAGCTCGACATTCCCGTTTTCCATGACGATCAGCACGGCACCGCGGTGATCTGCGCCGCGGGGCTGATCAACGCGCTGCATCTTTCCGGCAAGAAGCTGGAGGAATGCAGGATCGTGCTCAATGGCGCCGGCGCGGCGGGAATCGCCTGCCTGGAGCTGATCAAGGCGATGGGCGCCCGCCACGACAACTGCATCATGTGCGACACCAGGGGCGTGATCTACAAGGGCCGCGAGGAGGGCATGAACCAGTGGAAATCGGCCCATGCGGCTGAAACCGATACCCGGACGCTGGCAGATGCGATGAAGGGAGCGGACGTGTTTCTGGGCGTGTCGGCCAAGGGGGCGGTGACGCCCGAGATGGTGGCTTCCATGGCGCCCGATCCGGTGATCTTCGCCATGGCCAACCCCGATCCGGAGATCGCCCCCGAGGAGGTGCGCGCGGTGCGCGATGACGCGATCATCGCCACCGGGCGCTCGGACTATCCCAACCAGGTGAACAACGTGCTGGGCTTTCCCTACCTGTTTCGGGGGGCGCTGGACATTCATGCGCGGGCCATCAACGACGAGATGAAGATCGCCTGCGCCCGTGCCCTGGCCGAGCTGGCGCGCGAGAACGTGCCGGACGAGGTTGCCTTGGCTTACGGGCGCAAGCTGTCCTTCGGGCGGGACTACATCATTCCCACGCCGTTCGATCCGCGGCTGATCCACCGGATCCCGCCGGCGGTGGCGCAGGCGGGGATGGACACCGGAGTCGCCCGGCGCCCGATAATCGACATGGAGTCCTACCGGCTGGGGCTGGAGGCGCGGATGGATCCGACGGCTTCGATCCTGCAGGGGCTGAGCGCCCGCGCCCGCGCGGCTCAGGCGCGCATGATCTTCGCCGAAGGCGACGACCCGCGGGTGCTGAAGGCGGCTGTAGCCTACCAGCGCGGAGGATTCGGGTGCGCGATCGTTGTCGGGCGCGAAGCCGAGGTGAAGGCCAGGCTGGAAGCCGAGGGCCTGGGCGATGCCCATGCCGAGCTCGAGGTTGTCAACGCGGCCAATACCGAGCATCTCGACAGCTACAAGGCCTATCTCTACCGGCGCCTGCAGCGCAAGGGGTACGACCAGCAGGACGTGCACCGCCTGGCGGCGCGCGATCGGCACGTCTTTTCGGCACTGATGCTGGCCCACGGGCATGGCGACGGAATGGTTACCGGTGCAACGCGCAAGTCGGCTCATGTGCTGGAGCTTATCAACCACGTCTTCGATGCCCGCTCCCAGGACGGGGCGGTGGGCGTGACGGCGGTGCTGCATCGCGGGCGGATCGTGTTCATCGCCGATACGCTGGTGCACGAGTGGCCCGACGAGGAAGACATGGCCGACATCGCCGAGCGCGCGGCGGCGGTGGCCCGTGGCATGGGGATCGAACCGCGGGTGGCCTTCGTCAGCTTTTCGACCTTCGGCTATCCGGTGTCGGAGCGGGCGGCGAAGATGCATCTCGCCCCGCAGGTTCTGGACCGGCGCGGCGTCGATTTCGAGTATGACGGCGAAATGACCGTCGATGTGGCGCTGAACCCGGAGGCGATGCGGCAGTATCCCTTCTGCCGCCTGAGCGGACCGGCCAACGTTCTGGTGGTGCCGGCGCGACACTCGGCGTCGATCTCGGTCAAGCTGATGCAGGAAATGGCCGGTGCAACGGTGATCGGGCCGGTCCTGACGGGGATCGACCGCCCGGTGCAGATCTGCGCGACGGTTTCGACCCAGAACGATATCCTGAACATGGCGATCATCGCCGGCTGCAGGCTCGGCCAGCTGGAATAGGGCCCGCTGCGGTTGCCCGCGGCCGTCTGTGCGCGCAGACCTGCCGCCGCTAGCGCCGGCCCATGATCGCAAGCCGGATCAGGCAGCGTTCGATCAGGGCCATCTGCGGGGCATATGTTGCCGACCGCAGCCCGAGATCGGTTTCGGTCAGCATCTGGAGGGCCCTTTCAAGCTTCGGCACCCCCCAGGCCCGCGCCTGCCGGATCATCCTGTCGCGGCGCGGTCCGAACACCGGCGGGCGCAGCCGTGCGATGCCCTCGGCCGGGCCGCCCGGTGCCGAGGCGGCCGCGTGAAGGGCGCGGAAATGCCGGGTTGCTCCGATGCACAGGCCGACCGGCTGCACGCCCTGCGCCTGGAGCCGGCGCAGGATTGGCCCGACCCTGCCGTCTTCGGCTTCCGCGACAAGGTTCAGAACATCGTCGATGGCGGCTTCGGTGCTTGCCGGCGCGCAGGCGGCGATGTCGTCCGGGCCGAGGGGATCGGGATCGCCCAGCTTGAACAGGGCGAGCTTTTCGAGCGTCTGGCGGAAGTCTCCCGGGTCGAGGGTCCGGGCCAGGGCCATGATGTCCTGCATGGCTTCCGGCGCGATCCTTTCCAGCCCGGCCCGGCCCAGCTCGGCCTCGACCTCGGCCCGGCCCGGCGGGTCGTCATAGACGCCGGCGCTGAAGGCATGCGGATGTTTCTCGAACAGCTTGCGCAGGGCGGAGGCGGCGTTCAGCGCACCGGCCGTCACGATGATCCGGGCATCCCCCTGCCGCCATTCGTCGAGCGCCGCGCCGATGGTCCGGGCAAGCAGGTTCCCCGCATCCTCGACGAGAACCGCGCGCGGGCCGGGAAAGAACCCCCTTGCCCTGACCGCATCGGCAAGCAGCGCCGGATCCCGGCGCAGCTCTGCCCCCGGTATCCGGGTCAGGCGCATTTCCTCCTCGCCGGTTTCGCCGATGAGAGCCGCGACAACCTGCTGGCGTTTCAGGGCCACCCGCATCGGGTCGGCGCCGTGGAGCAGCAGCCCGGCGTCGGATGGCTCCGGATTCGAAAAGCGGGCGACGACATCGCGGGCCGGGAGCTTCATTGCGCCCACCGGTCCGCGGTGGCGACCAGCCGGGTCAGAACCTGATCTGCAAGGATCGCCATGAGGCGGGCGTAGGCGTCGCGTTCGGCGGCGGCGGTCGCGATGGTGGCGTTCGTGCTTGGCGGGCTCGCCGAGGCATCCACCGATCCGACCGAATAGCTGGTGAAGGAATCGGCGCTGCCGGAGGTCAGCACGGCGCCGGTTTCGGCATCGCGCAGTTCGTAGCGGACCTTGCCGAAGATGTTGTAGCGGACGATTTCCTGATCCGGCGTCAGGCCGACACCCTTGCGCACCGTGCTGATCTCGTAGCCCAGCCGGTAGCGCGGCGCCCGATCCGCCTGCGTGGCGAGGCGGCTTTCGATCCGGGAAACGAAGGCGAGGTCGTTCTCGTTCGACGGCGGGTCGGGGATCAGGCCGACATGCAGCTCGCGGGCCGGTTCTCCTGGCGCGTAGGCCGGGCTGTAGCCGCAGGCGGCAAGGGCGAGGAGAGCGCCCAGAAGCAGGAATCTGAAACCGTCAGACAACCACATTCACGATTCGCCCCGGCACGACGATGATCTTCCTGGGTGTGGCACCTGCGAGCGCCCTTTGCACGGAATTTTCCGCGAGCGCGCGTTTTTCGATCTCTTCGCGGCTCGTTTCGCGCGGCACGGTGATCTCGGAGCGGCGCTTGCCGTTGACCTGGATCGGCAGGGTCACGTTGTCCTCCACGAGCAGGCTTTCGTCGGCCACCGGCCAGGAGGCGGTGGCAACCAGGCCCTCGCCGCCCAGAAGCTCCCAGATCTCTTCGGCCAGATGCGGGGTGAAGGGCGCCATCAGCTGCGCCAGAACGCGCATGGCGTGCTTCTGCATCCGCCCGCCGGCGTCGCTGCGCGACAGCGTGTTGGTGAAGGCGTAGAGCGCGGCGATCGCCTTGTTGAAGGCGAAGGTCTCGATATCGCGGGTGACCGTGGCGATCGCCCGGTGCATGGCCCGGTTCAGCCCGGCATCGCCGGGGCCTTCGGAATCTGCCAGCGCGGCGATCCGCCCGGCCATGGCCCAGAGCCGCGACAGATGCCTGAAGGCGGCCTCGGCGCCGGCCGAGGTCCATTCCACATCGCGTTCCGGGGGGCTGTCGGAGAGCACGAACCAGCGCGCCGCATCGGCTCCGTATTCGCGCACGATGCTCACCGGATCGACCACGTTCTTCTTCGACTTCGACATCTTGGCCGAGGGGATCACCTCCACCGCCTCTCCGGTGGCCTTGAGGCGACCGTTCTCGACCTCCTCGGGCAGATGATAGACCGGGCGGCCCGCGGCATCCCGCGTCTGGTATACCTCGTGCGTCACCATCCCCTGGGTGAACAGGGCGTCGAAAGGCTCCACCGATTTCGCCGGAAGATGCCCGCAGGCATGCATGGCCCGGGCGAAGAAGCGCGAATACAGAAGATGCAGGATCGCATGTTCGATGCCGCCGATATACTGATCGACGTTCATCCAGTAATCCACCTCCTCCGGGTCGGTGGGGCTCTGCGCATGCGGTGCGGTGAAGCGCGCATAATACCAGGACGAATCGACGAAGGTATCCATCGTGTCGGTTTCCCGGAGGGCGGGGCCGCCGCAGGACGGGCAGGCGGTATCGCGCCAGGTCGGGTGGCGCTCCAGCGGGTTGCCGGGCTGATCGAAGCTCACGTCGTCGGGCAGCCGGATCGGCAGGTTTTCCTTCCTTTCCGGCACCACGCCGCAGCTTTCGCAGTGAACCACCGGGATCGGGCAGCCCCAGAAGCGCTGGCGCGAGATCCCCCAGTCGCGCAGGCGGTAGCGGGTGACGCCCCTGCCGATTCCCGTTTCCTCGCAAAAGGCGATGGCGGCATCTATGGCTTCCTGCCCGCTCATCACCTCGCCGCCGGCGACGCGGGCAACATAGCGCACCCTTTCTTCCTTCGGCGGCACGAAGGCCGTGTCTTCCACCGGCGTGCCGCCCTCGAGCGCCACGAAGGCATCGATCACCGGCAGGCGGTAGCGGCGGGCGAAGTCCAGATCGCGCTGATCATGGGCCGGGCAGCCGAAGATCGCGCCGGTGCCGTAATCCATGAGGACGAAATTGGCCACATATACCGGGAGCACCCGTTCCGGCGCGAGCGGATGACGCACCTTCAGCCCGGTGTCGAAACCTCGCTTCTCGGCCTTTTCCAGCGCTTCTTCGGTGGTTGCCACGCGCCGGCATTCGGCGTTGAAGGCGGCCACCCCGGGGTTTTCCTTCTCCAGCGCCCGGGCCAGCGGATGATCGGGCGAGAGCGCGACGAAGGAGGCCGCCATCAGCGTGTCGGGCCGAGTGGTGTAGATCTCGATCTTCCGGAAGCCTTCTGCGGCCTCGGCGAGCTCGAAGGCCAGCTCCAGGCCGCGCGAGCGGCCGATCCAGTTGCGTTGCATCAGCTTGACCCTGGCCGGCCAGTCGTCGAGTCGGTCGAGCGCCTGCAGGAGCTCTTCGGAGAAATCCGAGATCCGCAGGAACCACTGGGTCAGTTCCCGCCGCTCCACCTCGGCGCCAGAGCGCCAGCCCTTGCCGTCGATCACCTGTTCGTTGGCCAGAACGGTCCGGTCGACCGGATCCCAGTTGACCACCGACTTCCGGCGGTAGGCGAGCCCCATTTCCAGGAAGTCCAGGAACAGCGCCTGCTGCTGGCCGTAATATTCGGGGTCGCAGGTGGCGAACTCGCGGCTCCAGTCGAGCGACCAGCCCATCGGCTTCATCTGGGCCTTCATCTCGGCGATGTTGCGGCTGGTCCAGTCCCTCGGGTGCCCGCCCGAAGCCATGGCGGCGTTTTCGGCCGGCAGCCCGAAGGCGTCCCAGCCCATCGGGTGCAGCACGTTGTGGCCGGTCGCCAGCTTGTAGCGCGCGATCACGTCGCCCATCGAATAGTTGCGCACATGCCCCATGTGGATGCGCCCAGAGGGGTAGGGAAACATCTCGAGCACATAGTATTTCGGCCTGTCGTCACCGCGCCGGGCGACGAAGGTGCCGGCCTTTTCCCAGGCTGCCTGCCATTTCGGTTCCACGCGGGTCGGGTCGTAGCGGGACATGCTGGATCGTCCTTGCGGTTCGGTGTGCCGGGCCGGGGCCCGACGTGTTTGGTAGTGCAACTGTTCGCCGGGGTCTAGGGTGCGCCCGGCCAGGGCGTCTGCACCGGCCAGGGAATCATCCGCTTCACCGCGGCGAGATGCGCGCGGGGGGCCGCCAGCGCAGCTTCGGCCAGAGCCCGGCTTTCGGCGATCAGATCTCCGGGGTCGGCAAGGCGGTCGATCAGGCCCCATTCCAGGGCGACGGGGGCGCTGACCGGCTGCCCCGCCAGCAGGATCATCCTCGCCCGGGCGGGGCCGACAAGTGCGACCAGCCGCCCCGGGTCGGAAGGTTGCGGCAGGAAGCCCAGCTTCATCACCGGATAGAACAGCCTGGCTTCCGGGACGGCGAGCCGCAGGTCGCAGGCGAGCGCCATGCCGAAGGCGCCGCCGGCCAGCGTTCCGTTGAGCGCGGCGATGCTCAGGCAGGGCAGCCGCGCGATGGCGGCGGAAAGGCGCTCCCACAGCGGGCTCGTGGCCAGCCCGGTGCGGGCCTCGTCGAGATCGGCGCCGGCGCTGAATGTCCTGCCCGTGCCGGTGATCACGAGCGCCTGCGCATCCGAATGCGCCTGCGAGACGGCCTCGATCAGCGCTTCGAGCATGTCTGCGGTCAGCGCGTTTGCCCTGTCGGGCCGCTCCAGGGTGATCTGCCAGAAGCTGCCGTCCTTCGTCAGCGCGATCATGGCACGAGCCCGATCCGCCGGCGGATCTCCTCGTTGCGCAGGCTGATCTCGTCGCCGAGGAACGGGTCGGCCTCCGGGCCGCACATCCACAGGAGCGCGCGGGCCACCCATTGCGGCGGGATATGCTCGGACCAGTCCAGGCGCGCTACCGGGTTGATGCCCGATTCCCTGATCTCGCGCTGCATCCGGGTGGCGACGGTGCCGGGGGAAAGGCCGATCGCGCGGATGCCGGAGGCGCGCTCCTCGAGGTCGAGGCAGCGGGTCAGCATCGCCGCCCCGGCCTTGGAGGCGCAGTAGTGGCTCCAGGCTTCGAGCGGGCGGTGGGCGGCTCCGGAAGAAACGGTCAGCACCGTTCCCCCGCCCTGACGCAGCATCTGCGGCAGCACCGCGCGCGTGGCATTGAAGACGCCGACAAGGTTGATCTCCACGGCCCGGCGCCATTGTTCCGCATCCGCATCCGCAAGGCGGGCGATCGGCTGGATCACCGCGGCATTGTTGATCAGGACGTCAACCCTCCCGAAGGTCGCGCAGGCCCGCCGCACGAGCGCCTCCATGTCCGCGTGGCGGGAGACATCGGCGCGCACGGCGAGGGCCCGCGGGCCGATTTCGGCCGCCAGGGCCTCGATCCCGTCCGCGCCGCGCGCGCAGAGCACGATCCCGCCAGCCCCCGCCGCCGCGAATTGCCGGGCGGCTTCGGCGCCGATTCCGCGGCTCGCGCCGGTGATGATCACCGTCTTTCCCTCGATCATGATTCCCCCGATCTGCCATGTTTCTGCCGGATTTGCGCGCCAGCTTCCCGCCGGGGCAGCGCCAGCGCGCCCTTGACCTGCGCCGTGTCAGGCGGTTAGCTGTTACGATATCGAACCCGGGATGAAAAATGAAACATCAGTATCTAAGGAATTTTGCCGCCTCCGCTGCTGTCGTCCTCCTGCTGCCAGTGCCCGCTCAGGCCGGGCTTTCGGCGCTCGATGTCTGGAACGGCATCAGGTCATATGTCGAATCCGCCGGCCAGGCGGTCAGCGTCGGATCGCAGAGCTCCGAGGGAACGAGCCTGCTTCTGCGCGATGTGAAAGTGTCCGCGGAAATGCCCGACGGAACCTTTGCGGCCACCATCGACCTGCTCGAATTCCGCGAGCGCAGCGATGGCACCGTCGATGTCACCATGTCGCCGGACGTGCCCCTTTCGGTGTTGTTCCAGCCGCCCGAGGGAGAGTCCCTGGACCTGACCATGATCTTCCGCCAGAGCGGGCTCAGCCTCGTTGCCTCGGGCGACCCGGACAGCATCAGCTTCGACTATCTCGCCGCACGGTTCGGTCTGGAGCTGGACAAGATGTTTGTCGATGGCGAGGCGGTCGATCTGCAGGCCGGGGTCGCGTTTTCCGACATCGACGGGCGCTATGAGCTGAGCAAGGGCGAGGAAACCCGCTACTCCAGCACCTCCAGCGTGGCGGAGGTGACCTATGAGGTGAAGCTGAAGGTGCCCGAGGAGGAAGGGAGCTTCGACCTTTCCGGCTCCGTTTCCGGGTTGCAGACCTCCTCGGCGATGACCTTCCCGAGCGATCTGGACCTGTCCGATCCGGGGGCGCTCTTCGCTGCCGGGGTCGTGCTCGGGGGGCAGGCTTCCGGCGGGGCATCGTCGATGAAGGCCGCGGTCGTGGACGGCGAGGAGGAATTCGAATTCGAAAGCAGCTCGCAGGGTGGCCGGCTGACCTTCTCGATCGACAACGGGGTGCTGCGCTATGGCGGCGGCGCCGAGGGCGTTTCCTACAAGGTCCGCTCGCCGCAGATCCCGGTTCCGGAGCTTTCGTTCGACATGGCGGAGGTTTCGGCGGAAATGGCCATGCCGATGATGAAGACGGAAGACTTCCGGGATTTCGGCCTGGCGCTGCGCATCCGCGAACTCGCGCTGGACGAAATGCTCTGGATGATGTTCGACCCCGGAGCCGCCCTGCCGCGCGATCCCTTCAGCTTCGTGATCGGGCTCTCGGGAAAGATGCGCTTTCTGGTGGACATGGCCGACCCGCAGGCGGTCGAAGCCTTCCAGGGGAACAGCCCGGCCGAGGTGGAGAGCCTCGCGTTTGACGAGTTCCGCCTGGCGGGCCTCGGGGCCGAGATCGGCGGCAACGGAAGCTTCACCTTCGACAATTCCGACACCGGGACCTTCGGCGGCCTGCCGGCGCCGGAGGGGGGATTCAGGCTGGAGCTTGCCGGAATCAACGGGCTGCTGGACCGGCTGGTCGGGATGGGCCTGCTGCCCGACGACCAGGCGATGGGCGCACGGATGATGCTCGGCCTGTTCGCGCGCCCGGCGGGCGGCGAAGACAGGATGGTTTCCGAAATAGAGGTCAGACCGGACGGGTCGATCTTTGCCAACGGCCAGCAGCTGAAATAGCCTGCGCCGGCCGTCGGGGCGAAGGGCCGCACGCTCGATGCAGTGCGGCCCTTTGCGTGCGGCCCGTGCGGGGATGCGCAGCCTGCCTTGCACCGGCCTGCGCCGCGGATTACCTGTCTGGGCGACAGAGCAAGGAGGCCATGAGATGACGGCCAGTCTTCCGGAGCTTGCCGAAGCCCTGCTTGCGGCCGCGAAGAAGGCGGGCGCGGATGAAGCCGATGCGATCGTGCTGCGGGAGCGGGCGGTTTCGGTATCGGTGCGCGGCGGGCGGCTGGAACATGCCGAGAGCGCGGAAGGAACCGATATCGGGCTGCGGGTTCTGGTCGGGCGCCGGCAGGCCTGCGTGTCGGCTTCCGAAACCGGCGCCGAGACGATCCGGACGATGGCCGAGCGGGCCGTTCTGATGGCCCGCGAAGCGCCCGAGGATCCTGCCGTCGGCCTGGCCGATCCGGCGCAGCTGGCGCGGATGCGGGATGCCGGTCGGCTCGAGCTTTGCGACCCGTCGCCGCCGCCCGCGCCTGCCGCGCTGCGCGATGCCGCCCGTGCCGCCGAAGCCGCCGCGCTGGAGGTGCCGGGCGTTTCGCAGGTTGACAGCGCTACCGCGGACCATGCGCATCGCGAGTTCCACCTTGCCGCCAGCAACGGCTTTTCCGGCGGCTATGCCCGCACCGGCCACGGGCTTTCCTGCGTTGCCATCACCGGCAGCGGAACGGAGATGGAGCGCGACCACTTCGGAGAATACAGGACCTTCCGCGCCGATCTGCCGGATCCGGCAGAGGTGGGGCGGATCGCCGCCGAGCGTACCGTCGCGCGGGCCGGGGCGCGCAAGCCGCCCACCGGGGCCTTTCCGGTTCTGTTCGACGAACGCGTGGCCGCCAGCCTGATCGGCCATCTCCTGGCTGCCGTGAACGGCGCGGCGGTCGCCCGCGGGGCATCCTGGGCGCGCGAACTGCTCGGCAGGCGGATCCTGCCGACGGGGCTGTCGCTGATCGAGGATCCGCACCGCCCGCGGGCGGCGCGTTCGCGGCTGTTCGATGCCGAGGGGTTGCCGACGGCTCGACGGGCGATCGTGGATGCCGGCGTCCTCACCGGCTGGACGCTGGACCTCGCCAGCGCGCGCAAGCTTTCGATGGAACCGACCGGCAATGCCGCGCGCTCGGTTTCGGCACCGCCTGCGCCCGCCGCCTGGAATGTCGTGCTCGATCAGGGCGGGCAGGACCGTGCCGGGCTGATTCGCGACATGGGGCGCGGGTTGCTCGTGACTTCCCTGATCGGGACATCCGTCAACCCCACGACCGGCGACTATTCGCGCGGCGCTTCGGGGTTCTGGGTCGAAGGGGGCGAGATCGCGCACCCGGTGAACGAATGCACCATCGCCGGAAACCTGATCGAGATGCTGGCAAGCCTGGTTCCGGCCAACGACGCGCGCCCCCACCGGGCTCATGTGGTGCCTTCGCTTCTGGTGGAAGGGATGACCCTTGCCGGCAAGTGACCTCGAACTCCTGAACGAGGCGGCCCGCCGCGCCGGCGAGATCGCGGTATCGTTCTGGGGGCAGGATCCGGAGCAGTGGGACAAGGGAAGCGGCGCGGGGCCGGTCACCGAAGCCGATATCGCCGTCAACGGGATGTTGCGGGAGATGCTGCTGTCGGCGCGCCCCGATTACGGCTGGCTTTCCGAGGAAAGCGAGGACGAGCCGGCGCGGCTGGAGCGTGAAAACGTCTTCGTCATCGACCCGATCGACGGCACCCGGGCCTTCATCGCCGGAGAGCGGAGCTGGGCGCATGCGCTTGCGGTGGTGCGGGGCGGAAAGGTGCAGGCGGGCCTGGTGCACCTGCCGCTGCTCGGCAAGACCTTTGCCGCGGTGCGCGGCGGCGGTGCCAGGCTGAACGGCCGCAGGCTGCGGGTTCCGGCCCGGCGCGCCCTGGAGGGGGCCTGTGTCCTGTCTACCCGCAAGAGCCTCCGCTCCGGGCGCTGGAAGGACGGCCCGCCCCCGGTGCGCCGGCATTTCAGGCCCTCGCTTGCCTATCGGCTGGCGCTGGTCGCCGAAGGCCGGTTCGATGCCATGCTGACGCTGCATCCGACCTGGGAATGGGATGTCGCCGCCGGCAGTCTGATCGCCTCGGAAGCCGGCGCGCGGGTCACCGATGCCGCCGGCCTTCCCCTGCGGTTCAACAACCCGGAACCATGCCTCGACGGGTTGCTCGCGGCCCCGGACGGGCTGCATGCGGCCCTGCGCGAGCGCCTTTCGGGCGCCGGCGGCGCGCCCGCCGCACCCGCTTGACGGGAGGCGCCGGTGCCCTAGGGTGCGCAGGGACGATCCGAACAGCAGGAGGAGAAATGACCCAGCGCCTGCATCTCGTCTTCGGCGGCGAGCTTGTAGATCCGACGCGGACGACCTTCAGGAATGTCGACGACATTCACATCGTCGGGATCTTTCCGAACTACGAATCCGCCTACAACGCCTGGAAGGCCGAAGCCCAGCGAACCGTGGACAATGCCCACATGCGCTACTTCATCGCACATCTGCACCGGTTGCGCGACGAGGAGGCCGAAACCTCGCCGACCGAGGAGCTGGAGGGCTGACCCGGCGGATGGGCGCTCCCCTGTCGCTGCTGCTGCATGATCTCCTCGGGCGGATCCGCGCGGGTGGTGCGGCGGAGCGGGCTCCGCCTTCCCGCCCGTCGCGGCGGCCGCCGGGGAAGCTTGCCTGGTTCCACTTGTCACGCGCGCGCGACCTGCCGGCGCTTGCGGCGCTGACCGAGGCGCTTTCGGAACAGATGCCCGGGCTCGGCTTTCTGGTGACGACAGACGGCCCCCGGCCGGAGGAAGGGTTGCCCGATTCCTGCCTGCACGAGGTTCTGCCTCCGGACCGGCTCGCCCCGGCCCGGGAATTCCTGTCGTTCTGGTCCCCCGATGTTCTGGCCTGGATCAGCGCCCGGCTGGCGCCGGCGATCCTGCACGAGACCGCCAGGGCGGGGATCCCCCGCGTGCTGCTGGATACAGGGGCGGCCTTCGAGCTGTCGCGCAGGTGGCCGTATCCTCCGCTGCTCGTCCGCCGGACGTTGCGCGGGTTCGATGCGATCCTCAGCGGAGACGAAGCCACCTCTCTGGCGCTGATCGCTGCCGGAGCAAGGCGCGAGCGGGTGCAGACGATCGGCGTTCTGGAGCGGGAAGTGCAGCCGCTGCCCTGCAACCAGGCGGAATGGGATGCGATGACCGAACTGCTGGCCACGCGCCCGGTCTGGCTGGCGGCGGGGATCGTGCCGGCCGAGCTCGGGCCGGTGATCAGGGCGCACCGGCAGGTTCTGCGGCGTGCGCACCGCCTGCTGCTGATCATCGTGCCGGCCCGCATCGCCGACAGCGATTCCATTGCCGGAGCGCTGGCCGTGGCGGGGGTGTCCTTTGCCCGGCGCAGCAGAGGGGAAGACCCCGGGCGGGATACCCCGGTCTATCTTGCCGATACGGAAGACGAGCTTGGCCTGTGGTATCGGCTCTCTCCGGTTTCGTTCATCGGCCGGACGCTGAGCGAATGCGACGACAACCCCGATCCGCTCCAGGCGGCGGTGCTCGGTTCCGTGGTCGTCCACGGCCCATGGGTGACGGCCCACCGTGTCGCCTTCCGCCGCCTCGCCCGGGCCGGGGCATCGCGCGAGGTGAAGAATGCGGCCGATCTCGCCGGGGCGATCGATGCCCTTCTGGCCCCGGACAGGGCTGCCGTCATGGCTCATGCCGCCTGGCAGATCAGCTCTGCCGGCGCCGAGGCGATCGTCCGGGCCGCCGATGCCCTGGCCGGGCGGCTGGGGCCAGCGCGGAGCGGCGGTTCGTGAAGGCGCCCGGGTTCTGGTTCCGCCCGCCGCAGGCAGCGGGCTGGCAGGCCCGCCTGCTGGCGCCACTGGCGCGGATCCAGGCGGCGGCGACTGCCGCAAGGGTAGCACGAGCCCCGAAACTGCGCCCGGAGGTTCCCGTCATATGCGTCGGAAACCTGAACCTGGGCGGCACCGGCAAGACTCCGACAGTCATCGCGCTGGCCGAACGGCTGGGCGCGGCCGGCCACCAGGTCCGGATCGTGACGCGCGGTTACGGTGGCCGGCTCAGGGGGCCGGTCAGGGTGGACATCCGCCGCCACCGGGCTGCGGATGTGGGCGACGAACCGCTGCTGCTGGCGGCATTTGCCGGCACCTATGTCGCCCGTGACCGCGCCGCCGGCGTCCGCGCCGCCTGCCACGACGGGGCCGGGGTGATCCTGCTGGACGACGGCTTCCAGAATCCGTCGGTGGCAAAGGATCTCTCGATCGTCGTCGTCGATGCCCACGCCGGCTTCGGCAATGGCCGCGTCCTGCCGGCCGGCCCCCTGCGCGAGCCGGTGGAAGCGGGGCTGGCCCGGGCGGATTTCCTGCTGTCGATCGGCTCGCCGGAGGATCAGCACGCCTTCGCCAGGCGCTGGGAGCGCGGAGTCGGCTGCGCCCGGCTGCGGGGGGCGCTGCTGCCGCTGCCGACCGGGATCGACTGGAAGGGCACGCGGGTTCTGGCCTTTGCCGGGATCGGACATCCGGAAAAGTTCTTCCGCACGCTGCGTGCGCTCGGGGCCGATCTGGTGCGCGCCGAAGCGCTGGACGATCACCAGCCGCTGGGCGAGGCGCTGTTGCGGCGGCTGGAGCTGGAGGCGCTGGCCCGGGATGCCCAGCTCGTCACCACGGAAAAGGATGCGGCCCGCCTGCCGGCGGCCTTCCGGCAGAAGGTCCTGACGCTTGCCGTCAGGCTGGAGCTGGACGACTGGCGCCCGCTGGAGGCGCGCCTGCGGCGGCTGGGGCTTGCCGCAGGCGCATCGCCGGGGCCGCCCTGAACTGCCGCGCCCTGCTCCGGGGGGGCGCCGCAGGGGAGGCGGGCCGGGTCATTCGGCCAGCTTTTCGTCCAGAATCGCGGCGAAATCCTCGTAGCTCATGTTCGGGTATTTGCGGCCGTTGATGACAAAGCTCGGAGTTGCGTTGATGTCATCGGCGCCGGCATTCTTCTGATAGACGGCGACCATCGCCTGCGCCATCTCGCCGTCGCTCAGGCAGGCGTCGAGCTGTTCGTCGCTCAGCCCGGCAGACTTGCCGACCCTGCGCAGCGCCGCCGCGATCGCGGCCGGCTCTCCTCCGGCGAGCCACTCGCTCTGCCTTTCATACAGCAGATCGGCGACGCCGAAATAGCGCAGCGGCCCGGCGCAGCGCGCCACCATGGCGGCCCAGAGGCCGAACCGGTCGAAATACACTTCGCGGTAGATGTAGTGGATCTTGCCGGTATCGATGTAGTTCTTCTTCAGTTCCGGCAGCACGGTGGCGTGGAAGTTGCGGCAGTGCGGGCAGGTGAAGGAGGCATATTCGATAACGGTCACCTCGGCTTGCGGGTTGCCGAGAGACATTTCAAGGACCATGGAGGTGTCGACCCCGCCATTTTCGCCGCTGTCCTGCGCATGGGCCGTTGCGAACGGGAAAAGGGCGAGGAACGACAGGGCTGCGGCGGCGGCCAGCAGGGAAAGGAGATGGCGGATCATCTGGTTACCTTTCGATTCCGTGTCCGATACATGATGTTCGTTCCGAGCCTTTCAAGGGCTGCCCGAAGCGCCGGATCGCGGATGCCGCGGACGGCTTCGCGCACCTGCGGCGGGGTTTCCGGCTCCGGCGGTGTGGCTCCGGCAGGCGGTGGCGGGCTGAAGGCTGCCTGGCCCTCGGCGAATCCGGTCGGGGCGGTCTGGGTGATTCTGATGCGGCTGATGGCGGCATATCCGTAGCAGGCGTTCACCCGCTCGATGATCCGCGGGGTCTCGGCCTGCAGCATCGGTGCATGAGGGCCGGTGGTCAGGATGGTAAGGGTGGCCCCGAGCCCGGAGCGAGGATGGCTGACCTTGACCGGCCGGGCGATCCGGGCGGTTTCCTCGCCCACGATTTCGGGCCAGCGGGTCAGCAGCCGCGCAACGGCAAAGCCGCGGCTTTCGCCGATCCGGCGGACCTGTTCCTTCAGCAGCCCCGAGGCCAGCAGGAACCTTCCCCGGCGGCGTGGGGGGGAGCTGTTGTCTTGTGTCTGCATCGCTGGCATGTCCATTGCGGTGTCACCTTATCGACCCTCGCAGGCGGTGTCAGCCGAAAGCACATGAAAAATACGTGAAAGGAAGGAAGTTTGCGCGAAGCCTCTCCTGCCGGAGCTCTGCTGCGCTGGTATGATTCCCGGGCCAGGGAACTGCCCTGGCGGGTTCCGCCCGCGGCGCGCCGGCGCGGGGTGCGGCCCGATCCCTACCGCGTCTGGCTGTCCGAGATCATGCTTCAGCAGACGACCGTCGCCGTGGTCCGGCACCGTTTTCCGCGGTTCGTCGATCTCTGGCCGACGGTGCGGGCGCTTGCCGCGGCACCGGAAGGGCAGGTGATGGCCGCCTGGGCCGGGCTCGGATACTATGCCCGGGCCCGCAACCTGCTGAAATGTGCCCGCCTGGTCGCGGATGCGCATGGCGGGCGCTTCCCCGAAACGCGGGAGGGGCTGATCGCCCTGCCCGGGATCGGCCCCTATACCGCAGCGGCGATTGCCGCGATCGCCTTCGACCGGCCGGAAACGGTGGTTGACGGGAATGTGGAGCGGATCATGGCGCGCTATTTCGCGGTATCCGAGCCGCTGGAAACGGTAAAGCCGGAGCTGGCCCGGCTGGCCGCCACCCTGACCCCGCGGGAGCGCCCCGGCGATTACGCCCAGGCGCTGATGGATCTGGGCGCCACCGTCTGCACCCCGCGCGCGCCGGACTGCGCCGCCTGCCCGCTCGGGGCCGGTTGCCGGGCACTTGCAGGGGGGTGTGCCGCCGAGCTTCCGCGCCGCCTGCCGAAGGCGGCGAAACCGCTGCGCCGGGGAATCGCCTATGTCGCGCGCCGCGTCGACGGCGCCTGGCTTCTGGAGCGCCGCCCGGCAAGGGGGCTTCTCGGCGGGATGCTTGGCTGGCCGTGCAGCGATTGGGGCAGGGAACCTCGGGAGAGCCCGCCGCTTGCCGCCGACTGGGCCGACACCGGCGCCGAGGTCAGCCATGTCTTCACCCACTTCCGCCTGCGCCTGTCGGTCCGGGTGGCGCTGGTGCGCGGCCGTCCGACCCCCCGGGTGGGCAGTTTCGTCGCCGGATCCGATTTCCGTCCCGCCGCCCTGCCCAGCGTGATGCGCAAGGTCTTCGAGGTTGCGCGCCCCCATCTTCAGGAGGGGCCGGGCGGGGAAGATCGGGGGAATTGAGACCTCCGCGGCAACGGTCTAGACTGGGCGCATCCTGCCGAGGAGAAGCGAGAAAGGCGATCGATGGCCCCGCCCGTTTCCGTTGCCGGAGTGCGAAAGGCCCTGCCGTTCTGGGTGTCTCTGGGGCTGGTGCCGGTTTTGCTCCTTGCCGCTGTCCGCGGCGGCTGGGCGCTGGCGCTGCCGCTGCTGTGCACCTTTGCGCTGTTCGGGATCCTCGACGCGCTTGCCGGCGCGGAGCGGCGCAACGCCGACCCGCAGACGCCCGAACGCGACCTGTTCTGGCATCGGCTGATCACCATGATCTGGTATCCGGTCCAGATCGGGCTGATCTACGGCCTGATCTGGTATGCACCCCGCGCCGGGCACCTGAACGGTTTCGAGAAGATCGTCCTGTTCCAGGGCGTCGGGCTGGTTTCGGGGGCGATCGGGATCGTCTATGCGCATGAGCTGATGCACCGACAGGGCCGCCTGGAGCGCTGGCTGGGAGACCTTCTGATGGCCAGCGTGCTCTATTCGCATTTCCGTTCCGAACACCTGCTCGTGCACCACCGCCACGTGGGCACCCCGCGCGATGCCGTCACGGCCCGGTATGGCGAAGGGTTTCACCGTTTCTTCTTCCGGGTGCTGCCCCGGTGCCTCGTTTCGGCCTTCCGCGCCGAAAGGGAAAGACTGGCCCGGCGCGGGCTGCCCTGGCACCACCCGGGCAACCCCTTCTGGCGCTACTGGGCGCTGCAGATCGTGCATCTGATCGCGGCGCTTCTGCTGGGCGGAATCGAGGGGCTGGGGCTGTTCCTGTTCCAGGCCCTGGTCGCAGTCTGGTATCTGGAGCTGACCAATTATGTCGAGCATTACGGGTTGAGCCGGAAGCGCCTTGCCGATGGCCGTTACGAGCCGGTCGCGCCGCATCATTCCTGGAATGCGGCGCACCGGGCCTCGAACTGGCTGCTCATCAATCTGCAACGCCATTCCGACCATCACTGCCACCCGGACAGGCGGTTTCCGCTGCTGGCGACATATCCCGGCTCCGAGGCACCGCAGCTTCCCTACGGATACCCGGTCATGGTGGCGGTGGCGCTGGTTCCGCCGCTCTGGCGGCGGGTGATGGACCGGCGGGTGCGCCGCTGGCGGGAACTTCACTATCCGGAAATCACCGACTGGGAACGCCGCTGATGCCGCGACGCCCCCGGAGGCTGTGCGCTCTCAGGAGGTAACGAAACGTAAACCCTTTCCGGCAAGGCTGTGTCCGGGCGCTTCGCAACGGCGCCGGATTGCAGGGAGAAAGCCATGCGCGGCATTGTGTTCGTGGTGTCGGTTCTGCTCGTCGCGGGGTGCGCGGCGGATCCTCTGGTGTCCGATTTCAACGGCGCCTCCGTGAAGTTGCAGACAAGCGTCCTGACTCCGCCGGAAGAGGCGCTTGCCGCTTCCCTGGCCGAGGCCGAGCGGATCTGCGGCAAGGTCGGAAAGCGGGCGGAATATGCCTCCAGCCGGGAACTTCCCGGAACCTATGCGATGGAGCACCTGTATCTGTGCCTGTGAGCCGGGCTCGAAAAAGGCCCCGCCGGAAGGGCGGGGCAGGTGCCTGCCGCGGTTCGAGACCACAGTCAGCGGCGGTAACCCGTGTGTTCAGCTCATCTCTGCCCGGATCTGCTGACGCAACACGTCGATGGAAACGGTCTTGCCGTCGCGCCTGAAGGACCAGTAGGTCCAGCCGTTGCAGCTGGGGGCGCCTTCCAGCGCCGCGCCCACCTGATGGATCGAGCCGCGCACATCATCGGCAACCAGCGTGCCGTCGGCGCGCACCCGTGCGGTCTTGCCGCGGGGGGAGATCAGAACCTCTCCCGGGCGCAGCAGGCCGCGTTCCACAAGCTGGCCGAAGGGCACCCGAGGCGCGGCGCGCCTGGAGGTCGAGACTTCCAGCGCCGCCCGGTCGAACCGGCGCACCCGGGCCAGACGCTTCTCGGCAACCTTGCGATAGGCCTCCTCCCGTTCGATGCCGATGAAATCGCGTCCGAGCATCTTGGCCACGGCGCCGGTGGTGCCGGTGCCGAAGAACGGATCGAGCACCACGTCACCCGGGTTCGTCGAGCCGATCAGGATACGGTGCAGCAGGCTTTCCGGCTTCTGGGTCGGGTGCGCCTTTTCGCCGGTTTCGTTCCTGATCCGCTCATTCCCGGTGCAGATCGGCAGCACCCAGTCGGAACGCATCTGCAGGCCTTCGTTGAGCGCCTTCAGCGCCTCGTAGTTGAAGGTGTAGCGGCTGGCTTCGGCCCGCGACGCCCAGATCAGGGTTTCATGGGCGTTGGTGAAGCGTTTGCCGCGAAAGTTCGGCATCGGGTTCGACTTGCGCCAGATCACGTCGTTCAGGATCCAGAAACCTTCATTCTGCATCGCCGCGCCGACGCGGAAGATGTTGTGGTAGGAGCCGATCACCCAGATCGCGCCATGCGGTTTCAGCAGCCGTCGGGCTGCCCTCAGCCATGCCTGGGTGAAGCGGTCATAGGCAGCGAAGGAGGAAAAGCTGTCCCAGCTGTCATTGACGGCATCGACCTTCGAATTGTCCGGCCGGTGGAGTTCCCCCTTGAGCTGAAGATTGTAGGGCGGATCGGCGAAGATCAGGTCGACAGAGTTCTCGGGGAGGCGGTTCATCACCTCGATGCAGTCTCCGGCCAGGATCCGGTTGAGCGGAAGCGCCGGCGCTTCGGTGCTGGTTTTCGTCGTCATCGCTGCCTCGTCCTTCGCGCCGCTTGCGGGCGCTGTTTCTTGCGGCAAGGATGATTCAACGGCGATTCGCCGTCAATTTCTTTTTTGAATCAACGAGTTGTAATTTTTTCTTGATACAAGATATTGTGCACCGGCCTGAAGGAACGCCTATGATGTGGGGTGATTCCGAGATCCCGGAGCGCCTGAAGGTGCTCCCGTGTCGGGTAGCCGGCGTTCCTTTCCCAGCCATAGCCCGGGTAGTGTTGCGCCAAATCCACCATCAGCCGGTCGCGCCAGACCTTCGCCACCACCGAGGCGGCGGCGATCGACAGCGCGCGCGCATCGCCCCTCACCACCGCCTGCGCACGCTCCCTCAGGCCCTCGGGCAGCCTGTTGCCGTCAACCAGGATGTGATCGGGCGGCCGCTTCAGCCCGGCGACCGCGCGTTCCATGGCAAGCATTGCCGCCTGGAGGATGTTCATCCGGTCGATCTCGGCCACGCTGGCCTCGGCCAGCGCCACATCGGCGCAGTCGTGCAGCCGCGCCGCCAGCCGGGCGCGGCGGTCCGGGCCGAGCCGCTTCGAATCATCGAGGCCGGGCGGGATGTCGGACGGGTCGAGTCGCACCGCCGCCGCCACGACCGGTCCGGCCAGCGGCCCGCGCCCGACCTCGTCCACCCCGCAGACAAAGAACGCGCCCCGTTCGAGGGCATTGCGTTCAAGGCGAAAGTCCGGCTTGCGGGGGGGCATGGCGGCAGATGACTTGCCGGGGCGCCCGGATGCAAGGGAAAAGATGCGGGAAAAACGGGCGGGGGCCGAAGCCGCCCGCCCAGGGGCCGGCGCGGAAAGCTGGGGATACCCGCGCCGGGGTTCCGTTCAGGGCACCTCTCTCAGGGCCGCCAGCGTGTCTCGCGGAAGCCTTTCCGGCGCAGGCAGGCAGCGTCGTAAACCTTTGCGGGGCGGCCGTATTTCACCGGGACCGTCTGCCGGCAGGTCAAGGGCAGGCTCTGCGGCCGGAGCATGAGCTCCTTCAGGCAGGTTTCGCCATAGACACCGCGCCTTCCCCCCGCACCGGGAAGGGAAAAGAAGCATTCCCCGGGCAGGAACCCGCGGAATGCGGGCGGGTCTGCCGGCGGCGGCGTGCGGCGGCGCGCCACCTCCGCGCGCGCCTTTCTGCCTTCCAGCGCCTTGCCGATGATGAACAGCGTTATCGCGCCGGCGATGAAGCGCTCGAGATCCCTGTCCTGCCCGGCAATCGCCGGGGATGCCAGTCCGGAAAACGCCAGGGAAAGCGCCATTGCCGATGCCAGGAGATGTCTGCTCATGGTACCCGTCCTTTCCGTGTTCCTTCCGGCCCGCATCTTCTGCCGTATCTCCTGCTGTCTTGTTCCGATGCCGTGCGGTATGCGGCCGGCCGCGGCCCGGTTCGTGCCGCCTGCGTCATGCAGCCTCGGGAACCGCCTGCGGCAAGGCAATAACGGCGCGCCGTTATCCGATGACAACGGGCAACGGCGGGGGACAACGGCGGGGGGCAACGGTGGGGGCGTTGCCGGGGTTATTGAATGACACCGCAGCCGAAGGCAGTATCAGGGCATGGTCTGCAAGAAAGTCTGCAAGAAAAACCTCCCCGGCACGCCCGTCGGAAAACGCGGCGGAAGACGCGCCGGGAAATCCCGGCCCGGGCGCGCCTGCCGCGCCAGCGCGCGGCGGCTTTCGGGCCGCCTTGCTCTTGCGCTGGGGCTGCTGCTTCTGGCCGCGCCGGCCGGGGCGGCGTGCTATGCCGACTACAAGGCGAAGCGCGACAACCCGTTGCGCCTGCATTATGGTGTCATCGAGTTGCCGGAAGCAGCCTGCCGGGACCGCGCCCGCGCCCGTGCCGAGATCGCTCGCAGGCTGGCAGAAGGCCGCTGGACATTGCTGCGGGTTCTGGGCCAGTTCGGTCCCGAAGGCCTTGATGGCAGGAGGGAAAGTGCCGGGGAATTCTTCCTACGTTTCTGACATGCGCCGTTCCGGCACCCGTGTTGTCGTTCTCGGAATCGTGGCGATTGTCGTCATTCTCCTGGGGGCGGCAACCCTGCTGTTCGCAAACCTGCCGGATGCCAACGCGTTCAATGCCCGGGTCGAGAAGATCTTTGTCGCCAATGACGATCTGACCTCGAATGCCGAGATAAAGCTGCTGGAGATCCTGGCCGAAAGCGGAACCGCCTTTTCCGGCGTGCTGGAAAGCTACCGCATGGTGATCTTCGTGCTTCTGATCTTTTCCGCGGCGCTCCTGGTTGCCGCACTGGTCTTCCTGCTTACCATCGTCGGGCTGAATCGCCGGATGAGCGAGATCGAGCGGACCGGGATCCAGGTTTCGTCGCTTCTGATCAGCCGTGAGGAGCGCAAGGTCTATATAAACAACATGGAGTTCAACCTGACCGAAGCCGCGATCGAGACCCTTTCGGTTCTGGCCGAGGCGCGGATGGACGAGGAGGTTCTTTCCGGCGCCGAGATCGAGGCGATGGTTTCCGGGCGCCGCCGCGAGGAGTGCGACGAAGCCGCCGGGGCGACCAGGATCAAGCGGTTGCGCGACACGCTGGGCAACCAGATGGTCAGCGCGCTTCTGATTCGCAATATCGCCCGCAAGGGCTACATGCTGGCGATCGACAAGGATGTGATCAGGATGATCTGAACCCCGACGATGGCGGCCCCGATAGGAGTCGAACCTATGACCTACCGCTTAGGAGGCGGTTGCTCTATCCACTGAGCTACGGGGCCGGCTCGCCGTGTTTAGCAGCTTCGTCTTCCTTTTCAACCGTGACCGCTTCAACCGTGATCGCCCCGCCCCGGCCCCGGAGCATGTCGCACATGACCGGATCCAGCCCGGCTGGATGACAGGGGCAAGCAGCTGCCCGGACGGGTGCGATCTGGCGCGAAACGCCCTAGATGATCGCCCCGCGCACCTTTGCCGAAACCCACTCGCTGATCACCACGGCCAGCAGGATCACCAGCAGGATCAGCGACACCTGCGGCCAGGCCAGCACGTTCAGCGAGGAGGACAGCTGCAGCCCGATCCCGCCGGCCCCGACCAGCCCCAGCACCGTGCTTTCGCGGATGTTGATGTCCCAGCGGAACACCGCGATGCCGGCGAAGGCCGGCATGATCTGCGGCACGATTCCATAGGCCATGACCTGCCAGCGGGATCCGCCGGTGGCGGTGACGGCCTCGACCTGGCCGTGGTCGATCTCCTCGATCGCCTCGTAGAGAAGCTTGGCGCAGAAGCCGATCGAGCGGATGGCGATGGCGACGATCCCGGCAAACACCCCGGGGCCGATGATCGCGATCAGCAGGAGCGCCCAGATCAGCGAGTTGATCGAGCGGGTGGAAACTATGATCAGCAGCGCGATCGGCCGGATCGGGCCGATCGTGTAGCTGTCCTGCCCGGTGGAGGTCATCAGGACGGGGCGCAGGAAGGGCGGGATCATCCTGATCACCACGGGCGAGACCGAAATCTGCGGCGTCGTGTTGCGGGCGGCCATGAAGGCCACCGGCACCGCCATGACCAGCGCCGCGATGGTGCCCAGCGTGGCGATGTTGATGGTATCCCAGATCGGCCACCACAGCTTTTCCATGTAGGACCAGCGCGGCGGTGTCGCGCGGGTCAGGATGTCGCCGGCGATCCGCGGCGCGTCCCAGACGAAGAACCAGGTGGTCGCCTCGGAGATCCGGTTCCAGCACCAGACGAAGACGGCAACGCCGATCAGGTAGCCGAACCAGCGGAGAATCTGCGCGCGCGGGGTGAAGCGGCGCCACGTCCTGTGCCCGTCGGGAAGCGAGATGATGGCCATTACTGCACCTTTGCCCGGATGATGCCGGAAATGTATTCCAGTGCCATCACGGTTCCGATGATGAGAATGAGAATCGCCGCCGCGGTGTCGAATTCGTAGCGGTCGAAGGCGGTGTTCAGGGTCGCGCCGATCCCGCCGGCCCCGACCAGCCCGAGGATCGCGCTTTCGCGGAAGTTGATGTCGAGCCGATACATGGACAGCCCCACCAGCCGGGGCATCACCTGCGGCTGGACTCCGTAGTTGACCCATTGCAGCCAGCTGGCGCCGGTGGCCCGGATCGCCTCCGCCTGCACCCTGTCCATGCTCTCGATGTCCTCGGCCAGCAGCTTCGAGAGAAAGCCGATGGTGGCAAAGGACAGGGTCAGGAACCCGGCCAGAGGCCCGAAGCCGAAGATCGCCACCAGCAGGATGGCGACGATGATTTCCTGCAGTGCCCGGCTGATCGCGATGATGCCGCGGCAGACCAGATAGACCGGCAGCGGCGCGATGTTGCGCGCCGCGCCCAGCCCGATCGGAATCGAGATCAGGATGCCGGCCACCGTCGAGGCGATCGTCATGATCACGCTTTCCAGCATCCCGTCCCGGATGTCCTGCCAGCGGCTGGTGAAGTCCGGATCGCCGAAGGCGGCGACGAAGGCGGCCCCGCGTTCCAGCCCTTCATAGACCCTTGCCCAGTTCACCTCGACCGAGGCGACCGCCGCCACCAGATAGGCGCCGGTTCCGAGAATCAGCAGCCAGCGCAGCCAGGCCCGCCTGATGAAGGGCGGCTTCTTCCAGCGGGTGCCGATCAGCAGGTCAAGATCGCCTCCTGCCGCCATCATTGCGCGGCTCCTCCGGTTTCGGTGTCCTGCGCATCGTCGTCATCAACCTCGCGGATGGTCTGCTCCCAGTCCTCCTCGCCGTAGATCGCGGTCAGCACGTCAGGGGTCAGCTGTTCCGGGGCGCCGTCGAATTCGATCACGCCGAAGCGCAGCCCGATCACCCGTTGCACGAACATCTGTGCCAGCGCCACGTCGTGGATGTTGATGATCGCCGCCAGCCCGCGTTCGGCGCAGAGCTCGCAGATGAGCCGCATGATCTGCCGGCTGGTCTTGGGGTCGAGCGAAGCGGTCGGTTCGTCCACCAGAAGGAGCGCCGGATCCTGGATCAGCGCCCGGCAGATGCCGACCCGCTGGCGCTGCCCGCCCGAAAGCTCGTCGGCGCGCTTGTCGGCCATGTCCAGCAGGCCCACCCGGTCGAGCAGCCGGAAGGCCTCGTCGATGTCCTCTTGCGGAAACCGGCGCAGGAAGCTGCGCCAGAAACCCACATAGCCCAGCCGCCCCGACAGCACGTTCTCCATCACCGTCAGCCGTTCGACCAGGGCGTATTCCTGAAAGATCATGCCCATGCGGCGGCGTTCGCGCCGGAGCGCCCCGCTGCCCAGCGATGTCAGCTCCACATCGCCCAGCCAGACCTTGCCCGCGGTGGGTTCCACAAGGCGGTTGATGCAGCGGATCAGGGTCGATTTCCCGGCCCCTGAAGGGCCGATCAGCGCCAGAACCTGCCCGGCGGGCACCTCCAGGTTGACGTTTCTGAGTGCCTGATCCCCGGTGGGATAGGTCTTGGTCAGGTTTTCCAGCTTCAGCATTTCCCGCCCCTGTTTTCCCGCCCTGTTCCACGGCCGCCGTCTTGCGGCCCTTCTGTTCCACCGCCCCTGCCGCATGCCGGCGAACGGCCCGGTGCCCCAGCAGGGCCCGGGCCGCCGCGGTTCTTCCGGTCGGGCCGGTTACTTGCAGGCGTAGGAAACGCCGTTGGCGGCGTCGATCTTGCGGATCACCTCCCAGAATTCCTTGTAGGTCATCGGGATGAACTGCGCCTCGCCGTTCTTCTCGAATTCTTCCTGCAGGCTGGAGCCTTCCCACTCGAAGCTGAAGAAGGCGTCCTTGATCTGCTCCTGAAGCTCGGGCTTCAGGTTGTAGACCACACCGTAGCCGGTGGTCGGGAAGGTCTGGGACTTGTAGATCGAAACGATCTGCCCGGGCTTGACGACTTCGCGCTTGATCATGCGCTCCATGACCGAATTGGCGACGGAAGCGGCCATGTAGTCCTTGTTGGCCACGCCGAGGATGGAATTGTCATGCTTGCCCGAAAACACCGCCTCGAAGTCGCGGTCGGGGATCATGTCGAAATCCGCCTTCAGGATCGCGCTGGGCGCCTTGAAGCCGGAATTCGAGGTGGGGGAGGTGAAGGCGAGCTGCTTGCCCCTGATGTCCTCGACCTCCTCGATGCCGGAGCCCGGGTAGGTGATGATCTCCATCTCGTAGCCGAAGCTGCCGTCCTCGGCCGCCATGATGGTGAAGGGGCGGAAGCCGGCGCAGTTCACCGCCAGCGGGTTGGAGCCGGTGTTGAAGCCGGAAATATGCAGCCGGCCGGAACGCATCGCCTCGATCTGGGCCGCGTTGGACTGGACCGGGAAGAACTGCACCTTCTTGCCGGTCTTCTCCTCGAGGTAGTCGAGGAAATCCGACCAGGCTTCCTTGTAGACGGCCGGGTCTTCAACCGGGGTGTAGGCGAAGATGAGCGTATCCGGGTCGAGCCACTGGCTCGGGTCGGTGGGAATATCGGCGATCAGGTCGCCGTCGCGGTCGCAGAACCTTTCGTCCAGGTCGCCGCGCGGGCAGTCCTCCTGCGCGGTGGCGGCGCCGGCCAGCGCAAGTCCCGCCACGAGTGCAGCAGCCGAAACGGCCATTTTTGCAAGCTTCATCTTTTCCTCCCGGTATTGGTAGTTTTATCTGGCGGGGCTTACCTGTTGTTTCTGATCTGACAAGGGTTTTGCGGCCGGCCGTGCCGCTGGCCGATGCCGCCGGCTTTTTCGGCACGTCGATCCAGACATTAGAGAGCGTGTACCTGCACCATCACCCGGATTTCCAAGCCGCCACTGCGGCGGCTCTCGACCATGCAAAAGGGCGCTTGTGAGCGGGTTTTTTGGCGGCCGCCAAAAAACCCGGCCAATGCGGGCCAATGTGGTAGTGGCAAGTGTTTGATATTTTGGTCGGAGTGAGAGGATTCGAACCTCCGGCCCCTGCCTCCCGAAGACAGTGCTCTACCAGGCTGAGCTACACTCCGACCGTGTGGCGCGAATTAGCCGCTTGCGGCGGGATTTGCAACCGTTTCATTTTCTCCCCGACCAGCGCCGGTAGAAGAACCCGATTCTGAATGGCGCGCCCAGCTCGAAGCGGGTGCGGGTGCGCAGCACCGGGGTGTTTTCCGAGGTTGCTCCCCGGCTTTCCCGGAACACGATGTAAAGTCCCGAGGCGATCACGATCGCCGCACCGGCCATCGTTGCAGGGTCGATGGTTTCACCGAACATCCAGTATCCGAACAGCGCCGCCCAGACGATCTGGGAATATTGCATCGGCGCGACAATCGCGGCTTCGGCGCTGGTATAGGCGCCGATCAGCAGCAGCCCGGCGGCGAATCCGAATACCGCGATCAGCCCGACCAGGCCGAAATCGCCGAGCGGCATCGGCCGGTAGACGAACGGCAGGGCGAAGGCCATCACCGCGAAATTCGCCACCATCGGGTAGAGCAGCAGGACCACCGCGCGTTCTTCCCGCCCGATCTTGCGGATGATGATCGAGGCCAGCGCGCTGAACGTTGCCGCCGTCAGGGCTGCCAGGTGTCCCGGCCCGAGCGGCGCCGTGCCGGGGCGCAGCACCACGATCACCCCGATCAGCCCGAAGACCACCGCCAGCCAGCGGTGAATGCCGACCCGTTCGCCCAGAACGGGGATGGAAAACACCGTGATCAGCAACGGGGTGGCGAACAGCACCGAATAGGTCTGCGCAAGCCGCAGCATGGAAAAGGCGTAGAAGACGGAAATGCCGGTCACGACACCGGCCAGCATGCGCAGTGCCAGCCACCAGGGGTGCACCGGGCGCAGATGCCCCGATGTCGGGTCGCGCATCAGCATCAGCGTCACCAGGGGGAAGGCCAGCAGGACGCTGAAGAAGATGATCTGCACCGGCGAATAGGCACTGCCGAGCAGCTTCACCACCACGTCATGCAGGGCGAAGAGACCGAAGGCGGCCAGCGCCAGAAAAACACCCTTCAGCTTGGCCATCGGCCGGCCCCGTCATTGCGTGCGGCCCGGTACCCGGGCCGGGGGCGATGCTGCGGTGCTCAGAGGCTGGCGTCAAGCGCGGCGATCACCGCATCGCCCATTTCGCGCGTGGTTGCCGGGGTGCCGCCATCGGTCTGCATCAGGTCGGCGGTGCGCACGCCATCGGCCAGCACCTTCTCGACCGCCTTTTCCAGCCGGTCGGCCTCGGTGCCCTCGTCGAAGGAATAGCGCAGCGCCATCGCGAAACTCAGGATGCAGGCCGAGGGGTTGGCCTTGCCCTGCCCGGCAATGTCGGGAGCCGAGCCGTGCACCGGTTCGTAAAGCGCTTTCGGCCGGCCGTTTTCCATCGGGGCGCCGAGGCTGGCCGAGGGCAGCATGCCGAGGCTGCCGGTCAGCATCGCCGCCACGTCCGACAGAAGGTCGCCGAACAGGTTGTCGGTCACGATCACGTCGAACTGCTTGGGGTTGCGCACCAGCTGCATGCCGCCGTTGTCGGCATACATGTGGGACAGCTCGATATCCGGGTAATCCGCATCGCGCACCGCCTGTACCACCTCGCGCCACAGGATGCCGCTTTCCATCACGTTGGCCTTTTCCATCGAGCACACCCGCCCCGCGCGCTTGCGGGCCAGGTCGAAGGCCGCCCGCGCCACGCGCTCTATCTCGCTTTCGGTGTAGCGCTGGGTGTTGATGCCGACGCGTTCGCCCCCTTCCTCGAAAATGCCGCGGGGTTCGCCGAAATAGACGCCCGAGGTCAGCTCGCGCACGATCATGATATCCAGCCCGGCCACCACCTCGCGCTTGAGCGAGGAGAAATCCGCCAGCGCGTCGAAGCATTGCGCCGGGCGCAGGTTGGCGAACAGGTCCATCTCCTTGCGCAGGCGCAGGAGGCCCCGCTCGGGTTTCACGGAAAAATCCAGGTCGTCGTATTTCGGCCCGCCCACGGCGCCCAGAAGAACCGCATCGACCGATTGCGCCTTTTCCATCGTCGCATCGGCCAGCGGCACCCCGTGCACGTCGTAGGCGGCTCCGCCCACGAGGTCTTCACTGACATCGAACTTCAGGCCGCGGCGGTCTGCGAACCAGTCGATGATGCGCCGCACCTCGGCCATCACCTCGGGGCCGATACCGTCGCCGGGCAGGATCAGAAGCGTTTTCTTGTCCATCGGGGTTTCCTCGTTCCGGTGCTTGCGCACGGGCCTAGCGGCAGCATTCGGGGGCGTCAAGCCAGCGCCCGGGCCAGTGCCTCCCAGACCGTGCGGATGCGGGCGCTGGTGCGCAGGGCCTGCGGCGCCACAAGCCACAGCGGCAATGCCGGCAGGGGCAGTTCGGGCACCACCCGCTCGACCAGCGGGTCGGCCTCGGCAATCGCGACCTGCATGCCGCCGATGCCGCAGCCGGCACGCACCAGGTTCCAGTGAACGGCCTGGTCGTCGCAGCGAACCGGAAAGAAGTCGCGCGTCACCTCGACCCCCATTCCGGCCATCGCGCGGATGATCAGCTCATTGCGGTCATAGCCGACGAAATCCAGCCGCATCAGGGCCTCCAGGCTGTCGGGCCGCCCGACCCTGTCCAGATAGCTGCGCGCCGCATAAAGCCCGATCGCGCGCTCGCCGATCTGGCGGGCGATCACGTCGGGCTGGGTCGGGCGATACATGCGCACGGCGATGTCGGCCTCGCGGAAGATCAGGTTTTCGGTGGTGTCGGAGGGAACCAGTTCGATGGCGATCTGCGGCCAGTCGCGCCGCATCCGCGCGATGATCGACGGCAGGAGGTGATGCGACATGATCACGCTTGCGGTGATGCGAACCGTGCCGCTCAGGTCCTCGCCGCGTCCTTCCGCCGCCAGCCGCAGGCGCGCCGCCGCCTGCTGCATGTCGCGGGCGTGCGCGAAGATCTCCAGCCCCGCCGGCGTCAGTTCCAGCCCCCTGGGAACGCGCCGGAAAAGCTCGACCCCAAGCGCGGCTTCCAGCGCCTTCACATGGCGCCCGACCGTCGGCTGGCTCTGTCCCGTCCTGCGCGCGGCGGCGGAAAGCGAGCCGGCTTCGGCCACAGCGCAGAACGATTGCACCATGCCCCAGTCAAGCTGATCAATTGAAACACCCATTCATTATTGAATACCGGATCGGCATAACTGGTCAATTCCTGTTCACAATCGAATTGACATGTTTGCCGTGAAGTCAATTTGAAAGGAACCGCCCCATGTCAAGCACAGCCCTGATCCTCGGCGCCTCCGGCAAGCTGGGCCACCACGCGGCCGCGGCCTTCCGCAAGGCCGGATGGCAGGTGCGCAGCTACGACCGCAATGCAGGCAAAATGGCCGCCGCGGCCTGCGGCGCCGATGTCATCGTCAACGGGTTGAACCCGCCGAACTACCATGACTGGGCCGGGCTGATCCCGAAGATCACGGCCGAGGTCATTGCCGCGGCGCGCGCATCCGGGGCCACGGTGATCGTGCCCGGCAACGTCTACAACTTCGGCGCAACACCCGGCACCTGGGACGAGACCACGCCGCAGACCCCCTGCAGCCGCAAGGGACAGATCCGCAAGGAAATGGAAGCCGCCTATCGCGCCAGCGGCGTGCGCACGATCATCCTGCGGGCCGGCAACTTCATCGACCCCGAGCGCGACGATGACGTGATGTCGATGATCTATCTGCGCGCCATCGCCAGGGGCAAGGTGACCAGCCCCGGCGGTCCCGACGTGA
The DNA here is from genome assembly GCA_026989055.1 of Paracoccaceae bacterium. Lineage (GTDB taxonomy): Bacteria > Pseudomonadota > Alphaproteobacteria > Rhodobacterales > Rhodobacteraceae > JAJRUE01. Next base: position 70,287 of record JALSKC010000037.1, read on the forward strand.
TGCAGGCCGCCTGCTACCTGCCCGACTGGGCGCGCGCCGCGGTGCTTCTGGCCGAAATGCGTGATGATCTGGCGCCGTTCGAGGACATCCCCTTTCCGGGCTACGCTTTCAGCGCCAGCCAGCTGCGCGACATGCTGGAAACGATGCTCGGCCGTCCGCTGCGCATTGTCGGCTTTCCCTGGTGGATGGTCACGGCGCTGTCGCCCGTGGTCGAGGTGTTTCGCGAGCTGCGAGAGATGCGCTATCTGTGGAACACGCCGCACAGGCTGAGCGACAGGAAATTCTCCCGGCTGCTGCCTGATTTCCCGCAGACATCGTTAGTCGACGCACTCGCTGCCAGCCTCCCAAAGGATGTCCACCCAGACCAGCGCATG
>JALSKC010000038.1 GCA_026989055.1 Paracoccaceae bacterium
CCCGGCGCCGTTCAGGATCACCGGAAAGTGCGCGTCCGACAGCAGCCGGGCGGCCTCGGCAATCGCCGCTTCGCCGCCGGCGGGGCGCTCGAATTCGACGATCTGCGGCAGCTCGATGTCGATCACCTGGGTCCAGTAATCGCGCGGGATGTTGATCTGGCAGGGCGCCGACAGGCGGAAGGCTTTTGTGATCACACGGTTCAGCACCTCGGCCATGCGCGCCGGGTCGCGCACCTCTTCCTGCCAGGCGACGCAATCGGCGAACATGCGCATCTGTTCCACCTCCTGAAAGCCGCCCTGGCCCATGGTCCTGTTCGCCGCCTGCGGTGTGATCACAAGCATCGGCGTGTGGTTCCAGTAGGCGGTTTTCACCGGCGTCACCAGGTTGGCGATGCCGGGGCCGTTCTGGGCAATGGCAATCGCCATCTTGCCCGAGGCCCGGGAAAACCCGTCGGCCATCATGCCGGCGGTATATTCGTGCGCACAGTCCCAAAACATGATCCCGGCCCTGGGAAACAGGTCGGAAATCGGCATGAAGGCCGAGCCGATGATGCCGAATGCGGTGTCGATTCCGTGCATCTGCAGCACCTTGACGAAGGCTTCCTCGGTGGTCATCCGCATCGCCGTATTCCTTTCCGTCTGTCGTTTCCGCCTTCTTCCGCACCTGCTGCCGTGGCTGCTGCCGTGGCGGACGGTTCCGCTTGATCCTGCCGGAAAGGCGGCCGGTCGGACAGGGCCAGCTGTGCGCGCCGAATAGGTCCAGATCAGCGCAGCGCTTCGGCGATCCGGCGGATGCCTTCGGGGATCCGTTCGGCCCGGATCGAACTGTAGGCGAGCCGGTAGTATCGGTGGTTGTCCGCGCCTTCGGGAAAGAAGGCCCGGCCCGGTTCGATCACCACCTGCCGGCGCAGCAGCCTTTTGGCCAGTTCGCTGGTATCCACACCCTCGGGCGCGCGCATCCAGAAGGACGAGCCTCCGGAGGAGCCACCCCCGGCGACGGTCAGCCCGTGGGCGCGAATCGCCTCTTCCATCACCGCGCGGCGGCGACGATAGGCCTGGCGGGTGCGGTTGATCTGGGCGTCGTAATGGCCGAGCGACAGGAAATAGGCCACCGTCCGCTGGACATGGCCCGGCGGGTGGCGCAGCACCAGCGCGCGCAGGGCGCGGGCTTCGCGGATGAATGGTTCGGCCGCCACCAGGTAGCCCAGCCGCAACCCGGGAAAGATCGACTTGGAGAACGAACCGATATAGATCACGCGGCCACTTTCATCGAGCGATTTCAGCGCCGGCGAGGGCGGGTTGAGAAAGGAGATCTCGAATTCGTAATCGTCCTCGACCACGATGAAATCGTCGCGCGCGGCGCGCTCCAGAAGCTTGCGGCGGCGTGCCAGCGGCATGGTCGCGTTGGTCGGCGCGTGGTGGGAGGGCGTGGTATAGACCACGTCCACCTCGGGGCTGATCGCCTCGGGAGGCAGGCCATCTGCGTCCACCGGGACCGAAAGCGTCTTGCAGCGGGTCAGCGCCAGGATCTCGCGCAGTCCGGCATAGCAGGGGCTTTCCATCGCCGCGGTGCGCCGCTGGGTCAGCAGGATCTGGGCCGACAGCCACAGGGCGTTCTGCGCGCCCAGCGTCAGCAGCACTTCGGAGGGGCGCGCCCGGATGCCGCGCCGGGGCAGGATGTGGCGGGTGATGAACTCGATCAGCAGCGGGTCGTCGCGGTCGTAGCAATCCGAGGTCATCGCCTCGAAATCCCGCCGCCCCAGCGCCCGGAGTGCGCATTGCCGCCAGTTGGCGTGGTCGAACAGCGTGGCATCGGCCTGGCCATAGATGAACGGGTAGCGGTAGCTGCGCCAGTCCGGCGGTCGCACCAGCCCGACGTGGCCGGCAAAGCGCTGTCCGATCGAACGCGACCAGTCCACGTCGCGCCCGCGGTCCAGCCTTGGCAGGTCGAAGGCCGGCGCGCGCGGGGCCGTCTCGGAAACATAGTAGCCCGACCGGCCGCGCGCGCGCAGGTAGTCCGATGCCACAAGGTCGGTATAGGCCAGCGTCACGGTGATCCGGCTGATCCCGAGATGCGCGGCCAGGCCGCGCGATGACGGCAGACGGTCGCCCGGGCGGTAACGCCCGGCAAGGATGGCTTCGATCACCTGCTGCTGGATCTGCTGCTGCAGCGTGCCCTCGTAGGACGGGTCCAGAAAGAATGTCTCGACGGAAACGGCCACGCTCTGGACATATCACTCGTGGTCTTTGGACTCAACGATTCCGCGGCTTCTCCTTGCCGGGACTCCCCCGCCGCAGGCAGCAGGCGGGAAGTGCCGGGAAAACGGTGCCGCAGGGCGCCGCCGCCCGGCGAGCTTTCAGCCGAAGACCCTGGTCAGCGCCTTGTCCACTGCTTCGGTGATCTGGTCGATGTCGTCGGGGGTCGAGATCAGCGCGGGCGAAAAGCACAGCGTGTTGTTGAAGCCGGGCAGCGAGCGGTTGGTGACGCCGATGATCACGCCCTGGGCCATGCAGTCGGCAACGACGGCCTGGGCCTGCTTTTCGTCCACCGGCTCCTTCGTGGCGCGGTCGGCCACAAGCTCGGCCCCCAGAAACAGCCCCTTGCCGCGCACGTCGCCGATGACCGCGTGTTTCTCCATCAGCGCCTGCAGGTTGGACATCATGCGTTCGCCCATCGCGGCGGTGTTGTCCAGCAGGCCCTCGTCCTCGATGATGCGCATGTTTTCCAGCGCCGCCGCCGGCCCGGCGGTGCAGCCGCCGAAGGTGGAAATGTCGCGGAAATAGTCCAGCGGGTCGTCGGGATCCTGCTTGAACATCTCGAACACCTCTTCGGTGATCGCCACGCAGGCAATGGCCGCATAGCCCGAGGCCACGCCCTTGGCCATGGTCACGAAATCCGGCTTCACCCCGAAGTGCTGATAGCCGAACCAGGTGCCGGTGCGCCCCATGCCGCAGACCACCTCGTCGATATGCAGCAGGATGTCGTGCCTGCGGCAGATCTCCTGCACCCGTTCCCAGTAGCCCGAGGGCGGCGGGATCACGCCGCCGCCGGCGGTGACGGGCTCAAGGCAGAGCGCGCCGATGGTGTCGGCGCCTTCGCGCTCGATCACCTCCTCGATGGCGTCGGCGGCGCGCTCGCCGTAGTTTGCCACGTCCCACTGGGCGCGGTATTCCAGGCAGTGCGGCACTTCGACGAAGCCGGGCGTATAGGGGCCGTAGAGCGCGCCCCGCTCGGGCTGGCCGCCGGCCGACAGCGCCGTGATCGTGGTGCCGTGATAGTCGCGCTCGCGATAGAGGATCTTGCTTTTCTTTCCGCCGTAGCGCTTGTGCGCGATCTGGCGCACCATCTTGAACACCTTCTCGTTCGCCTCGCTGCCCGAGTTGGTGTAATAGACGCGGCTGAGGCCGGGCATCTTCTCGATCAGCCTTTCGGCGAACTGGCTGCCGGGGACGGTGCCGGCGGAGCCCGCGAAATAGTTCAGCCTGACCAGTTGCTCGCGCACCGCATCGGCGATGGAGTCGCGCCCGTAGCCGACATTGACCGTCCAGACCCCGCCCGAGACCGCATCCAGATATTCCTTGCCGGTGGCGTCCCACAGCCGCATGCCTTTGCCTTCGACCATGATCCGCGGGTCGATGGTTTCGAACGGCTTGTGCTGGATCAGGTGATGCCAGACATGGGCGCGGTCTGCCTCGACCACCCTGGAAAGGTCGTTGGCGGAAAGATGGCTGTTCATCTGATACGCTCCTTTACGCTCCTTGTGGGTTGTTCGGGTGAGATTGCTCGGGTGGGTTGCTCGGGTCGGGCGGGGGCGCCCGGAAGCGGCTGCTTCGCCGGGCATTCTGACAGCAGGGACAGGGGACTGACAATAGATCCAGAGTTGCAAGGCACATAATGCCAGAAGGCGCCGCAGTCGAAAGCCTTCCTGCTTCGGAGGCAACCTGGCGGTGCGCCATTGCCGGTTGCGGCACAATCGGGTGGCATGCGGCGAATTGCGTCGCGGATGGAACTGGAGCGCGGCCACGGGCCGGTTCCGGGCGCGAACGGCGTGACACTCGCGCCCGGGCTTGCTAGGGACGGGCGAAAGGCTGACGAGGTTGTGCGTGAAGGTCGAGGAAACCGGCATCGAGGGGCTGCTTGTGATCACGCCTGCGCGTTTCGGCGACGCGCGGGGCTTCTTCAGCGAAAGCTACAACAGGGCGCGGCTGGCCGAACACGGGATCTACACCGAATTCGTGCAGGACAACCATTCGCTGTCGGTGCGCGCGGGCACCGTGCGGGGGCTGCATTTCCAGCGCCCGCCGCATGCCCAGGCCAAGCTGGTGCGCTGCGGGCGCGGGCGGCTGTTCGACGTGGCGGTGGACATCCGCCTCGGCTCGCCCACCTACGGGCGCTGGTTCGGCGTCGAGCTGAGCTTCGAGAACGGCCGGCAGCTGCTGGTGCCGGCAGGCTTCCTGCACGGTTTCGTCACCCGCGAGCCCGAGACCGAGATCATCTACAAGTGCTCCGACTACTACGCGCCGGAGTGCGACGGGGCGGTGCGCTTCGACGATCCGGCGATCGGCATCGACTGGGGCATTGCGCCGGGCGAGGCGCTGCTTTCCGAAAAGGATGCCGCCGCGCCGCCCCTGAGCGGCATCGACAACCCGTTCCGCTGGGAGGGCGCGCCATGACGATCCTGGTGTTCGGTTGCAACGGGCAGGTGGCCAGCGAGTTGCGCCGGCGCGCCGATGTGCTGGCACTGGGCCGGGCCGAGGCCGACCTGATGCAGCCGGGCGCTGCCGAACGGGCGATCCGCGACGCGGCGCCCGATCTTGTCATCAACGCGGCCGCCTACACGGCCGTGGACCGCGCCGAAGAGGACGAGGCCCGGGCAACCCGGCTCAACGGCGCTGCGCCCGGCGAAATGGCCCGCGCGGCGGCGGCGGCCGGGGTTCCGTTCGTTCACATCTCGACGGATTATGTCTTTGACGGCACCGGCACCCGGCCGTGGCGGCCCGGCGATGCAACCGGCCCGCTCGGCGCCTACGGGCGCGGCAAGCTGGCCGGCGAGGTGGCGGTGGTCGCAGCCGGCGGGCGCTTTGCGGTTCTGCGCACCTCCTGGGTGTTTTCGTCCCATGGGCGGAATTTCGTGAAGACCATGCTGCGGCTGGGGCGCGAGCGCAGCGAACTGCCGGTGGTGGCGGACCAGGTGGGCGGCCCGACCAGCGCGGCCTCGATCGCCGATGCGGTGTTGAGGATCGGGCAGGCGCTGCGCGACGGCGGCGGGGCAAGCGGGATCTACCATTTCGCCGGCGGGCCCGACACCAGCTGGGCCGGCTTCGCGCGCGAGATCTTCGCGCAGGCCGGGATGGATGTGGCAGTGCGGAACATTGCCACCGCCGACTATCCGACGCCGGCGCGACGCCCGCTGAATTCGCGGCTGGAGTGCGGCGACATCCGGCGCGAATTCGGTATCGACCGGCCCGACTGGCGCGCCGATCTGGCCGAGGTGCTGCGCGAACTGGAGGTGCGGGCATGAAGATCCTGGTGACGGGCGGGGCCGGCTTCATCGGTTCGGCGGTGGTGCGCCGGGCGGTGGCCGAGGGGCATGCGGTGGTGAATGTCGATGCGCTGACCTATGCCGCCTGCCTCGACAACGTGGCCAGCGTGGCCGACAGCCCGGGCTATGCCTTCGAGCAGGTGGATATCCGCGATGCGGAGGCGCTGGCCCGGGTTTTTCGCAATCACAAGCCGGATGCGGTGATGCATCTGGCCGCCGAAAGCCATGTGGATCGCTCGATAGACGGGCCCGCGGCCTTTGTCGAAACCAATGTGACGGGCACCTTCAACCTGTTGCAGGCGGCGCGCGCCCACTGGGAAAGCCTTGGAAAGCCGGAAGATTTCCGGTTTCACCACGTGTCCACCGATGAGGTTTACGGCTCTCTCGGCGCCACGGGAAAGTTTACCGAGGAAACGCCCTATGCGCCCAGGAGCCCCTATTCGGCCTCCAAGGCGGCGAGCGATCACCTGGTGCGCGCCTGGCATGAAACCTATGGCCTGCCAGTTGTGATCACGAACTGTTCGAACAATTACGGCCCCTACCATTTCCCCGAAAAGCTGATCCCGGTGGTAATCCTGAACGCGCTCGCCGGGCGGCAGATCCCGATCTACGGCACCGGCGAGAACGTGCGCGACTGGCTCTATGTGGAAGATCACGCCGATGCGCTGCTGACGGTTCTTGCGCGCGGCCGGGTGGGGCGCAGCTACAACATCGGCGGCGAGAACGAGGTCACCAACCTGGAGCTGGTGCGCAGGATCTGCGCCATACTGGACAGCCGCCAGCCCGACGGCGCACCGCACGAGCGGCTGATCGCCTTCGTCGAGGACCGGCCGGGCCACGATCTGCGCTACGCCATCGACCCGGCGCGCATTCGCGGCGAACTGGGCTGGAGGCCGTCGGTCACGCTGGACGAAGGGCTGGAGAAAACCGTGGACTGGTATCTGGAGAACCGCGCCTGGTGGCAGGCGCTGCTGTCCCGGGATGGTGTGGGCAGGAGATTGGGACAGACAGCATGAGCAGAACGCGCAAGGGGATCATTCTGGCAGGAGGCTCGGGCACGCGGCTCTATCCCGTGACCATGGGCGTTTCCAAGCAGCTGCTGGCGATCTATGACAAGCCGATGGTCTATTTCCCGCTGACCACGCTGATGTTTGCCGGCATTCGCGAGATCGCGGTGATCACCACGCCTGCCGACCAGCCGCAGTTCAGGGCGCTGCTGGGCGACGGGTCGCAATGGGGGCTGCGGCTGGAATACATCGTCCAGCCCAGCCCCGACGGGCTGGCGCAGGCCTTCATCCTGGCCGAGGATTTCCTTGCCGGCGCGCCCTCGGCGCTGGTGCTGGGCGACAACATCTTTTTCGGCCAGGGTCTTCCCGAGCTGTTGCAGGGCGCCAATGCGCGCCCGTCGGGCGGCACGGTTTTCGGCTACCGGGTGGCCGACCCGGAACGCTATGGCGTGGTGGGGTTTGACGATGCCGGCAATGTGGTGTCGATCGTCGAAAAGCCGGAGAAACCGGCCTCCAGTTATGCGGTGACGGGGCTCTATTTTCTGGATGAGCGGGCCCCGGAGCGGGCCCGGAAGGTGCAACCTTCGGATCGTGGCGAGCTGGAGATCACCAGCCTTCTGGAGATGTATCTGGCCGAAGGGACGCTGACGGTCGAGCTGATGGGGCGCGGTTTCGCTTGGCTGGATACCGGCACCCATGACAGCCTGCTCGATGCCGGCAATTTCGTGCGCACGCTGGAAAAGCGCCAGGGGTTGCAGGTGGGCTCGCCCGACGAGGTGGCCTTCGAGCTCGGCTGGATCGACAGCGCGCAGATGCGTGCCCGGGCAAGGGTGTTCGAGAAGAACGACTACGGACGCTATCTTCAGGTTCTGGCCGAGGCCGGGCGCGGCGGAAGCTGACTTCGGCCCCGGCGCGGGCGGCGGGATCCGGGTGCCGGGGATCAGACGAACAGGAACAGTTCGCTCAGTTGCCCCAGCTCGGTGATGCCATCGATCGTCAGCATGTCGCCGCCGCCGAAGTCGATAACCGCGCCGCTGCCCGACAGGGTGGCGAAATCGGCCAGAAGCGCGCTGCCGGTTGCCGCGGTTCCGCCGAGCAGGGCGGTGTCGATCTCGATCAGGTCGGCCTGCGTTTCCAGGTCGGCGATCCGGTCCTGCCCGAAACCGGGGGCGAAGGCGAAGACATCGCTTCCGCTGCCGCCGATCAGCAGATCGTTGCCGCCGCCGCCGGTCAGCCGGTCATCGCCGCTGCCGCCGTGCAGCAGGTCGTTGCCGCCGACACCATGGAGCATGTCGTTTCCGGCATTGCCGAACAGCCGGTTGTCGCCGGAGTTGCCGCCGAGGACATCGTCCATGCGCGAACCGGCCAGATCCTCGATCGACAGGTAGATGTCGCCGGCGGCGATGCCGGTGTTGGCCGCCGGGTTTGCCAGGTCGGCCACGATTCCCTGCTTGGCCATGAAATACTGCGCCCGGTCGCGTCCGGCGCCGCCGTCCAGCAGGTCGGCGCCGGCGCCGCCGTCCAGCACGTCATCGCCGTTGCCGCCGAACAGCATGTCGTCGCCGCCGCGCCCCTGCAGCCAGTCGTCGCCGTCGCTGCCGGAAAGGCGGTTCGGCCCGGCGTTCCCGTAAAGCGCATCGGACTGGGGAGAGCCGGTCAGGTCCTCGATCGAGTCGAAACTGTCGCCGGTGCCGTCGCCGGTGTTCCGCCCGGCGTGGGCGAGATCGATTCGCAGGCCGCTCTGCGCGCTGGCATAGCTGGCCGTGTCGGTGCCGCTGCCGCCCATCAGCATGTCGGCCCCGGGGCCGCCGGTCAGCACGTCGTTTCCGGGCCCGCCGGAGAGGGTGTCATTCCCGCCGCGGCCATCGAGCCGGTCGTTGCCGGCGGCGCCGGAGATCGTTTCGGCGCTGTCGTGTCCGAGGATCAGGTCGGCGAAGCCGCTGCCCGATACCGCTTCGATCGACACCAGCGTATCGCCGGCGGCATCGCCGCTGTTGGCGGCCATGTCCATCCGGTCGAGGGTGATCGCCCCAGTGGCGGTGGAATAGTCGGCAGTGTCGAAACCGCTGCCGCCCATCAGCATGTCGGCTCCGGGGCCACCGATCAGCACGTCATCGCCGCCGTTGCCGGTGAGGATGTCATCCAGGGGAGAGCCGACGAGGGTATCGTTGCCGCCGGCGCCGATCCAGGTCTGTCCGCCGCCCGAGGGACCGCTGCCCAGCACCAGCGGCGGCCGGTCGAGGTTGAACAGACCGCTTGCCGCAAGTTCGGCCAGCGAGAGCGGGTTGCCGTCGCTGGCGGTGATGTCCAGCGTTTCGCCCCGGAAGCTCAGCCGTGCCCCGAAGGAGGTGGTGACGAAGCCCAGCGCGTTCGGGTCGTGGAGCAGGGGGTAGAAGGACAGGTCGAGCGAGTCGACACCGCGCTGGAAATCGGTGATCACGTCGTCGGCGCCGTCGGGCACCAGCGTGAACACGTCGGCCCCGGGACCGCCGGTGAGCACGTCGCTGCCGCCGCCGTCGATCAGAAGGTCGGCCCCGTCGCCGCCGTCTATCACGTCGTTTCCGTCGCCGCCGTCGAGGATCTCGTCCAGCGCGCCGCCGGTCAGGACATCGGCCCCGGCGCTGCCGGTGAGCGTGCCGCCGAGGCCGGACAGGTCGAGGGCGAAATGGCTGATTCCGGTTTCGGTCGCCGAGGCCAGGAACATGCGCAGCGCGCTGCCGTCGGCGCCGAGTGCGGCGGCCGCCACATTGTCAAGTGCCAGTGTCGCACTGTCGGCGACGCTGGCCAGGTGGTGTAGCTTGCCGTCCGGGCGCAGGCGGAACAGGGCAAACCCGTCGTCCGAGCCGGCGGCGAGAACGAAGGTGGCATCGCCGATGGTCGCGGTTTTCAGAACCGCCGGATCGGCAAAGCGGGTGTTCCGGTCGTCAAGCACGTGATCCACCGGGCTCAGGCTGCCGTCGGCTTCCAGCCGCAGCACCGAGAGCGAGCCGGAGCCGGCGCTGGCCAGGACCACATGGGGCTGGCCTTCCAGCATCGCCGTGGCCAGCGCGCTCGGCGTGTTGATCCCGAGCCCGTCGGCGGCGCCGAAGCTGGCGACCGGGCTCAGCACGCCGTTGCCGTCGATGGTGTAGCTGTTCACGTCGTTGCCGTCGGCGGAAGCGGCGATCACCCAGGTCTTGCCATAGGCGCTGACGGAGGACAGGTCCGACACCCGCCCGAGCGACGGATCGGGAGGCGGGGAAACAACGCTCAGCGAACCGTCGGCCTCCTGGCGGAAGCTCATCAGCCCCGGCCCGTTCGGCCAGCTCGTGACGAGGTAGTTCGCGGTTCCGGTATCGACCCCGATCGCGGCGATCCGGTCGGCCATCTGGCCGCTGTTCAGCCCGGTCAGGTAACCGGCATCGGCCGAGGCGCCGGGAGAGACGTTGAGCACCCGGGCCAGCCGTGCGGCCGACAGCTCCAGGCTGACGTTGCCGTAATCGGCGGTAACGAAGCCGTCGGTCGCCGCGCCGAGAAAGGACTGGCCGGTAAAGCTGGCGGTGCCGGAAATGTCGAAACCGACGATCCGCGCATTGTCGCCGTATCCGGCAAAGGCGCTCAACGACATCCCGCCGGCAACGGACAGGTCGAGCTGCAGGATGTCCGCGCCATAGGGCAGGAACGGCCCGGTGACCGTTTCGATGTAGATCGGATTCGCCATTGTCTCTTTCCGGCCTTTCGCGAAGCACGCCCGGCTGATGCGAATCGATTCTGCACCGGAACGGTTTAGGAATGGCTGATGCGGGCGGGCCGCTTGCGGGCCCCGGGCGAAGCAGGGGCGATCCGGCGCGGTGCGCTCTAGCCGCTTTCCGGGGGGGCGGCGAGGGCCGCGGCACGGGCGGCGATTTCGGGCGGCGGCTCGCAGGAGCGCCGGGTTTCGAGCGAAACGTGAATCAGGAGCTGCTCGGCCTCGGCCAGAAGCGCGCCGGTATCGTCGTCGAGCATCCGGTGGGCAAGCCGCAGCTTCTTGCCGGTCCCTTCCAGCACGTCGGTCTCCACCCGGATCATCTGCCCGGCCAGGGTTTCGGCCCGGAAGCGGATATGGATATCGACGGTGAAATAGCTCAGCCCGCGGGCGATGTAGGCGGCATCGGCGCCGATCAGGGCCATGACCTTGTCGGCGGCATCCGAAAATACCTGCCCGTAGCGGCTTTCGTTCATGTGGCTGTTGTAATCCGTCCAGTCGATGGGCACGATGCGGCGAACGGTGATCAGAGGGGCGCGGGCGCCGGCGTGCGCGGGCCGCAGGCGGGATTCGTGTTTCCTGATCGGCGCCCCGGCGGCGGCATCGCGCCCCTTGAGCGCGCGCAGGAGCGCCACGAGGCTTTCGTCGCGGTTTTCGCCGCGCGCGCGTTCTGGCGCGCAGCGCCCGTGCGTGCCGGGCGCGGCGCCGGACGGGGGGCAGCTCCGGCTCAGCCCTTCCAGCACCCAGCGCAGCCCGATTCCGCAGCGGATGGCATCGTCGATCTCGTCGGCAGAGGCGTGGCCTTCCTCGCGCATCGACTGTGCTTCGCGCAGCAGGGCACGGGCCAGGCGGTCGCCGAGGGGGGGCGTGTCCTCGAAGCCCGGGCGCAGCGGGAACATGCCGATCCCGGCGAGCGTTTCCTCTGCGCGTTGCAGCAGAGTCGGCGGGTTGGCGGCCGTGGCCGCGAGTTCCACCAGCGGCAGCAGATAGACCGGCGCGCAGGGCCGGGCGGCGATGATCTGCCCGGGGCGGGTGGCGCAGCCCTGGAGCTCGGAGGGGGAGAATCCCGCGCTCGAGGAGGCGAGCACCGCATCCGCACGGCAGTGCTGCTGGATCTTCTGCAATGTCCGCCGTTTGAGTGCCAGGCGCTCGGGCAGGCTTTCCTGGATCCAGAAGGGATCTTCGACAGCCGCGGAGATGGTTTCGCAGAAGGTCAGCCGGCCTTCGGGGGGCAGGGCGGTCTCGTAGAGCATGGGCAGGGTGCGACGGGCGGCCGCGAGCAGGGGGGCGACTCCGCGCCGGGCCTCGGGGTCCGGGTCGAAAAGGCGCACCTCCCACCCGGCGAGCAGGAAGCGGGCAGCCCAGCCGGCGCCGATCTCGCCGGCACCGATGATGGCGGCGATTCCGGCCGTGGTGCCCGGGGCGTGTTCCGATGTGCGCGCCGGAGCGGTGGCGGGGCGGTCGCGGTTCCTTTCCGGGGGCATGCTGTCCTTCTCCGGTTCCCTTTCCGATTCCCTTCCCGGCCATGCTAGCCCGGGGGGCCTTTCCGGTCATGCACCGGTTTCGCCGGGGCGCGATTCGCCGGGGCGGCAGGTGGTCGGCGGAGAGGGCAGCAGCTGTGCCGCGCCGGGCGGCCTCGGTTCGCGACATGCGCGGCCGATTCCTGATTGACGGATCAGTAAAGAAAGGCAAGATGCTCCGGGAAGCTGTGCAGAAGCGGGAGAATCGGATGCCCAGGGTCGGACAGGAACCCCTGCGCCGGGCGGCGCTGGTCTCGGCCACGATCCACGAGATCGGCCGCGCCGGGTCGCTGGATGTGACCGTCAGCCAGATCGCGCGCACCGCCGGCATGTCGCCGGCGCTGGCGCATTACTACTTCGACAGCAAGAATGCGCTGTTCCTGGCCGCGATGCGCCACATCCTGAGCGCCTTCGGCACCTCGGTGCGCCGCCGGCTGCGGCAGGCGCGGGGGCCGCGGGAGCGGCTGCGGGCGATCGTCGGGGCCTCGCTCGGGCAGGAACAGTTCGAAACGCATGTGGTCGGTGCCTGGCTGGTGTTCTATGTCGAGGCGCAGCGCGCCCCGGAAGCGGCCCGGCTGCTGCGCATCTATGCCCGGCGGCTGCATTCGAATCTGCGCCATGCGCTGCGCATGCTGGTGCCCGCGGCCGCCGCCGACACCATCGCCCGCGGCGCGGCAGCGATGATCGACGGGCTCTACATCCGCCATGCGCTGCACGATGCGCTTGCATCGCCGGCTGCGGCGGAGCGGCTGGTGGTCCAGTATCTGGACAGGATGGTGGAGTGCCATGCCCCGGAGAGCGGCGGCGGGCGCGGCAGGAGGAGCAGCAGCGATGCGGGCACATCCTGAAGCCAGCCACTTCATCGACGGGGGCTTTGTCGAGGATGCTGCCGGTACGCGCTTCGAAAGCTTCTGCCCGGCCACCGGCGAGGTGATCGCCCGGCTGCACGAGGCCACCCCGGCGTTGGTCGCTCGCGCGGTGGAAAGCGCGGCCCGGGCTCAGCAGGAATGGGCCGCCCTGGCGCCGGTCGAGCGCGGGCGGGTGCTGCGCCGCGCCGCGCGGCTGATCCGCCGGCGCAACCGCGCGCTGAGCGAGCTGGAGACGCTGGATACCGGCAAGCCGTTGCAGGAAACCCTGGTGGCCGATGCCGCCTCGGGGGCGGATGCGCTCGAGTTCTTTGGCGGGATCGTCCCCGCCGTCAGCGGCGAGGCCATCCCGCTGGGCCGTGATTTCGCCTATACGAAACGGGTGCCGCTGGGGGTCTGTGTCGGCATCGGGGCATGGAACTATCCGATCCAGATCGCCTGCTGGAAGGCGGCGCCGGCGCTGGCGGCCGGAAATGCGATGCTGTTCAAGCCCTCGGAACTGACGCCGCTTTCGGCGCTGAGGCTGGCCGAAATCCTGATCGAGGCCGGCGCACCGGCGGGGCTGTTCAACGTGGTGCAGGGCGGCGCGGCCGTGGGGGCGGCGCTGGTGCGCCATCCCGGCGTGGCGAAGGTGTCGCTCACCGGCTCGGTGCCCACGGGGCGGAAGGTTTACGCCGCCGCCGCCGAAGGAATCCGCCACGTGACGCTGGAACTGGGCGGCAAGTCGGCGCTGATCGTCTTCGACGATGCCTCGCTGGAAGATGCGGTGGGCGCGGCGATGCTGGGCAATTTCTATTCGGCCGGGCAGATCTGCTCCAACGGCACGCGCGTCTTCGTGCAGCGCGCCGTCCGCGATGCCTTTCTGGAGCGCCTGGTGGCGCGCACCGAAGCCATCCGTATCGGCGACCCGATGGATGAAAACGTGCAGATGGGCCCGCTGATTTCCGCCGAACAGCAGCGCAGGGTGCTGGAATATGCAAGGCGCGGCAAGGCCGAGGGAGCGCGCTGCCTGACCGGCGGCGGGGTGGCGAAGGTGCAAGGCTTCGAAGGGGGATTCTGGGTGGAGCCGACGGTGTTTGCCGGCGTGTGCGACGAGATGACGATCGCCCGCGAGGAGATCTTCGGCCCCGTGATGTCGGTGCTCGACTTCGACGACGAGGACGAGGTGATCGCCCGGGCCAATGCCTCCGAATTCGGCCTGGCCGGCGGCGTATTCACCCGCGATCTGGCGCGCGCCCACCGGGTGGCGGACCGGCTGCAGGCCGGGATCGTGTGGATCAACAGCTACAACCTCACGCCGGTGGAGATCCCCTTCGGCGGGACGAAGATGTCGGGCATCGGGCGCGAGAACGGCCGTGCGGCGATCGAGCATTATACCGAGCTGAAGAGCGTCTATGTCGGCATGGGGCCGGTCGAGGCGCCGTATTGAGCGGGGCGTCGGAGGAGGCGTGATGGAGGCGGATTTCGTCATCATCGGGTCCGGCTCGGCCGGGGCGGCGCTGGCCTTCCGGCTGAGTGAGGACGGCCGTCACTCGGTGCTGGTGCTGGAATACGGCGGCAGCGATGCCGGGCCGTTCATCCAGATGCCGGCAGCGCTCAGCTACCCCATGAACATGGGCCTCTACGACTGGGGCTTTCGCACCGAGCCGGAGCCGCATCTGGGCGGGCGCATCCTGGCGGTGCCGCGCGGCAAGGTGATCGGCGGCTCCTCCAGCATCAACGGCATGGTCTATGTGCGCGGCCATGCCCGCGACTTCGATCACTGGGCCGAAAGCGGTGCCGAGGGCTGGGGCTTTGCCGACGTGCTGCCCTATTTCAGGCGGATGGAGAACTGGCACGGCGGGCCGGAGCCCGGCCGCTGGCGCGGGCGCGAGGGGCCGCTGCATGTCACCCGCGGCGCGCGGCGCAACCCGCTGCACCGGGCCTTCGTCGAGGCCGGCGTCCAGGCGGGCTTCGAACGCACCGAGGACTGCAACGGGGCCAAGCAGGAGGGCTTCGGCCCGATGGAGGCCACCATCTGGCGCGGGCGGCGCTGGTCGGTGGCCCATGCCTATCTGCGCCCGGCGCTGAAGCGGCCGAATGTCTCGCTGCTGCGCTGCTTCGCCCGGCGGGTGGTGATCGAGGAGGGCCGGGCCACGGGGGTGGAGATCTCGCGCGGGGCGCGGGTGGAGGTGGTGCGCGCCCGCCGCGAGGTGATCGTGGCGGCCTCGGCGATCAATTCGCCGAAGATCCTGATGCTTTCCGGCATCGGCCCGGCGGCGCATCTGGCCGAGCACGGGATTGCGGTTCTGGCCGACCGGCCCGGGGTGGGGGCCAACCTGCAGGACCACCTGGAGATCTACATCCAGCAGGCCAGCCTGCAGCCGGTCACGCTGTATCGCTACTGGAACCTGTGGGGCAAGGCGCTGGCCGGGCTGCAGTGGCTGCTGGGCAGGCGCGGGCTGGGGGCCTCGAACCATTTCGAAAGCGCCGGCTTCATTCGCTCGCGCGCGGGGGTCGAATACCCCGACATCCAGTTCCACTTCCTGCCGATCGCGGTGCGCTACGACGGCAGGGCGGCGGCCGAGGGGCACGGGTATCAGGCCCATGTGGGGCCGATGCGCTCGCCCTCGCGCGGGTGGGTGCGGCTGCGTTCGTCCGACCCGGCGGCGCCGCCGCGGATCCGCTTCAACTACATGAGCGAAGAGCAGGACTGGATCGATTTCCGCCATTGCGTGCGCATCGCCCGCGAGATCTTCGCCCAGCCCGCCTTCGACCCCTATCGCGGCCGGGAGATCCAGCCCGGAGATGAGGTGCGGAGCGACGACGAGATCGACGATTTCCTGCGCCGCCACGTGGAAAGCGCCTATCACCCCTGCGGCACCTGCCGGATGGGCCGGCGCGACGATGCGATGGCGGTGGTGGATCCGCAGGGCCGGGTGATCGGGGTGGAACGGCTGCGGGTTGCCGACAGCTCGGTCTTTCCACGGATCACCAACGGTAACCTCAATGCCCCCTCGATCATGGTGGGGGAAAAGATGGCGGATCATATCCTCGGGCGTGCGCCGCTGCCGCGTGAGGAGGCGCGGCCATGGATCAACCCGCGGTGGGAAATTTCCGACAGGTGACACGCAAATGATGCGCAACCCGGTTCAGTGTGTATCCTGCGGGAAGGAATCGAGGCCCACGAACATGAACAGGCCCGGTATCGAATGGGAGGAAGAAACATGACGAAAGAACTCGAATATCATGCGAAAAGGGTGGCCCGCGGGCTGATGGGCCGGCGCGCCTTCATGGGGCGGGCGGCGGCGCTCGGGGTTTCGTCGTCGCTGGCCGGCACCATGCTGGCGCAGGCGGCGTCGCATGCAGGCCCGGTGCGCGGCGGCACGCTGAAGGCGGGGATGCAGGGCGGCGAGAGCACCAACAGCCTCGATCCGGCCACCTGGGCCTCGGACGTGCCGATCTGCTTCGGCCGCAGCTGGGGCGAGACGATGGTGGAGGTGGGCCCCGACGGCGAGATCGAGTTCCGCATCGCCGAAAGCGTCGAGGCCTCGCCCGATGCCAGGGTCTGGACCTTCAGGATCCGCGAGGGGGTGGAATTCCACAACGGCAAGACGGTAACCCCCGATGACGTGGTCAAGACGCTGCAGCGCCACTCGGACGAGAACTCCAAGTCCGGCGCGCTGGGGATCGTCAAGGGTATCGAGGAGATGAAGGCGGACGGCCAGTATGTGGTGCTGACGCTGGGTTCGCCCAATGCCGACCTGCCCTATCTGCTGGCCGACTATCACCTGATGATCCAGCCGGGCGGCGGCTTCGAGGCCCCCGATGCCGGGGTCGGCACCGGTCCCTACCGGGTGGCAGAGAACCAGCCCGGCGTGCGCCACGTGGGCACCCGCTTCGAGAACTACTGGGACGCCGACAACCGCGGCTTCGCCGACTCGGTGGAGATCACCGTGGTCAACGACGCCACGGCGCGGCTGGCGGCGCTGCAGTCGGGGCAGGTGCACATGATCAACCGGGTCGAGCCCAAGGTGGTGGATCTGATCAGGCGCATCCCCGGCGTCGAGGTCAGGAACGTGTCGGGCCGGGGGCACTACGTGTTCATCATGCATGTGAACACGCCGCCGTTCGACGACAACCACCTGCGCCTGGCGCTGAAGCTGGCGATCAACCGCGAGGAACTGGTGGACAAGATCCTTCAGGGCTACGGTTCGGTCGGCAACGACTTTCCGATCAACGCCGCCTACCCGCTGTTTCCCGACGACATCCCGCAGCGCGCATACGACCCCGAGGAGGCCGCCTTCCACTACAGGAAATCCGGCCATTCCGGCTCGATCCTGCTGCGCACCTCCGATGTCGCCTTCCCCGGCGCGGTGGATGCCGCACAGCTTTACCAGCAGCAGGCCAGGGCCGCCGGGATCGAGATCGAGGTCAAGCGCGAGCCGGGCGACGGCTACTGGTCGGAGGTGTGGAACAAGCAGCCCTTCTCGGCCTCCTACTGGAGCGGCCGGCCAGTGCAGGACCAGATGTATTCCACCGCCTATCTCTCCACCGCGGACTGGAACGACACCAAGTTCTTCCGGCCCGACTTCGACAAGATCATCATCGCCGCGCGCGCCGAGCTCGACCCGGCCAGGCGCAAGGCGCTCTACCGCGAGGCGGCGCTGATGGTGCGCGACGAGGGCGGGGCCATCATTCCGATGTTCAACGACTTCATCGATGCCACCGGCCCGCAGGTCGCCGGCTGGGTGCCCGACGGCAACGGCGGCTTCATGAACAACAAGGCGCTGATCAAGTGCTGGCTGAACGCCTGAGCGACAGCTGAGTCGGCATGGGTCCTCTTGCAAGACTCCTGGCCCGGCGCATCGCGCTGGGTCTGCTGCTGCTGCTGGCGGTCTCGGTGCTGATCTTCGCCGGCACCCAGATCCTGCCCGGGGATGTGGCCCAGAGCATTCTCGGGCAGTCGGCAACGCCGCAGGCGCTGGCCAACCTGCGCGAGGAGCTGGGGCTGAACGATCCGGCCTGGCTGCGCTACCTGCGCTGGCTGGGGGGCGTTCTGAGCGGCGACCTGGGCACGGCGCTCTCCAACGGGCAGGCGATCGGGCCGCAGATCGCGCAGCGGCTGGGCAATACCCTGTTCCTGGCCTTCTGGGCGGCGGCGGTGGCGGTGCCGCTGGCGATCCTGCTGGGGCTTCTGGCGGTGCGCTACCGCAACCGCTGGCCCGACAGGCTGATTTCCGGCGTCACGCTTGCCTCGATCTCGCTGCCCGAGTTCTTCATCGGCTATGTGCTGATCTTCTTCTTCGGGGTGAAGCTGCGCTGGTTTCCATCGGTCGCCACCGTCCATGACGGGATGAGCCTGTGGGAGAAGCTCGAGGCGATCGCCCTGCCGGTCACGGTGCTCACCCTGGTGGTGCTGGCGCACATGATGCGCATGACCCGCGCCGCGATCCTGAACGTGATGCAGTCGGCCTATATCGAAACCGCCGAACTGAAGGGGCTGAGCCAGTTCAGGGTGGTCTTCCGCCACGCCTTTCCCAATGCCATCGCCCCGATCGTCAACGTGGTGATGATCAACCTCGCCTATCTGGTGGTCGGCGTGGTGGTGGTGGAGGTGATCTTCGTCTATCCCGGCATGGGGCAGTATCTGGTGGATCACGTGGCCAAGCGCGACGTGCCGGTGGTGCAGGCCACGGGGCTGATCTTCGCCGCCGTCTACATCGGGCTCAATCTGGTGGCCGACATCGTGGCGATCGTCTCCAACCCGCGGCTGAGGCATCCGAAATGAGAATTCCGGTCTCTGCCCTGATCGGCCTGTTCTTCACCGGCCTGTTCTTCCTCATGGCGATCTTCGCTCCCTGGATCGCGCCCTACGGCATGGCCGAGGTGGTGGGCGATGTCTGGGAGCCGGCCTCCGAGAGGTTCTGGCTGGGCACCGACAACATCGGCCGCGACCTGCTGACGCGCATGATCTGGGGCGGGCGCACCACCATCTTCATCGCCAGCCTGGCCACGTTTCTGGCCTTCACGCTGGGGGCCTTGCTGGGGTTCACGGCGGCGGTGGTCGGCGGCTGGGTCGATCAGGCGATGTCGCGCATCGTCGATCTGATCATGTCGATCCCGACCCTGATCTTTGCCCTGGTGGTGCTTTCGGTGATGCCGGTCACCACGCCGGTGCTGATCCTGGTGATGGGGCTGCTGGACAGCACCCGGGTCTACCGCCTGAGCCGCGCGGTGGCGGTGGACATCAACGTGATGGATTTCGTCGAGGCCGCCCGGCTGCGCGGCGAAGGGCGCGGCTGGATCATCTTCCGCGAGATCCTGCCCAATGCGCTCTCGCCGCTGGTGGCCGAGCTGGGCCTGCGCTTCATCTTCGCGGTGCTGTTCCTGTCCACGCTTTCGTTCCTGGGACTCGGTGTGCAGCCGCCGGCCTCGGACTGGGGCGGCATGGTGAAAGAGAACAAGGAGGGCATCGTCTTCGGCATCGGGGCTGCGCTGTGGCCGGCGGCGGCGATCGCGGCGCTGGCGATTTCGGTCAACCTGGTGGCGGACTGGATCCTCAACCGCACATCCGATCTGAAGGGAGGGCGCGGTGGCTGACAATCTGCTCGACATCCGCAACCTGCGCATCGAGGCCACC
>JALSKC010000039.1 GCA_026989055.1 Paracoccaceae bacterium
CGCTGACGGTTCACTACAACGAGAAATACTATGCCGCCGGCAAGGTGCCGGGCGGCTTTTTCAAGCGCGAGGCGCGGCCGACCGAAAAGGAAACGCTGACCAGCCGCCTGATCGACCGGCCGATCCGTCCGCTGTTTGTGCCGGGCTTCAGGAACGAGGTTCTGGTGATCTGCACGGTGCTGTCCCACGACCTGGTGAATGACCCGGATATCGTGGCGATGATCGCCGCAAGTGCGGCGCTCACCCTTTCCGGCGTGCCCTTCAGGGGGCCGATCGCCGGTTGCCGGGTGGGGTATGAGGATGGCGAATACGTTCTCAACCCGACGGTTGATGACATGCACAAGCTGCGCGAAAACCCCGAGCAGCGGCTGGACCTGGTGGTTGCCGGCACCCGGGATGCGGTGATGATGGTCGAAAGCGAGGCCTACGAGCTGAGCGAAGACGAGATGCTGGGGGCGGTGACCTTCGCGCACGAGCAGATCAAGCCGGTGATCGACCTGATCGTCGAGCTGGCCGAGGAAGCGGCGAAGGAGCCGTTCGATTTTCAGCCGCCGGATTACAGCGAACTCTACGAGGCGGTGAAGAAGGTCGGCGAAAAGGCATTGCGTGCGGCCTACAAGCACACCGACAAGCAGGAGCGCGTGGCGGCCGTTGCGGCGGCGCGCGAGGAAATCATCGCCGGGCTGACAGAGGAGCAGCAGGAAGATGAAAACCTCGGCGCGGCGCTGAAGAAGCTGGAAGCCGAGATCCTGCGCGGCGACATCGTGAAGACGGGTCGGCGCATCGACGGGCGCGACCTGACGACGGTGCGCCCGATCGTGGCGGAAACCGGGCTCTTGCCGCGCACCCACGGTTCGGCGCTCTTCACCCGCGGCGAGACCCAGGCGCTGGTTGTGACCACGCTGGGCACGGGCGACGACGAACAGATGATCGACGCGCTGCACGGCACCTTCAAGTCGAACTTCATGCTGCATTACAACTTCCCGCCCTATTCGGTGGGCGAGGTCGGCCGCTTCGGCTTTACCGGACGGCGCGAGATCGGCCACGGCAAGCTGGCCTGGCGCGCCTTGCAGGCGGTGCTGCCGGCAGCGACGGATTTCCCCTACACCATTCGCGTGGTGTCGGAGATCACCGAGAGCAACGGCTCGTCCTCGATGGCCACGGTCTGCGGCGGGTCGCTCTCGATGATGGACGCGGGCGTGCCGCTGAAGGCGCCGGTGGCGGGGATCGCCATGGGGCTGATCCTGGAAGACAACGGCGAATACGCCATCCTGACCGACATCCTGGGCGACGAGGATCACCTGGGCGACATGGACTTCAAGGTGGCCGGCACCGAAAAGGGCATCACGTCGCTGCAGATGGACATCAAGGTGGCCGGCATCACGCCCGAGATCATGAAGACCGCTCTTGCCCAGGCCCGGGAGGCGCGGCTGCATATTCTGGGCGAGATGAACAAGGCGCTGAGCGAAGCGGCCGAATTCAGCATTCACGCGCCGCGAATCGAGACCATGCAGATCCCCACCGACAAGATCCGCGAGGTGATCGGCTCTGGCGGCAAGGTGATCCGCGAGATCGTCGAGGTGTCGGGCGCCAAGGTCGATATCAACGATGACGGCATCATAAAGATCGCCTCACCCAGCGAAGAGGCCATCGGCAAGGCCCGCGACATGATCAACGAGATCGTCGCCGAGCCGGAAGAGGGCAGGATCTACAAGGGCAAGGTGGTCAAGATCGTCGATTTCGGTGCCTTCGTGAACTTCTTCGGCAAGCGCGATGGCCTCGTGCATGTCAGCCAGATCGAGAACCGCCGGCTGAACCATCCTTCCGACGTGCTGAAGGAAGGCCAGGAGGTTTACGTCAAGCTTCTGGGCTTCGACGACCGCGGCAAGGTGCGCCTGGCGATGAAGATGGTCGATCAGGAAACCGGAGAGGAGATCGGAAAGAAGGGCTGACGGCCGGCCTGCTCCCGTTCCGGGCTTCCGGGCTCTTGTGCAACACAGGCCGGCGCGGGGCTTTACCCGGGTCGGCACAGTTCATATCAAGGGCGCATGCGTATCCTGGTCATCAGCCTTCCGGGGGACGAGGCGCGGCGGGGGGCAATCGCCGCCCGCCTCGGAGAGCTCGGGCTGGATTTCTCCTTCTTCGATGCAATCGACGGGCGCGACGGTCTGGCCCCGGATCTCGAACCGCTTGTCGATCGGGCGGCGCTCGACGCCTTCTGGCGCCCGCTTACCGATGCCGAAATCGCCTGCTCCCTGACCCATGCCTTCGCCTGCCGGAAAGTGGCCGAAGATCTGCGTGAACCCACCATCATCCTGGAGGATGATGCGCTCGTCGGCGAGGATTTCGCCCGCCTCGCCCGCTCCGGGCTGCTGGAGCGCACGGGTCACGAGCTGGTCCTGCTCTACCACAACAACACCCGCGTGGTGAAATGGCCGAAGACCCGCCTGTTCGGAGGCTATACGCTCCGGGTGCCGCTGAAGGCCCCGTGGGGGGCCGTTGCCTATTATGTCTCGCCCGCGGGCGCGGCAACGATCGCCGCCCGCTCGCTGCCGATCACCGGCGTCGCCGACTGGGGCTTCGACATTCTGGAGATGCGCACCAGCTGCATCGTGCCGCGAATTGTCGAGCATCCGCCCATCGACCCGTCGCAGACGACGATGCCGGAACGCGATTTCGATATCAAGATGCCCGACAAAAAGCGGCGCACCGTATGGCAAAAGGCGCTCGATCCGAAATACCGGCGGTATTTCTTTCGCAAACTCAGGGCCGAATGGATTTACAAACCCTGACCGGCGCAGGTTCAGCGAAACAGGCTTTTCAGTTTGCCCGCCAACGAGCTTTTGGGTTGAGGCAGACTTTCCTGCGCAAACCAGCCGAACGCCCCGAAGGATCCCGACAGCCCGATCACATCGCGTTTCTTCACGTCATCGAGAAACCGTTGTCGCCATTCCAGGGTCTTGTCGTCGCGCTGGATTTTCAGGTCGGTCTTGAATTCCAGCTCGCCCTCGACGCCCAGCGCCTCCTGAACCGCGTGCAGGAACGGGCCAGGATCGCCAAGCAGTTGTTCGTAGGTGAACCTTTGATGCGGATACTGGTTCACCCCCAGATAGGCATCCCAGAAGTCGTAGCTTCGGGAGATGTAGAAATATGCCCGGCCGATCGCCGCGAAGTCGTATTCTTCAGTGCCGCGCTTCGCTTCGCAGCTGGTCCACTGGCTTGTCTGGATTCCGCGCACGAAGGAAATCGCCTGGGCCAGCCGGTCTTCCCGGGTCAGGAGCACGAGGCTGGTCTCGTGCTCCTGCATGCAGCGGCGAATGAAGTCGAACCCGAGATTCAGATGCACATGGTGCAGATGCCTGGGAAAGAGCTTGACCGCGAAGCGGCCGTTTTCCGTTGTCGCCCGCTTCATCACTTCGGCCACGAGCTCCTGCGGCGTGAGCGTGGCGATTTCCCGGTCGTGGTGCTCCTCTCCCAGCCATTCGTCGAGATGCCCCATCCGGCGGGTGCTGTTTGCCAGAGAGCCCAGCCAGGTGGAGCCGCTGCGGCCCTCCGACAGCATTATGTAGCCCTTCATCAGTCCCTCCAGAAAGGCGCCCAAACGATGAGGTAGGGCAACCGGTTTCTAACGGGTCCGCTCTTGCCTGAAACGACTGTGAATTGCAATCTGGGCCCGATAGATCGGCCGCATGATTTCGCGGTGGATCGTCTGGACCGCCGATTTTCGCCCGGCGATGGTGGAGCCGCCCAATCTGTCCGATATTTCGCGCACGCCGCTGGGCCAGGCGACCAGCGGGCGAACCCCCGTCACCCAGTGCATCTGAAGCAGCGTGTCCACCGGACGGTCGAAGGTTTCGCTCGCCGCCAGCAGCCTTTGCGCGGCCGGGCGCGAGACCAGCTGCGCGAGCATCCCCAGCCCTGTCCGCCTTGGGGAAAAAAGCGTGCAGCTTCCGGAGCGGGCGATTTCGAGCCGCGGAGCTTCCTTTGCGAACCAGGGAAAGCGGACATAGCCATGCTCGGCGACATGCGCACGGGCGAGATCGTAGGCGCAGGAAAATTCGGCGGGGTTCAGGGCGATGTCGTCCTCTACGATCAGCGCAAAATCGAGCCTGCGCGAGACGATTTCCTCCCAGGCGCGGCGGTGGCTGAGAAATGTTCCGATCTCGGCATCGCGCAGGCGGAAAGGGTAGCGTGGCCTGTGCAGGGCCGGCCGGAAGACGGCATTCCTCTGCGCTTCATCCAGTGCCGACCCGTCCACGGCCGGCAATGTTTCGGCAGGCTGCGGCAGGGCCGATTGCAGTTTCACAACCTGAGGCTTTCGCGCCACGGCACGCTCCAGGTGGATTATGAAACTCGCGGTTCTCATCTTCGTTTCAGAACGCACACTTCGCCCTGAATGTCATCCCCCTGCCGCCATCGGGATGGCGCAGGCGCAGGCTTTCGGCATGCAGCATCAGGCGCGGCGCCGCACGCGCTTCGCCGGTTGCGTAGAACGGATCGCCGAGGATCGGATGGCCGATCGCCTGCATGTGCACCCGCAACTGGTGGCTGCGCCCGGTCTTCGGGAACAGGCGCACCCGGGTGGCGTTTTCCTCATGCCGCAGCACCCGCCACTCGGTCAGGGCGGGCTTGCCGTTCTCGTGGTCCACCATCTGGCGCGGCCGGTTCGGCCAGTCGACGATCAGCGGCAGATCGACGGTGCCGGTCTTTTCCGCCACATGGCCCCAGACACGCGCGATGTAGGTTTTCTTCACCTGCCGCTTTTCGAACTGCATCCCAAGGTGGCGCTGGGCGTGGCGCGTCAGGGCAAAGACCATGACGCCCGATGTGTCGCGGTCCAGCCGATGCACCAGAAGTGCGTCGGGAAACACCGCCTGCACGCGGGCCAGCAGGCAGTCGGCCAGGTGTTCGCCCTTTCCGGGCACCGAAAGCAGGCCGGCGGGCTTGTCCACCAGCAGCAATTCGTGGTCGTGATGCAGGATCACCAGCGGGTCATCGGGGGGCGCGTAATCATTCATCCGCTCGCCCTAGCACGCGCGCGCGCCGCACCCAAACGGGTTTCTTCTTTCCTGAAACATCCCCGCCGGAGGCATCCGGCCGGGCGGCTCAGAGCGGGTCGAGCGGGTAGTAGTCACCCTTGTCCTCCACAAAGATGTGGCGCTCGGTGGTGATGCCGGTCGGCATATCCAGGGTTCCGGAACCGATCGAGATCGCGTCCTCGCCGCTCCTTTGCCAGAACAGGCTGGCGCCGCACCGGTTGCAGAAACCGCGCCGGGCCTGCGGCGAGGATTGGAACCAGGTCAGGGTGTCATCGCGCGTCAGCCGGAACCGGTCATTGGGAACCCGGGTGGCCGACCAATAGTGGCCGCTGGTCTTGCGGCACCGGGTGCAGTGGCAGGCGACGCTGTCGCGCAGCGGTTCGTCGAGCTCAAAGGCGACGCCGCCGCACAGGCAGGAGCCGGTTTTCATTGCAAATCCCTTTCGAATGTGTCCCGCAGGATCATTTCCAGGCCCGCCCGGTCGGCGGCGGTGAAGGCATCGGCCCGGTTGCTGTCTATGTCCAGCACCGCGATCAGGGTGCCGCGCGCGTCACGCACCGGGAGCACGATTTCGGAGCGCGTGGTGCTGGCACAGGCGATATGGCCCGGAAAAGCCTCGACATCGGGCACGATCAGCGCCTCGCCCGACTGCGCCACCGCGCCGCAGACCCCCTTGCCAAAGGGGATGGTCAGGCAGCCGTGGCCACCCTGATAGGGCCCGATCTTGAGCAGGCCCGGTGCCACTACCCGGTAAAACCCCGTCCAGTCGAACCGGTCGTCGGCGTGGTGCAGCTCGCAGGCCACGGTGGCCATCAGCGCCACGGCGTCGCATTCGCCCTCGGTCAGCGCCGCGATGCGCACCGCCAGTGCCGGGTAGTCCATCAGACCAGTTCGATGGCGATCGCCGTGCCCTCGCCGCCGCCGATGCAGATGGCCGCAACCCCGCGTTTCAGCCCGCGCGCCTCGAGCGCGTTCAGCAAGGTCACGATGATGCGCGCGCCGGACGCGCCGATCGGGTGGCCGAGCGCGCAGGCGCCGCCGTTCACGTTAACCTTGTCGGCCGAAATCTCCATGTCGCGCATGAAGGCCATCGGCACGACGGCAAAGGCTTCGTTGACTTCCCACAGGTCGATATCGTCCTTGTTCCAGCCGATCTTCGCCAGCAGCTTTTGCGCGGCCGGGATCGGGGCGGTGGAGAACCAGGCCGGCTCCTGCGCGTGGCTCGCATGGCCGAGAATGCGCGCACGTGGCTTCAGGCCCGAGCCGGCCGAGGCCAGCACCAGCGCCGCCGCGCCGTCGGAGATCGACGAGGAATTGGCCGCCGTCACCGTCCCGCCCTCGCGGAAGGCGGGTTTCAGATGCGGGATCTTCTCGGGCCGGGCGCGCGCGGGCTGTTCGTCTTCGGAAACGACCGTCTCGCCCCGTCGGTTCTTCACGGCGACCGGCACGATCTCGCGCGAGAAGGCTCCGCCCCTCTGTGCGGCCAGGGCCCGTTCCAGCGAGCGGATCGCGTATTCGTCCTGCGCCTCGCGGGTGAACTGGTATTTCTCGGCGCAGTCTTCGGCAAATGTGCCCATCAGGCGACCCTTGTCATAGGCGTCTTCCAGACCGTCGAGGAACATGCTGTCGATCACCCGGTCATGCCCCATCCGTGCCCCGCCGCGCATCCCGGGCAGCAGATAGGGCGCGTTCGTCATGCTTTCCATGCCGCCGGCAACCATCACGTCGACCTGCCCCAGCGCTACCGAGTCATGGCCCATCATCACGGTTTTCATGCCCGAACCGCACATCTTGTTGACGGTGGTGGCCGGAACCTCCTGCCCCAGCCCGGCCCTGAAGCCGGCCTGGCGCGCCGGCGCCTGGCCCTGTCCGGCAGGGAGCACGCAGCCCATCAGGAGCTCTTCCACCTGTGCCGCATCCGCTCCGGCATCGGTGATGGCCCCGGCAATGGCCGCTCCGCCGAGCGCGGCGGCGTCGATCGTGCCGAATGCGCCCTGAAGCCCTCCCATTGGAGTACGGGCGGCACCGGCAATGAACACGTCATTCATGCGCTTTCTCCAGATCTTCCGGGCGGCAACGGCACACCGAATGGTAACCATTGCCGACTAGCGTCGGACCCGAAATTGTCGGGAGAACTCAGCATGGACCTTCGCTCCGAGATTCGCAACGGCGTGCTAGTCGTCTCCGTGCAGGATGGCAGGATCGACGCGGCCCGGGCCATCCGCTTCAAGGACGGGATGCGCGAACTGACGGCCGGGGTGAAGGGCCGGATCATCCTTGACCTTGCCGAGGTCGAGTTCATAGACAGCAGCGGGTTGGGCGCCATCGTCGCGGCGATGAAACAGCTCGACCCGGCGCAGACCCTGGATCTGGCCTGTCTGACACCCACGGTTGAAAAGGTCTTTCGTCTGACCCGCATGGACAAGGTGTTCGCCATCCACGATTCCGTTGACAGTGCCTTGGCAACATCGCGGTAATCGGGATAGCCGAGATCTGGAGCGAGACTTGCGTGAATCGCCGACCGGCATCACCAGAACCTGCTGATAGCACGCCCTTCCGCCTGCATATCGAAAGCGATCCCTATGCGGTCGGAGAGGCGCTTTCCGCGCTTGCCGATTCCCTGTGCAGAAGCGGCGCGTCTGCGGCGCTGATCCAGTCGGTGGAGATCGTGGTGGCGGAGGTTCTCAACAACATCATGGAGCACGCCTACCGGAACCTGCCCGGCCATCCGATCGACATCGAGCTCTCCCGCAACGCCGATGGCTGGCGCTTGCGCTTCACCGATCGCGGCCGGCCGATGCCCGGTGAAATCCTGCCCGAGGGCAGGCATCAGGATCTCGATGTCTGCCGGGCCCACCTGCCCGAGGGCGGGTTCGGCTGGATGATGATCCGCGAGCTTGCCGGCAGCCTGCACTACCGGCGCGAGGGGGGGCGCAACCTGCTGGAACTCGTCCTGCCGAGTGCCGAATCGCCCTGCCGTTGCCGGACGCCGGGCATCCGATTCGAGGACGGGGGATGAAGATGGGGGATGAAAAGGTGCGTTTCGGGTCGCCGGGGGCTTTCCGGCCGGCAGAAAGAGCGGATCAGCCCCGTAAATCTTCGCCAGATGCCGATTTGCCGCCAAAAAGCCGCAAATGGTCCACAGTCGGGCCAGATTGAATGAACAACATGTCCGGGTAGCTGCATATAGCTTCCCTCGGCGTCGCGTTTAACAGCCCCCACCCAGTGCGCGACGCCGAGGACTTTGCCCCCGGAAATATCGTTGCCCCCGGAGACGCCCCCGGAAACCCCGCCTGCATTTTGGCGGGCAGCCGTGTCTTGCAGGCGGGCATGGTCGCGCTTCGCGTGCGCCCGCACGGGAGCGCGCGTGAAACCGGCGCGGCATGGATTGTATTCTGCGGACAGGCGCATATGGTCGGGCAGAAAGGGGGCAAGAATGCGTGATTTTCATCTTCCCGGCCGCAGTGCGGTCCTTGCCTGCAACGGGTTGTGCGCCACCTCGCACCCGCTCGCGGCAAGGGTTGCGATCGACATTCTGCGCGAGGGCGGCAATGCGATGGATGCGGCCATTGCCGCAGCCGTGCTGCTCGGCATCTGCGAACCCGCCTCGACCGGAATCGGAGGCGACCTGTTCACCCTGTTTACCCCCCCCGGAGAAGACAGGGTGCTGGCGTTGAACGGGTCCGGTCGGGCACCGGCGGGGCTCGAGGCGGCGCAGCTGCGCGATGCCGGGCTGACGGAGATTCCGCTGCGGAGCCCGCACGCGGTGACCGTGCCCGGCGCGATCGACGCCTTCTGCCGCCTGGCCGAAGACTGGGGGAGGCTGGGTATCGGCCGCTGTCTTGCTCCGGCGATCGAGCATGCCGAAGCCGGGGTTCCGGTGGCGCCGCGCACCGCCTTCGACTGGAAGAACCAGGCCGACACGCTGCAGGGGGCGGCGCGCGAGTTCTATCTGGCAGACGGGCGGCCGCTGGCGGTGGGCGATCTGTTCCGCCACCCGCAGCAGGCCGAGGTTCTTCGCCGGATCGCGGCCGAGGGGCGCGACGGATTCTATGCCGGCGAGGTTGCGCAGGACATGGTGGATTCGCTGCGCGCGCTGGGCGGAACCCACAGCCTCGAGGATTTCGCGCGCACCCGGTGCGACTATACCGAGCCGGTTTCGGGCCGCTACCGCGGCATCGAGCTCCTGGAGCACCCGCCCAACGGGCAGGGGGCGACGGCGATCCTTCTTGCCAACATCCTTTCCCGATTCGATCTGGGTGCGCTCGACCCCTTCGGCGCGCTGCGCACCCACCTGGAGGCCGAAGCCACCCGCCTGGCCTACGACGCGCGCAACCGGATCATTGCCGACCCCGACCATACCGCCCGCCTGGACTACATGCTTTCGCCCGAGACGGCGGCCGGACTGGCGGCGCTGATCCGCCCGGATCGGGTGATCACGGCCCCGCCCGCCCCCGGCCCCGGCGGCGCCCCGCATCGCGATACCGTGTATCTCTGCGTGGTCGATCGGGATCTGATGGTTGTCTCGATGATCTATTCGATCTTCCACGGTTTCGGTTCGGGCCTGGCCTCGTCGAAGTTCGGCATCCTGTTCCAGAACCGGGGTGCGGGGTTCACCCTGGAAGAGGGGCACCCGAACGAGGCCGGCCCCGGCAAGCGGCCGCTGCATACGATCATACCGGCGATGGTGCGCCGCGAGGGCCGGGTGATCATGCCTTTCGGCGTCATGGGCGGGGCCTATCAGCCGGTGGGGCATGTCCGCTTCCTGGGCAACTGGCTCGACCACGGCCTGCCGCCACAGACCGCGATCGATGCGCCGCGCGCCTTCCTGGACGGGGGCAGGCTGAATCTCGAACGCGGCCATGCACCCGATGTCGCCCGGCACCTGGCCGCGCTCGGCCACGAGATCACCGTGCCGGATACGCCTCTGGGAGGAGCGCAGGCGATCCTGATCGACCATGCACGCGGGGTTCTGGAAGGCGCCTCGGACCCGCGCAAGGACGGCGCCGCGATCGGCTACTGAGCGGCTGCGGCAGGCGCGCGGGCAGGGCACGGGGAAATTCCGGGTTGCGGAACGGCCTGCGGGAACGGCTTTCGCGGTGCCGCGGGACAGGCGCTGCGCGGCTGCGGCAGAAGAAGAACGGGCAAGCGGCCGGGTCGGCCACGGCGGGAAGCGGCGGTCAGTTCAGATGGAACTGGAGCGGGTAATGCCCGTCCTCGAACTCGCCGAACAGCTCCGGCAGGTCGGGATGTCGAACCGGCTCGCCCGAGTAGTCCGCCACCAGGTTCTGCTCCGAGACATAGGCCACGTAGTAGCTCTTGTCGTTTTCGGCCAGCAGGTGGTAGAAGGGCTGGTCCTTCGCCGGCCTGCTGTCCTCGGGGATGGCGGCATACCATTCCTCGGTATTGGAAAACGTCGCGTCCACGTCGAAGATCACGCCGCGGAACGGATGCGTACGATGGCGAACGACCTGCCCGATGTGATATTTTGCACGTGTCTTGATCATATTCGTCAGCCCTTGCCGGCCAAGGTAGCGTGTCGGAGATCGGGCTGTCCACCGGCAAAACGGCCAATGGCCGGAAACAGACTGTGATCTGAAAGCCGACAGTCCGCATTTCTGCGAGATGTTGCACAACATGCTGTGGTTGCTCGGTTTTCCACGAATTCCGTGCCGGGCCCGCTTCTGCCGCTCCAAGGGGGTTCCGGCCCGGAGGCAACAGTGCCGGTGCAGGCCCGGCATTGGCCATTCACGCGGTCGCGGAAACAGGCTATACTCGTGCACACAGGCAGGACCGACAGCCGCACAAGACGGCGAGGCAGATGAGCAGATTCCTTCGCAGCATGGTATTTCTGGTGCTTGTGGCCGCTTGCGGCAGCAGCAGCTACGCGCCGCCGCGAAACCTTGACGATGCGTGCAGCATCGTCAGCCAGAGGCCGGCCTATCTGCGGGCGATGCAGGCCAGCGAGCGGCGCTGGGGGGTGCCCGTGCCCGTCATGATGGCCACGATCTATCAGGAAAGCAGATTCGTCGGAAACGCCCGCACCCCGCGCCGATATGTCCTGGGGTTCATCCCGGCCGGGCGGCAGAGTTCGGCCTATGGTTACAGCCAGGCGCTTGATGGCACCTGGGATGACTACCGCCGTGCCACCGGCAACCGCCGCGCCCGGCGCGACGACATCGCCGATGCTGCGGATTTCATGGGTTGGTACATGAACGGCTCCTCGAAAAGGCTCGGGATCGCCCTTGATGATGCGCGCAACCAGTATCTGGCCTATCACGAGGGCCGGGCCGGTTATGCCCGCGGCAGCCATCGTGCCAAGGGCTGGCTGCTGCGGGTCTCGCAGGAGGTCTCCCGGCGGGCGGAGATGTATGCGCGCCAGCTGCGCGGGTGCGGCATCGCCTGAGCGACGCCTTCCCGCGATGCCCTCCGGGGCGGATCAGAAGCCGCGCCGCGCCATTTCGCCCTTGATGTCGAACAGCCGTCCGGGCAAGCGCTTGTCGGACGCCTTCAGCCCGTCGAGGATGACCGTCGTGCGCTGCCCGGAGCCGTCCTCGATGATCCATCGGCGCAGCGCGATCGGATCGTTGGCGAAGACCAGGTGCAGCCGGCCGTATTCGGGTCGCTTCGGATCCTGGGCGATGACGGTGGTGGTGTCGTCGTCTGCCCGCAGCCCCACCACCATCTTCTGCCCCTGCAGTTCGACCTTTTCGGTCAGGAGCAGCTTCAGCGGCGTGCGGACCAGCGGAAAGCGTTCGGGCGGTTCGTTCGACCTGGCGTCGAACACCGCCACCTGCCCCTGCCCGGCCATCACCAGAGCCGTTTCCGGCGGGTCGTATTCGAAGCGGATCCGGCCGGGGCGGCGGATCAGCAGCCGCCCGGTGCTGGTCGTGCCGTCATCGTTGATCTGAGTGAAGCGGGTTTCGGCCGAGCCGATTCCGTTCAGGTAGTCGGAGATTTCCGCCAGCGAGAGCCCCGCGGCCGGCGCGGGGCTGCCGAGAAGCGCCAGGGCGACCGGCGCGAGAAGGAACGAGCGTCTGTTCATGGCGCCACCATAGCCCTTCCCGCCGGAGGGTGCAGCCCGCCGCCGGTCACAAGGGCGCGACTTTCCGCGCAGGCCGCTGGGGCGCTCACGGCTCCTCGGGGATCAGGATCTCCCGCTTGCCCACGTGGTTGGCCGGGGAGACCAGACCCTGTTCCTCCATCTGCTCGACCAGGCGCGCGGCCTTGTTGTAGCCGATCGCCAGCTTGCGCTGGATGTAGGATGTGGAACACTTGCGATCACGCGCGACGATCGCCACGGCCCGGTCGTAGAGGGCATCCTCGGCGCCGGTATTGCCCCCCAGCCCGAGCACGAGGTCGATATCGCTTTCCCGTTCCTCGTCAGGCCCGGCGACCACGCCGCTTACGTAGTCCGGCGGTCCGAAGGCCTTGAGGTGATTCACCACCTCCTCCACTTCCTCGTCGGAAACGAAGGGGCCGTGCACGCGGGTGATCCTGGCGCCGCCGGCCATGTACAGCATGTCGCCCATGCCCAGGAGCTGCTCGGCGCCCTGTTCGCCCAGGATGGTGCGGCTGTCCACCTTGCTGGTGACCTGAAAGCTGATCCGGGTCGGGAAGTTCGCCTTGATGGTGCCGGTGATGACATCCACCGAGGGGCGCTGCGTGGCCATGATCAGGTGGATGCCCGAGGCCCGCGCCATCTGCGCCAGCCGCTGGATGCAGGCCTCGATTTCCTTGCCGGCGACCATCATCAGGTCGGCCATCTCATCGACGATCACCACGATATAGGGCAGCTTCTCGGGGGCGAATTCCTCGGTTTCGAACACCGGTTCGCCGGTCTCGTCGTCAAAGCCGGTCTGCACCGTGCGGCTGAACATTTCGCCCCTGGCAAGCGCTTCGGCAACCCGGCCGTTGTAGCCTTCGATGTTGCGCACGCCCATCTTCGACATCTTGCGGTAGCGCTCTTCCATCTCGCCGACGACCCACTTGAGCGCCACCACCGCCTTCTTCGGGTCGGTCACCACCGGTGACAGAAGGTGCGGAATGCCGTCATAGACCGACAGTTCCAGCATCTTCGGGTCGATCATGATCAGCCGGCATTCCTCGGGGGTGAGCTTGTAGAGCAGGCTCAGGATCATGGTGTTGATCGCCACCGACTTGCCCGAACCCGTGGTGCCGGCGATCAGCAGATGCGGCATCCGGGCCAGGCTGGCCACCACCGGGGCGCCGCCGATATCCTTTCCCAGGGCCAGCGGCAGCTTCATGCTGCTGTCGCCGAAATCGCGGGTGGAGAGGATCTCGCGCAGCATCACCTTTTCGCGGTGCTCGTTCGGCAGCTCGATGCCGATGACCGAGCGCCCCGGCACGGTGGACACCCGCGCCGACAGCGCCGACATGGAGCGCGCGATGTCGTCGGCCAGCCCGATCACCCGGCTGGCCTTCAATCCCGGGGCGGGTTCGAGCTCATACATGGTCACGACCGGCCCCGGGCGCACGCTCACGATCTCGCCCTTGACGCCGTAGTCGTCGAGCACGTTTTCGAGCATGCGGGCGTTCTGCGCCAGCGCGTCGTCGGAAAGCTGGTGGCGCGTGGTCGCTGCCGGGCCGGAAAGAAGGCTCAGCGGCGGCAGCTCGTAACCGGAGTCGGCATCTTCCAGCGGCAGGGCCGGCTGTTCCTCGGCCCGGGCGCGGCGCGAGGGGCGGGCAGGGGTCTGCGGCGGGTGCTGGACCACGCGCCTGGCGTCTCCCGAGACCGGCGGGACGGCAGCGCCCGGTGCCGCGCCGGGGGGCGGAGGCGCGGCTTCCGGCATCGGTGCCGCCCCGGAAACCGCCGCTCCGGACCCCTGAGGAGCGCGCGGCTGCGGCGGGCGCAGCGGCGGCTCCGGCCGGAGGGTGGCCGGCTGGTGGCGCAGGGTCTGCTGGCTGGCCCGGTTCCGGATGATCTGCGCGATCTTCGCGCTGATCTCGGGGTTGCCGACAGCATTGCTTTCCGGGGGGCGGCGGTCTGGTTCCGGGGCGGCACCGGCGGCGTCGGCCTTCGTCCGGCGCCGGAAGATGGACGGGATCCGGGCCAGGATTCCGGGGCTGTCCGGCTCTTCCGGCCCGGGCCGGAGGGTATCGCCGGCGCTCAGGGCGAAGTCGTCCTGTCCGGCCTGGCTCACGGGCGGTTCGGAAGCGGTGGCCGCAACGGCCGCATCCGTTGCGGGGCGGCGCAGAAGCGGCTGCCCGCGCCGCAGGCCCGCTCCGGCAGAGGGGGCCGTTGCCGGCGTGCCCGGATCTGATGCCTGCCTGTCGCGCCGGCGCGCCGCCCGCCGGGCCAGCACCCGCCGGGCTCCGGAAACCGCACTGTCGGCGCCACGCCCCAGCAGGTGCATGGCGGCGGCATAGAGCATCACCATCCCGAGCAGCAGGAAGCGCCCGATGCGACGCAGCTCGGCGCCGGTCAGGCCCAGCACGAAGCCGCCCATGACAAGCATTCCCGCGGCCAGAAACGGCGCCAGGATCTTGAGCCCGAGCGCCGCCTTGACCGGCACCACCCCGAGAGCGGCTCCCAGGATGGTATCGCCGAACAGCCCGCCCAGCCCGAAGGAATGCCCCCAGCCGGCCCCCGGCACATGGGTAGAGGCATAGACGGATGCCAGCGCCACCGCGATCGGCGCGAAGATGAGCCTGCCCGCCGCGCGCGCTTCCCCGACATGGACGATGAATCGCACCCCCCAGACCGCAAGGATCAGGGAGATGCTCCAGGCGCCCATGCCGATGATCACCATCAGCGGCGAAGCCAGCGATGCGCCGAAGCGGCCCAGCGCATTGCGGGCCGGCTTGTCGGTTGCCGAAAGCCAGCTCGGATCTTCCGGGTGGTAGGTGGCCAGAACCGCTCCCAGCAGCACGGCAGTCAGCAGCAGGGCGAAGCCGAGCAGCTCCTTGCCGCGCCGTTCGATCAGCGCCTGGGTGTTGCTGTCGAACAGCGGGTCGCGTTGCCTTGCCTGAAATGATGCCATGATTCGTCGTCCTCGCCCGTGATCCTACCCGTAAAGACAGTCGCGCAGCCGGGGCAGCGCTTCCCCGATCTCTTCTGCCGGGGCCGTCAGTGCGACCCGCAGATATTCCCTCGCCGGGTTCTCCCCGTTCACCTCGCGCCCGAGATAGCTTCCGGGAAGCGCCCGAATCCCGGTCTCTCGCCAGAGTTTCAGCGCCGCCTTTTCGCCGTCTCCCACCTTCAGCCACAGGAAGAAGCCGGCCTGCGGAGAGCGATAGCCCGGAACGCCGGCAAAAGCCGCATCGGCCAGAGCATATTTGGCGGCGTAAAGCGCCCGGTTTTCGTCCACATGCGCCTCGTCCGCCCAGAGTCGTTCGGCAGCCCGCTGCAGCGGCCCCGGCAGCGGCGCCCCGGCGTAGCTGCGCAGCTGCCTGATCCGGCGGATGCATTCCGGCCCGCCGGCGACGAAGCCCGACCGCAACCCCGGCAGGTTCGAACGCTTTGACAGTGAGTTGAAGGCCAGCGCGCGCTCTGGGTCGGTCCCGAGTTCGGCGGCGATTTCCAGAATTCCCGGTGGCGGCGCATCGCGGTAGATTTCCGAATAGCACTCATCCGAAAAGATGCGGAAATCATGCGTTTCGGCCAGCTCCAGGAGGTCTTTCAGCCAGTCCCGGCCGGCCACCGCCCCCTGCGGGTTCGACGGGCTGCACAGATAGGCTACCGCCACCCGGTCGAGCGTTTCCGGATCGAGCGCGCGATAGTCGGGCAGGAAGTTCGTGGCTTCGGTGGCCGGAACGAACACCGGTTCGGCCCCGGCGGCGCGGGCGGCAACCGCATAGACCTGATAGAAGGGGTTCGGCAACAGCACCGCGCTCTGCCTGCCGTCCGGGGTGCGCTCGGGGCAGAGCGCGAGACAGGCACTGAACAGCCCCTCGCGGCTGCCGTTCAGCGCCATGATTTGCGTTTGCGGATCGAGCCGGGCCGAAAAGCGCCTTTCCAGCCAGCCGGCGATCGCTTCCAGAAGCCGGGGCGTGCCGTCGTTCGGCGGGTAGCGGGAGAAATCTTCGGCATGTTCGGAGACGAGCCCGGGCACCCAGCCCGGAAAGGGGTGCTTCGGCTCTCCGATTGACATGTGCACCACCGGCCCGCCTGCCTCATGGGCATCGAGCAGCCGCCGCAGGCGCGCAAACGTATATTCTGGCAGGTCCGAAAACCGCTCGGGAAAAACCATGTCTGCCTCGTTGCCCGGGGTCGTGCCGCCCCGTTTGCGCAGAAGATAGCCGTTCGTGATCTGCCGGTCCAGAAAAACGCGGCCGCGTCCGCTTCGGGGCCGGGCGCTGTGGCTTTCAGGCCAGCGCCGCCTCGGCCGCCGCGCCCAGCCGCAACAGCCGCTCTTCGGCCAGTGGCGGGCCGAGGAACATGATTCCGGTCGAGGGAACGCCCGTCGGGATGGTCAGGGCGCAGCAGCCGAACAGGTTTCCGATCCGGGTATTGCGCAGGGCGAGCAGGTTTTCGGCAACGTAGAAGTCTTCATCGGCGGCCACCCGATGCATTGCCGGCGGCAGGGTCGCCGAAGTCGGCATGATCACGGCGTCATGGCCGGCGGTTGCCCGCGCCCAGCCCGCGCGCAGCTCCTTCAGGCGCAGCCAGGCCCGCATCACCTCGATGCCGGAGAACTCCAGCCCGGTGCGAAAGCGGGCGAGAATCGCCGGATACATGCGCTCGGGCGCGGCTTCGATGGCATCCTGCCAGGTGGCGTAGGCCTCGGGGGTATAGAGCGCGCCGGCCAGCGACAGGGCTTCCTCGACCCCTTCGACCGGGCCGGTCTCGACCACCGCCCCGGCGGTGCGCAGCCGCTCCACCGCCCGTTCGAAACCGGCCCGCGGGGCATCGCGCAGATCTTCCATCGCGGCATTTTCCAGGATCAGCAGCCGCACGCCCTTCAGCCCTGCCTCGCGCAGGTCTGCCGGGTGGGTGCCGCCCATCGCGCTCAGCAGCAGCGCCGCATCCTCGACCGTGCGGCAGAGCGGGCCGACGGTATCGAAGCTGGCCACCAGCGGCACGACGCCTTCCAGCGACAGCCGGCCCGGGGTGGTCTTCAGCCCGACCAGATCGTTCCAGGCGGCGGGAATGCGCACCGACCCGCCGGTGTCCGAGCCGATGGCCGCCGGTGCCAGGCCGAAGGCGACGCTGGTCGCCGCCCCGGAGGAGGACCCCCCGGGAACCGCCTCCGGGTCGTTCACGCAGGGCGGGGTTTCGGTGATCGGGTTGTAGCCGAGCCCGGAGAAGGCCAGCTCCGACATATGCGTCTTTCCGAGGCAGACCAGCCCCTGCCGGGTGGCGTTTTCCAGCACCTCGGCATCGCGTTCCGGCACCCGGCCTTCGAGCAGGGCCGAGCCGGCCTCCGTTGCCGTTCCGGCGGTATCGAACAGGTCCTTCCACGATACCGGCACCCCGTCGAGCGCGGAGCGGCGCAGCCCGTCGCGCGCCCGCCGGGCGGCGGCTTCGGCCTCGGCGCGGGCGCGCTCGGGGGTGGTGCGGGCATATATGCGCCCGGCCAGAGGATGTGCGGCCAGGGCATCCAGAAAGCACTCGCACAGCGCCACCGGGTCGATCCTGCCGGCCCCGATTTCCCGCCCCAGCGCGCCGGCGCTCATCTTCAGCCACTCTTCCGCCATTTCCGGGCCCTCCGCGTTCCGGCCGGACGGTAACGCCGGGGGCGGGCATGGACAATCCCCGCCACGGGCGGGATAATCCGGGCATGGCACATGACAGCGACATACTGATCGCCGGCGGCGCCCTGAACGGTTCGGCGCTGGCGCTGGCGCTGGCCGGCGCGGGGCTGAGCGTGACGGTTATCGACCCGGTGCCGCCGCATGCGCAGGGCGCCGACGGATTTGACGGGCGAGGCTATGCGCTGGCGCTGACCTCGCAGCGGCTGCTGCGGGCAGTCGGCGTCTGGGAGGCGGTGGCCGAACACGCCCAGCCGCTGCTGGAAATCAGGGTCAGCGACGGGCGGGCCGGCCAGGGGGCCTCTCCCTTCGTGCTGGAATTCGACCACGCCGAGATGGAGGAAGGCCCGATGGGCTACATGGTCGAGGACCGTTTCCTGCGTCGTGCGTTTTCGGCTGCGCTCGAGACCCACCCCGCGGTCACGCTGCTGGGCGGGGCGCGGGTGGTCGCCCAGGCGGCGGGGCCGGGGGGCATCAGCGTGACCCTGGAAGACGGCAGGGTTCTGTCGGGGGCGGTTCTGGCCGGTTGCGACGGCAGGGGGTCGCAGGTGGCCCGACGCGCGGGAATCCGCCGCAGCGGCTGGGACTACGGGCAGACGGCACTGGTCTGCGCGATCGCCCATGAGCGCCCGCACAACGGGGTGGCGCATCAGTTCTTCATGCCGCCGGGGCCGCTGGCGATCCTGCCCCTGCCGGGCCGGCAGAGCTCCATCGTCTGGACCGAAAGCCATGCCGAGGCCGCTCGGATCAACGCCCTGGACGATGCCGGCTATCTGGCAGAGCTGCGCCCGCGTTTCGGCGATTTCCTCGGCGATATTGCCCTTGCGGGGGAGCGTTTCACCTATCCGCTGAACCTGACGCTTGCCGACAGCTTCGTGGCCGAGCGGGTGGCGCTGGTCGGGGACGCGGCGCATGGGATGCACCCGATCGCGGGGCAGGGGCTGAACGCGGGGCTGAAGGACGTGGCCGCTCTGACCGAGGTCCTGGCGCTGGCCCGCCGGCGCGGAGAGGATATCGGCCGGCGTGAGGTTCTGGAGCGCTACCAGCGTTGGCGGCGGTTTGATGTGGCGACGCTCGTCGCCGCAACGGATGCCGTGAACAGGCTGTTTTCGAACGATATTCCCCTGCTTCGCCTCGGGCGTGACCTGGGGCTCGGCCTGATCAACGCCCTGCCCGGTCTGCGACGCGGCCTGATCCGCGAGGCGGCGGGGCTGACCGGGGAGCTTCCGAAACTGCTCCGGGGAAGACCTGTCTAGCAGGCCGCGCAAGCGCCGGAAGCGGTTTCGAGTCTCCCGGACATGGGGAAACAGGGGCTCGAGCGTTTCGCGCGAATGCGGATGAACGCGACAGGCGCCGGGGCGGAACCCGGCGG
>JALSKC010000040.1 GCA_026989055.1 Paracoccaceae bacterium
ACCGACGCGGCGCATGTCTACGGCGGACTCATGGCCACGCTTACCGCCTGGGCCGAGTTGCGTGGCGTGCCCTACGAGGGCGTCCCGGTCGGCACGATCAAGAAGCACGCCACCGGCAAGGGCAATGCGTCGAAGCAGGCGATGATCGACGCGGTTCGCGCCAGGGGCTTCGACCCGGCAGACGACAACGAGGCCGATGCCATCGCCATCCTGCTCTGGGCAATCGAGACGAAGGGAGGGCTGGCATGACCCGCCCGGCGATCATCGACGAAGCCGCCGATGTGCTCGAAGCCCGCGCCGAGAGCTACGGGCCAGCAACGGATGCTCTCCGCGCTATCGCGGCGCGCTGGAGCCTCACGCTTGGCGTTCCCGTCAGCCCCGCGCAGGTGGCGCTGTGCATGATCGATCTCAAACTCGCGCGGCTCGCCCACGATCCGTCGCACCGCGACAGCCTGGTGGACGTGATCGGCTATGCCGCCCTCATGTCGGAGGCAGGACGATGAAGACCATGCGGTTTACGCCTCCGGGCTATGGCGGCCGGCGCCGCGACCCTGAGCAGGTCAAGCGCGACGGCTGGCGCGAACAGGGCCTGTTGGCGGTGTCCGTCGACGACGACCGGCTGACATGGCCGGAGCGAGAGCTTGTCCGTCAACTCGGCGAGCGGCTTTACGGCCCTCGCGCGGTGCGGGGTGAAGATGGCCATGGATAGGTGGACCCCGTCCCTCGTCGAGGCCCGGTTATCCGAGGCGGCCTTCGTGCTCAAGCGGCTGCCCGAACCGCGCCTGCGGGGGTATTTCAGCACCTGGCCCAAGGTCATTCACAGCTTCGCCGACAAGGTGGGCCAGGAGCCGAAGCGGATGCGCGTGCTGCCGTCGCCGCAGGCGATCAGCCGGATGGAGGAGACGCTGACCTGGACGGCCGGTCTCGACCCCATCGATGGCAAGATCGTCTGGCTGCGGGCATACGGCTACCGCTGGCGCGAGGTCTGCCGTGCGGTCGGCCTTCAGCGTGCCTCCGCCCATCATCACTGGGTCTATGCCCTGTGTCTGATCGCGCACCGGCTGAACAACCGTCGCCTCAATCCGCGGCTTTCCATGCAGCAGGTCATCGACCTCGCGCGTGCCGACGACCCGGCGCTGTGAGTGTTCTGGACCCAGGTGAATTTTTTCCAGACACTTTCGCGATCCTGCCGGTATGTGAGGGGTAAGTTCGATTGGTGCGCCGAAGCGGAGCCCGGGCGACTTCCTGGTTCCTTCCTGGCCGGATACGTATGCTGGCGGGCTTGGCGCGCAATATCGCCAGCGACAGGGCCGGTTTTTTGGGAAGCCACCCGGAGTCCACCCCCGCCGCTGCGTGCAAGAACAGCCAATGAAACAAGGCGATAGCCGCCGGTAACAGCTGACTTCCGGGCTGGACTCCTCGGGTCCGCAAAATCCACCTGGAACCCACCCTTGGAGTCCATCCCGCCGGAATCCACCACCACTCACGGAACACCGCCCATGACGCTGAGCTTCGCCCCCGAGCGGATCGAGATGTGGCCGCTGGCCAAGCTCCAGCCCTACGCGAAGAACGCGAAGGTGCACGGGGCCGACCAGGTGGCGAAGATCGCCGCCAGCATGGCCGAGTTCGGCTGGACCGTGCCGTGCCTCGTCGGTGACGAC
This sequence comes from Paracoccaceae bacterium, assembly GCA_026989055.1. Taxonomy (GTDB): domain Bacteria; phylum Pseudomonadota; class Alphaproteobacteria; order Rhodobacterales; family Rhodobacteraceae; genus JAJRUE01. Next base: position 1,662 of record JALSKC010000040.1, read on the forward strand.
GGCGAGCTGATCGCGGGCCACGGCCGGGTGCTGGCCGCGGCGCAGTTAGGGTTGACCGAGGCGCCGGTGATCGTTCTCGGGCACCTGACCGAGGCGCAGCGCCGGGCATATCGTTTGGCCGACAACAAGCTCACGGAACTCGGCGGCTGGGATGAGGCGCTGCTCTCCGCCGAGTTGCAGGACCTTCTGGCGGACGACTATGACCTGTCGCTCGTGGGCTTCTCCGACGGCGAGCTGGACAAGCTGCTGGCCTTCGATCCGGACGGGGACGACGAGGACGGTGGCGCCGGGGGTTCGGTGCCGCCGGTGACCATCCCGGAGCCGCCGCGCAATCCGGCGTCGCGCACCGGCGATCTCTGGATCCTCGGTGACCACCGGTTGCTCTGCGGCGACAGCACCAGCACCGCCGATGTGCGTCGCCTGATGAACGGCGAGCGCGCGGTGCTGTTCGCGACCGACCCGCCCTATCTCGTGGACTACGACGGCTCCAACCATCCGACGCGGAACAAGGACTGGTCGGCCTCCTATGGCACGACCTGGGACGACAGCTCGCAAGGCGCCGAGCTCTACGACGACTTCATCGCCGCCGCCGTGGCCGAGGCGATCACCGAGGACGCCGCGTGGTATTGCTGGCATGCCTCCCGGCGCCAGGCGATGCTCGAAGCCTGCTGGGAGAAGGCGGGCGCCTTCGTCCACCAGCAGATCATCTGGGTAAAGGATCGCGGGGTTCTGACCCGCTCGCACTACCTCTGGAAGCACGAGCCCTGTTTCATGGGCTGGCGCCGCCCGAACCGCCCGCCGAAGGTCGCCGAGCAGACGCTGCCGTCGACCTGGGAGATGCCCAGCTTCGCCAAGGACGAGCGCCCCGACCATCCGACGCCGAAACCGCTTGATGCCTTCGGGATCCCGATGCGCCAGCATGTCGCCCGAGGCGGCCTCTGCTACGAGCCGTTCTCGGGCTCGGGCTCGCAGATCATGGCGGGCGAGGCGAATGGCCGCCGCGTCTTCGCGATGGAAATCAGCCCGGCCTATATCGATGTCTCCGTGGAGCGTTGGCAGGCCGAAACGGGGCGTGACGCGATCCTCGATGGCGATGGCCGGACCTTCGCTGAGGTGAAAGCCGAACGGCTGGGCGACAAGGCCGATGCTGCTGCCTGATGGCCGTCTACTACAACGATGCCGATCCCGCGGCCTGCGCATGGCTGAGGGAACTGATCGCAGCCGGGCTGTTGCCTGCCGGCGAGGTGGACGAACGGTCCATCCTCGAGGTGGCGCCCGCCGACCTTCGCGGCTTCGCGCAGTGCCATTTCT
>JALSKC010000041.1 GCA_026989055.1 Paracoccaceae bacterium
ACAATGCGCCTCGGGCCGGACCGCGCGGGGGCGGCCCTGGACCCGGCCAACGCGCCCACGGTGATCCTCGATCCCGCCAACGCGCCCACCGTGCGGCTGGGGCCGGACGGCACGCCGACAATGCGCCTCGGGCCGGACCGCGCGGGGGCGGCCCTGGACCCGGCCAACGCGCCCACGGTGATCCTCGATCCCGCCAACGCGCCCACCGTGCGGCTGGGGCCGGACGGCACGCCGACAATGCGCCAGCCCAGGCCAGGCACCCCCGGTCTCGACGACACGCTGCGCGCTGACACGCCGACCCTGCGCGGCACGCCGGAGGAGCTGGCGGAGATTGTCCGAAAAAATGAGCCCGCGGTGCCTCCTGCAGCGCGCGCCGCCGGAACGCCCGGCCCCCGGCCGGCCGCCGTCGCTCCGGGGAATGCGGAACCTGCCGAGCGCCTGGGCTTTCTGGCCGGCGACGGCAGGCTGGTCGAACTTTCCCTGGGCGAGAAGCTGGGCGAGGGCGGCTACAACGAGGTCTTTGCGCTGGCCGGGCGAGACGACGCGGTGGTGCGGCTGTCTCTGAAGCCTGCCGGCGGGCCCGATCTGGACGGGATCGGGCGGCGCCTGCTGGAGCCGCTGGCCGGCGGCCAGGCCCCGATCGACATCCTGCGCCGCATCGAGGACATCCCCGGGGTGCCCGGCGGCTTCATCGAGAGCCTGCCCAGCCCCGATTCGCAATATGCCGGGCGGACGCTGGAAATTGTCGAGCGCGCACCCGAGGGCGCCGCAAAGGCGCAGATCGCCCGCCAGGGGGGGATGACGGCCGGCCAGGCGGCGGCCTTTGACGAGGCGATGCGCCACCTCAACCGCAACGGGCTGGTGTGGCTGGACAACCACCCGGGGAACTACAGCTTCCGCCCGCTGGGGGGGGATCGCTGGCAGGTAGTGGTGATCGATCCGGGGGGCATCGTGCCCGCCGTGCCCAGCGACATCGGCGATGCCGCCGCCACCGCCGCCTTCGTGCAGCGGGCGCTGGATGCTCCGCCCGACGATCTGAAGGCCGCTTTTGACATCGGCAACATGAAATATCGCTGGAAGGCCAAGCGCGAGGTGCTGCAGGAGGAGATCCTGCCCGGGCGGGTGGACCTGGAGGCGCTCGGCCTTCCCGATGCCTCGCAGATGCCCTTTGTCGCCACCGGCAGCGAACCCTTTGCCGAACTCTCGCGCCTGCGGGCGCTGGACGATGCGGCGGCAGCGCAGGCACGCGCCGAGCTGCGGGCGCGCGGCGGGCTGATCCGCGAGGTCAACCCGAAAACCGGCGCACCGCTGGACGCACCGCCCGAACAGTAGGAGCCTCCGATGCGCAGCCCGCTTGCCCCGTTTCGCCGCCCCTCGCTGCCGATCGTGCTGGCGGGCGGCGTGCTGCTGGCGCTGGCCCTTGTGCTGCTGCTCCCGCTTCTGCCCGCCTCGGGGCCGCCGCACGACGCGCCGCTCAGCCCGCAGGCGGCCAAAGACATGTTCACCGAAGTGGAAAGACGCGATGCCAGCACGCCCGGGCGCCGTCGGCAGGTGGTCGTCGTGGAAATGACGCCGGGCAAGGAAGATATCCTGGCGGGCACGGAAGTGCTCGAACAGGCCGTGGCCCGCGCCGCCGCCCGTTTCATCGCCACACGCGAAGGGCTGGATACGGTGGAGATCCGCCTGCGCAGACGCGACGGAACATGGCTGACCTGGCTGCGCCACAGTCCGGCCGGCGACGGCTGGGACGGAACCGGGGACTGGTCGTGGCAGGCCATTCCCCTGCCGCAAGGAGATTGAAATGACGACACCCAACCCGAACCCCGCCCTGCGCGCCGCGTTTCTGGGATTGGCACTGTTTCTGGCCGCGATCCTGCTCGCCGCCCGGGCCGAGGCCTCGCGCCTGGTGCGTGTGGCACCCGGCGACGACATCGCCGCGCTGATCGCCGAGCTTCCCGACAACATGGTGATCCTGATGGCCCCCGGCACCTATCGCCTGTCGCTGGTGCTTGCCGGACGACGCCTGATCTTCATGGCCCCCGAAGGCGCTGTAGTAGAGGCCGGCGATCAGGGCTTTGCCTTCTGGATGCAGCACGGCGCCGAGATCGCCATGGATGGGCTGGATATCCGCGGCGCGCCGGGCCGCCAGCCGGCGGTGGTGGTCAAGGGTGCGACGCTGCGGCTGAAGGATGTGGTCATCGACAGCCCGGACAAGCGGGCGCTCTACATCGACGGCATGCTTGAGGCCGAGGGCGGGCGGATTGTCTCCGGCGGCGGCGCGGCCCTGTTCGTGGCCGGCGGCGGCGGGGCAACCCTGCGCAGGGTGGAAGTCGCGAGCGAAGCGGGCATTGCGGTGGCCGCGCAGAACGCCCGGCGGCTGGTGATCGAGGGGGCCCGGCTGAGCGGCAGGACCGCCCTGCGGGCCGTGGCGGTTAGCGACGGGGTGACAGTGGCAAACAGTCTTTTGGAGGGCCGGGGAGAGTCCGGTGCGGCGCTGGTGCTCGAAGACGTTACCGGGCTGAGCCTCGCCGACAGCGTGCTGCTGGCCTCCGGCCCGGCCCTGTCGGGCACCATCGGCACCGGACATGCGTGGCAGGTCGGAGGCAGCCTTCTGGCGAGCCGCGGCGGCGGGGCGGTGGACATCACCGGCCTGCGGGAGGCGGACCTGCGCTTCGAGGTCTCGGCGGCGATCGCGCTGTCCGGGGCCGAGGACGGCCATGCCTTCCTGAGCGAGGGCACGGGCTTCATCCCGCTGATCGGCGACAGCCTGCTGCTGGCGCGTTCCGGCAGCGCGCTGAAGGTGCAGAACGGCGCCGGCGCGCTGGTGGCGCGCAGCCTGCTGGCGGGCGGTTCCGGCCCCCTGCGGCTGGCCGATCACGACCCGCAGATCACCTCCATCGGTGACAGCTTGCTGACGCCCGATGCCCGGCAGGACGCGCAGGTTCTTGCCCTGATGGACCGCGCCAGCCGCCGGCTGAGCGGCGCCGACCCGGCGCTGACGCAGCAGGTCGCGCAGAACTTCCTTTCGGAACTCGCCGGTGCGCAGGCGCAAACGCCGGACGACCCGGCGGCAATGCTCGCAGCCCTGGAAGCCACATTCATCGACATGGGCGAACTGCGCGCGGAGCTTGCACAGCCGGGCGATGGCCTGGCCCATGGCGCAACCGGGCGTGCCACGCGGTGATGCGGCGTCAGGTCCGCATGGAACGCTTGCCCGACTTCACTTCAGTGCGTGTCAACCGGTCTGTGCCCGCCCCCAACCGCCCCTGATCGATCTCCGGGTCATCCCAGGCACCCGAGGCCGCAGCCCACCTGTCGATCGTCTCTCGCAGCCCCGGATCATCGGCCTTCGGGTGGAAGGTATAGAACCGATCGACGATCTGGCGCATCAGCGCGCGCAGGGTCTCGTCATCAAGATGCGAGACCTCTGTCCACGGGATTTTCCGGCCTTCGGCATCGATCACCACGACGTCCGAATGGTCCCCGGTCCTGGTGGCCGGCGAGACGCCCGCATGCAGGTCTTCGAGTTTCGTATTGCGCACGCACAACATGGCCAGGGTTTTGGCCAGATTGGCCGCAATGCGTTTTTCGTTGGCTTCGTTCATTTCGCGATCATAACGCTGGATGGCCGTAAGGGACAGTCAGGCGCGATTCCCGTGTCCAGGATCACCCGAATCCCCTCAACTTCACCGCCACGCCTGCAATCAGCGCCAGCAGCAGGCCGGTGGTGATGAGCCGCACGATGGTCTGCCAGGCCGTGCGCCGCGCCATGCGCAGGGATGCCAGCAGGGTGCGCAGGTCGCGGATGTCGATGGCGGCCTCTGGCCCTTCGAGGCCGACATCGGCCAGCGCCTTGCGCGCACCCTTTTCGGCGGCACGGGCGAGGATCGCCTCGAAATCCTCTTCGGGCATGCGGACGAAGCCCGCATCCTTCGACGGTGGTGTCATTGTGTCGTCTCTCGTTGTTGAAGGTCGTAGGCTCAGGTAGTCGGCGCCGTGGGCAGGAGATACTGGATGGCAATGCGCACATCGCCGCCGGTGAAGCTGCCGCCATTGGCCGTAAGCACGATCGGGGTTGGCGCATAGAAGGCCTGCGGGCCGATGACGCCCACGTTGGTGCTTCCGGCCGCCACCCCCAAGCTACCGCCGAACTTGGCGGGCTCGCCGGAGATGCCGCAGTCCCAGGAGGTGGCGCCCAGCACGGCAGCGACCGTTCGCGTTGAAACCCCCAGCACGATGGCGCGGTCGGGAATGGCGATGGTCGAGGTGACGGAGGCACCGGCAAGCCCTGCCAGCAGCTCTTCCTCCACGTGCAGCCCGATGGCAGCGCCATTCGGCCCCCGGGCCACTTCGACGGCGGGAGCCCGCACCAGCAGGTTCAGGGCGGCATCGAGCGTGAGCCACGCCCCGCCCATGCGCACGACCAGCCCCCCTTCATCCTCGACCCGGACCCGCCATCCAGATTGCGGCGCAAGGCGAACCCAGGCCCCGCCGGAAAACAGCGCCACGTCACCGTCCCAGCCGGCCCATGCGCCGGTGGCACCGGCGGCGACGATGTAGCGGTCGCCCTCGGTTGGGCTGACCGCTGGCGCGGCGAGATTCCGGTCCTTCACGGAAAGCTGCACGAGCCCGTCGAGCAGGTCGAGCGCCGCGTTGTGGGTGACATGCTTCTGCGCCTGCGCGGCGGCGATGTAGGGCAAGGCCAGGTTCGGGGTGGTCATGGGAGCCTCATGTGATGGAGATCGTGGTCTCGACTGCTGTCCCGCGACCGAGCGCGGGCGAGATCTGGGCCACGCGGATGGTCAGTGCGGCACCCGGCAACAGCGCCGCGCCCCAGTCGGTCACCTGGTCGGCGGCGCTGTAGGCGACCATGGCCGTGCCCGCCGCCAGCGTGCGTTTCACCGTCGCGCCGTCGAGGATGTCGATCTCCCAGGCTTCGGGTTGATCGAGGAGCGGCACCTCGGTCGCCTCCCAGCTGTCGGCCGCCGGGTCGCGGGAACGGCGGGTCCAGGCGAGCGTGATATCGCCGGATGGCTCGGCCCTCGCCCCGAGATGCACCGGCGCGAAGGGCCGGAGCGAGGCGCCCGATGGCGTGAGCGACAGCGTCGTGTAACTCGGGTCCGACACGGGCCGCGTTGCCGGCCCCACGGCGAGGTTCCATGGCTGGCCGATCTCGCCCACGGTGAAGGGCAGTTCGGTGACGGCCGCATCGAGCACCACGACCCGCGCCCCGGCCGGGACTGGGTTGCCAATCGCGGCTTCCGTGCCCCGCTGTCCGCGCAGGAGCGTGGTCAGGCGATAGCGACCGGGCGCGACGAGGCTCACGTCGCGGGCCTGCAGGATTTCCCAGCTTCCGGGGGCGCTTTCGACGGCGAAGGCGTTGGCGCCCGCGAAGAGCTGCAGGTCGGTAACGCTCTCGATCTGGCCCCAAGACAAGTCGATCTCGAGCGCCGCGCCCCGGTCCCACCGCCATGTGGGCCCCGACGGAAGATCGGTGATCAGCGTTCCGATCCGCGCACGGCGGGTGATCGTGGCGAAGCTCGCCCAGCCCGAAGTCTCGGGGGAGCGCAGCACCGCGACCGTTCCCGGCCAGGGATCGGCATCGACGGCGATGAGCGGGCGCGGCGGCGTGTGGCTGCTGGTCAGCTGCGGAAGGTCGAGAATGGCAACCTGCGGCGCACCGAGTGGGACAGAACGCGCAACCGCGGCTGCGCGCTGCGCACCCGGCGGCAGGTCATGGACCTCGCGATCCTGCCGCGTGGCCTCGATCTTGCGGCCAAACCCGTCGGCGATGCGGGTGAGGCGGAACTCCGTGGTCGTGCCGTCCTTGAACACGACAACGTCGCCCGGATCGAGCACGAGGCGCGAGGGCGGCAGGGTGAAGCTCGCCCTCTCGCGTCCCGTCCACGCCTCCATCAGGGCCCGGCGGCAACGACGCTCCGCTTCCTCGGGAGCGACGGCCACCGGGAAACTCTCGGCGCTGACGCGCACCGCGCCGGTGGTGATGCGGCGGGTCTCGACGAGGGCGCTGTCATAATCCTCGTCGGCGCGCGCGACGCTCCAGCGCAGCACCTGCGGAAGCTCGGTCTCCTGGCCGCGGCTGCGCTCGATGTCCTCGCCGTGCCCGGCCACGAGATCGTCGGGCGTGATGGTGGCCACCGGCGCGGTCCCCCGCATGCGGAAGCGGATCACGCCCTCGCTTTCGACCGCATCGAAGCCGAAGTGGCGGGCAAGCATGGAGATCGTGGTGCGCGGGCTTTCGATGGCCGGGATCACGAGCCCCTCGACCGCCCCCCAGAGGCCGGAGACGTCGATGTGCGCGGCATCCATGCCGGCAGCGAGGCAGAGGTGACGCACCAGCGCGGCAAGCGACACCGCGCCGAGCCGGCCGGTGAGCCAGTGGCCCAGCTGCCAGTTGGCCCCGTCGAACCAGACGTCGGTGAGCGCCGGGAAGAACGGATGCGGGCGGGCGTCCCAGGACCAGGCGGCGCAGTCTGCCGTGGCGATCATCGGCAGGCCGGTGGCGGTGGACACCGGATTGTTCGACGGGGCGGACCAGTAGAGCGCCGTGGCTTCGAGATACGCCCGCTGGATCGCGTCGTCCCGCCAGCCCCGCGAGAAATGCGGCGCCGCGTTTTCCGAGGACTTCGGGTCGAAGAAGACATTCGGCTGGTTGGTCCCCCGGTCTACGCCTGCGCAGCCGAACTCGGTGAAACGGATGGGCTTGGCCTGGGGTGTCCAGCCGGTGGTGGACTGGCCGACCGGCAGCACTTCGACGCCATGGACCACGATGTCCTCACCCGCGGTGGCCGAGCGCGGCCCGACACGAAACCCCGCCGATCCGGGAATCCCCGCCGTCACCTCCAACGTGATCTTCCACAGCCCCGGCGAAACCTCTTCCTGGCTCGTCGCCTCGATCACGTGCGCACCGCTGCTCGTGCTTTCCCAACCGCCGATCTTGCCGAAGAAGGAGGTGTGATCGGCACCCGTACCCAAGGCGAAATAGAGCGCGAAATCGCCCGAAGTGCCCGGAGCCACGAAGGCGGTGATCCGGACCCGGTCCCCGGCCGCAAGGATCTGATATCCGGGCGTGGCGCCGTGCCATGTGGCGCCGTCGGAAGCGATACGCGCGGGGCTAGCGAACGGGCCGAAGGTGCCGGTTGTGGCGGTGATGACGACAGTGGAAGGGTTGGGATCGTAGCTCACCGGATCGGCGGCATTCTCGAAGAACCCGAACCGCACCCCGCCCAGGCGGTCATGGTGCGTGTTCTGCCACCAGTTCCGCATGTCCTTCGGGCGGAACACCCACGGCTCGCCGTAGAAGCCGTCCGAGATGGCCGTGCGGTTCTGCGCGTCCCGGTCGGCATCGCTCTCATAGAACCAGTCGAAGCCCTCGCCGCCTTCGATGTTCGCCTGAAGGTAGGCGCGGTCGTAAATGGCGGGCCAGCCGGCCTGCGCGTCGGCGTGTTCGAAGCCGTCCCGCCAGTCGGAAAGCGGCATGTAGTTGTCGATCCCGATGAAATCGACATTCCCGTCCGCCCAGAGCGGGTCGAGGTGGAAGAACACATCGCCCGAGCCATCGGCGGGCTGGTGCCCGAAGTATTCCGACCAGTCGGCGGCGTAGCTGATCGCGGCGCCGGCGCCGAGGATCGCGCGCACATCGGCGGCGAGGCTCTGAAGCTGCGCCACTGCCGGATAGCTCGTCGCGCTGTCGCGGATGGTGGTGAGCCCGCGCAGTTCCGAGCCGATCAGGAAGGCGTCGACGCCGCCGGCCGCTACGCAGAGATGCGCATAGTGCAGGATCATCCGCCGCCAGCCCCAGTCGGTGCCGCCGGTCCAGGAGACGGTCTCGCCCGAGACGGCGAAGTCGGAGAGCTGCGCATTGCCGAAGAAAGCCGCGACCTGCGATGCCGCCGTTGCCGTCTTGTCCACCGTGTCTGCGTAACCCGCCGCCGGCGAACAGGTGATCCGCCCGCGCCATGGCAGCGCCGGCTGGCCGATCGTGGCGGCGTTGTCGGAATACGGGTTCGGTAGGCTGTTGCCTTCGGGCACGTCCATCAGCAGGAAGGGATAGAAGGTGACGCGATAGCCCCGCGCCTTCAGCTCCTTTATTGCCTGGACCACGGCCGCATCGCTAGGCGTGCCGCCATAGATGGGTCGGCCCTCGGCATCGGTCGAGACGAGATGCGCCGAGGCCCGATCCAGCCCGTTCACCTGCCAGACCTGCGGCGTGGTGGTCTTGGTGGCGGTCTCGACGCCGGGGCGAACGGTGCAATTGCCCACCCGCAGGTCAGTGCCGAACCAGCTCACCACGAGGCTCACGCTCTCCACCCCCGGCGCCAGCGCTTCCAGCCGGTCGAGGGAAACCAGAAAGCCGGCCCGGTCGGTCTCGGCATGCACGTTCTCCGGCGTCGTCTTAGCGCCTTCGGTCCGCATCACCGGCTCGGTGGCGTAAACGAACTCGCCCGCGCCGGGGATCATGGTGACCGCCCGGATGGCGCCTTCGGCGGTGTCCGCGTCGGCTACGGGTGCGAACACCTCGAAGGAAAGCTGCGGAATGCGGTTGCCGAAGGGCGTGAGATCGAGTTCCTCGAACACCACGTAAGCCGTTCCGCGCCAGGCGGGCGCGCCCTCGGCCCCCATCTTCGCGGCGATGAACGGGTCCGCTGCCTGCGCCTCGTCCCCCGGATACCAGCGCCAGGTGATGGTGGAGGTGTCCAGAAGCTCGCCGTCGGCCCAGATGCGGCCGATCCCGGTGATCGGGCCTTCGCAAAGCGCAACCGCAAAGGAGGCGGAGTAGCTGTATTCCGTGGTGGTGACGCTCGGCCTGCCGCCCTTGCCGCCGCCCTGGGTGGTGGTGTTGACATGCTCGGTGAAGTCGGTGGCCCAGATGATGTTGCCGCCCAGGCGCATGCGGCCGAAGACGCGGGGGATCGTGGTGCCCTCGGTGGCGGAGGTCACCCGCAGGCTGTCGAGCCTTGCGCCTTCATAGCGCTGGTCGGGCTGGAGCGAACCCACGATCCAGCTGTCCACGACGGACCCCGCCATGGTGCCGATCGCCCCGCCGATGGTGGCGGCGGAAATCCCCAGAATGCCGCCGCCGATCGAGGCGCCGATGGCCTGACCGGCCAGACCGAGCACGAGGGTCGCCATCAGCGCCTCCCTGGTTGCGGGTAGAGAAAGGCGAAGGCCAGACGCCGCCGCCAGGACCGGGTGAAGGGTTCCTCGATCACCCCCAGCCGCTCGCGGGCATGGATGAGGGTTCCGGTGTCGGAGAGGATGCCGACATGCTTGGCGATGGCCCGTTCGCGCATGCGAAACATCAGGAGCGCGCCGGGCGGCGGATCATGCCTCCCCACCTCGATCATGCAGCTGCGTGCGCCCTCGGCCAGTACTTCGACCGGCCCGGCCTCGCCCCAGTCGCGGCTATAGGGCGGGATCGGAAAGGGCTCAGGCCCCACGACTTCGCGCCAGACGCCACGGGCGAGCCCGAGGCAGTCGCAGCCAACGGCCCTGACGCTCTGCTGGTCGTGATAGGGCGTGCCGAGCCATGAACGCGCCGCCGCGATCACGAATTGAGGATCGGCCGTGGCTCTCGTGCATCGCGACGCGATGCACTGCCGCCCGTCGTTTCCATTCGAAACGACGTTCACAGCACGCTCCCGTCATTGGCCTTTCCTTGCGAGGCGTAGCGCAGCACGGTGTCGTTGCCGGGGATATGCGGAAAGCCCCGGAAGTTGGCCGTGTTGGCGAAGCGGTCACGGCAGGTCGCGAAGGCCTTGTCGCAACCGGCGCGGATGGTGAAGGCGTCGCTCAAAGCGATGGTGGATGCTGGCGGTTCCAGCAGCGTGATCACCGCCTCGCCGGTGGTTGCGACCTCGTGCCGTTCCACTTCCACGCGCCGGCCAGCATTGGCGCCCGTGTCCCAGGCGAGCGTGCCGAAGCTGAACAGCCCCGCGGCGAAGCCCGAGAGCCCTGAAGCCGAGAAGGCGCGGTCGCGCAAGGGCACGGCCACAGTGCCGGTTGCCTTCCAGGCCGGGTTCTCGAGGTCGATCCCGCAGCGCCCGTCACCCAGCACCGCGTCGCACCCGGCCTGGAAACTCCGCCCCACCGGCTGATCCAGAACATGTGCGAGCGAGCGCATCTCGGCCACGAACTGCACCCGGCCCCGCCGCACCTGGCCGATGGCACCGCGCCGCATCAACACGCGCTGCGGGGTGTCCTGCCAGTTGACCCGCCAGATCTCGACCTCGGCATTGTCCCAGCGGCCATCGAGGATGTCAGTCTCGGTGATGGTGGTGGAAGTCAGCACGCCCTCGGCATCCTGTGCATCGACCGAGAGATCGGAACCGGTCCTGATCTCGGACGCAGTGAAGCCGCTTTCGGGCTCGAATGTCGTGCCGTCGAACGTCAGCGTCCGGTCGTGGTCGGTGAAGCCGAAGACCTGCCCATCCACGCGGGTCAGGCGCCAGCACCAGGCAAGGGTCGTGGTGCCCTCGTCGAGGTGGGATTGCAGGCCGGTTGGCAGCGTCTTCATCGGCAGGTCCCCGTCATGCGGTCATCGAGATCGGCGATCCAGTTCGCCCAGTCCGGCGGCACCTCCGCGACAGTCGCGGCAGGTGGTCGCGCCAGTCGCGCCTCGGCATAGGAGGCGCAGCCCGCATCACCACCGCCCATCGTTGCGGCGCAGCCGCTCAGCAGGATCGCCAGCATTGCGGCCGTCACGAACCGCATCGCGGCCGCGCTCGACCTTCCCGATTGTCTCTTCCATTGCATCGCGTTCGGCCTCCCGTTTGCCTGCGCGTTTGCCTTCCACACGTCCCCAGAGGCGGCCGAGGACGACGCCACCGACCGCGCCCAGAGCGGCAAGCACCCAGATCAGGAACTCAGCCATCGTCCTGCTCCCCGCGCGAGGCGGCGACGCAGAGGGCGACAATGAAGACGCCGAGACAACCGCCCAGGATGAACCCGGCCAGAAAGTCAATCATCGCCCCGGAACCCCCGTTCGATCCGGTCGCGCAGGCCGATCAGGCCGAGGCCGAGGAAGATCAGCCCGGCTGGCGAGGCGTCGCTGGTGCCGGCGAAAAGGGCGACGAGGCGCGAGAACTCGCTGAGCGGGCCGGTGGTGGGCAGCGCGACCGACGCGATGCCGGTGAGCATGGCGAGCAGCCCTGCCCACCATGTCAGGGATTTGGGTCGGATGTAGCGCATGGGGATCAGTTCCTTCTGAACAGGTGCGTGAGGATTGCAACCAGTCGGGCGAGCCAGTTGATTGGCGGTCTGGGTGCAGGTTCGAGGACCGGCGACCGCGGCAGCGGCGGCCACCGAAGCAGGTCCAACGCCTCATTCTCGGTCAGGCGGCGAATGGGCCGGGAGAAGTCTACACGGCCAGCGCGATCCACGGACCAGACCGGGATCGTGCCGCCGGGATAACGTCCGTCGCGGAACAGGTCCCGCTCGGCCTCCCGGCGTGGAATGATGGACGCGGGCTTGCGCCAGTTCAGAAATGCCTCCGCCGCAGCTTCCCGGTCGCCGGCATTGAGGTGCCGGGTCAGCGCAGCTCGGGCGATGCCGCCGGTGTTGAAGTGGAAGCTGACCAGCGCATCGAACTCGTGCGGCGCCAGCAACACGTTCACGGCGCGCAGGACGGCTTCCTCGTAGCGCGCAAGGTCGGCACGGAAGACCCGGAAGGCCTCACGGATCCCGGCGTCGAGATCGGCGGGCATGCCGCGCGGCATGGTGGCCGGATCAGGCGCACCGGCAGCCGCCGTGTGGCCGATGCCGAAGGTCCAGGCGCCGGTGGAATCGCGGTAGGGCCCGGGCACGATCCCCTCGTGCCGGGCAAGGGCCAGCAGGCCCCGATCAGTCATCTGCATGGGGTTACCTCAGAAGCGAGAGGATCAGGATCAGCGCGGCGACCGCGAGGCCAATGCGCAGACGGTGGGCAAAGGCATCGCGCGGGTCGTCGGTCATCCGCCGAAGGCCACGCAGGATACGGACAAGCTCAGTCATCGCCGCCCTCCCGAGCCTTGCGGAGCCGCGCCAGCACCAGTTCGATCACCGCCGGGCCGAAGACCCCGACCAGATAGGCCGCCGAGCCCGCGGCGCCGCCCGCCGGTATCGCCTGCGGCGGCAGGCCGAGCCAGCGGGTAATGACGGCCATGGACAGGCTCCCCATGCCGGCGGCAATGAGCCCCCCGAGCAGGATGTGGCGCAGCGCATCGCGCAGGCGCATTTTCGTGGTCAGCGCATTCGTCGCCCCGCCGAGCGCACCCCAGGCGGCGAGGATCACGGCGGTGGAAGCTGCGAGATCGCGCAGCACCGTCGCGACGAAGCCGGTATCGTCGTTCATCGCCGGATCTCCAGAAGCGGGATGGAAGTGATCGAGCCGAGCCGCTCGATATCCAGCGTCACGTCGAGCGCGTCGGTATCGAAGCGCACCGGCACATCGAACTCGAAGCCTGCGGTGATCGCGGCACCAGCGGCCGGGGCGGAGGTGAAGGTGACGATGCCGGTCGTGGTGTCCACCGACCAACCGGAGGTCTGCTCGGTGCCGTCGATGGCCACTTTCACGGTGCTCGCGACCGGTTTGGTGATGGTGCGGGTCCAGCTTTGCGAGCCGGAACCGTAGACCTTCACCAGCTGGAAGTCGGTCGTTGCGCCGTCCCCGGTGCCGATGCTCTGATTCGTCGCCGCGGGCGTCCCGGACGGTAGGCAGGACTTCCAGTCGGCCCAGTCCTTCCAGCGGAAGCCGTGGAGGCGCCCGTTCCTGGCCTCGAAGAAGGCGACGACGACGGCGAGGTCGTCGGCCCGCCGGATGCCGTAGGC
>JALSKC010000042.1 GCA_026989055.1 Paracoccaceae bacterium
AGATCGCCGGTCTCCGCGGCGAGCTGTACCGGGCGCTGCTGATGCAGACCTTCGCGGTCGCCGGCATCATGTTCGCCCTGCTCAAACTCGTCGACTGATCCACCCCGCCGGGGCATCCGCCCCGGCACCCCTTTTCTTTCCGTAAGCCCGTTTCCCACGGCCGCCGCCCGGCCGCGGAAAACCGGCTCCACCCCCCGCCGCGAGGGCATCGCGGCAACGCGCCTGGAACCGGTGAGACAGGCGCGAGCCCAACCGGGCTTCCGGTTCATCACTCAACCCCGCCGGGGAGACCGCCCCGGCAGGGGCATGGCGTCTCCCCGGCTTTCCCTTCAACCAAAGCAAAGGAGAGAACCCATGCCCAAAGACATCTACCAGGCGGTCACCGACCGCATCATCGAAGCCCTGGAGCGGGGTTGCCCGCCCTGGGTCAGGCCCTGGACGCCCACGCCGGGCGACGACCGCCCCCGGAATGCGGTAAGCGGGCGCCCCTACCACGGCGTGAACCAGCTTCTCCTCTGGGCCACGGCCCAGGAAGCGGGGTTCCGCACCGACCGCTGGCTCACCTACCGGCAGACCCGGGAGGTCGGCGGATACGTCCGCCAGGGAGAGAAAGGCACTCTCGTCGTGTTCTGGAAGTTCGTGGAACGCGAGGAACGGGACAGGGACAGAAACGTCGTGCACGACGAAGACGGCAATCCGCGCACGCGGGTCATCCCCTTCGCGCGCGGCTACACCGTCTTCAACGTCGAGCAGTGCGAGGACCTGCCCGAGTCGATGCTGCCCGTCGAGGAAGACCCGGACTGGGAGCCTTTCGTGGCAGCCGAGCGGCTCGTCCAGGCGAGCGGCGCGCGGATCGAACACCGCGGCAACCGGGCATTCTACCGCCGGTCCGGCGACTTCATCCGCATGCCGCCCCGCGGGGCTTTCGCGGATCAGGGCGGCTACTACGCCACCCTGCTGCACGAGCTTACGCACTGGACCGGGCACGAAAGCCGCCTGAACCGGAAGTGCGGGCGGGCCTTCGGCGATGCCGACTACGCCTTCGAGGAGCTGGTCGCCGAACTCGGCGCCGCCTTCCTCTGCGCGCACCTCGGCATCCAGGGCGAACTCAGGCACGAGGGCTACATCTCGAGCTGGCTCGAGGTCCTGAAGCAGGACAAGCGGGCCATCTTCCGGGCCGCGAGCCGTGCGCGCGAGGCCTCGGAGTACCTCGCCGAGCGCGCCCAACCCGTCGAGGCGGTCGCCTGACCGCCCTTCCACCCCGCCGAGGCGGCGGCCCACCACTGGCCCGCCGCCTCGGGCCTGCTTTCACCTAACGACTTAAGGAGGAAAATCATGCCTCATGCAATCTGTGAACAAGGCCATGTATTGCGTTGGCGCAGTCGAAGCGGTTACCGCATGCCGAAGAAATGCCCCGACTGCGGCGCACCAGTCACCCGGGCGGCATTCGTCGACGGCAAGCTGGAACCGGTCAGGGGGCGCCAGCGCATCAAGTGCGAACGCCATGGCAATTACTACTACACGCCCAACACCGGCTGCCATTGTTGTCGTCTGGAAGCGATCCGCGCCCGACGCGCATCCGAAGGCAGTTAACCAGGTGCCCGGCATTTGCCGGGCGCCGTTTTTGTGCTAGATTTTGGGGAAGAAGACCGATTTCATGCCCCCGCTGCCTGGGCCAAAGGCAGCAAAAAACCCCGCTGGACCGATGCGAACGGGGTGGCCGCAAGGCCTCGGTCCACGCTTCCATCCCGCCGGGGAGATGCTATCCCCGGCCAGGGATGTGCATCTCCCCTTTTTCATTTCAGGAGGAGATGCACATGAAGTTCGACCGCAAGCGTCTTCGCGACGCGCTTTCCAACATCGGCGTTGCGTTGGTCATCGCCTCGGTCGTTCAGGTACTGTTCTCCGATGTCAGCCCGTTCCTCTCCATCACCGGCGCGGCCATCGGGACGGTACTGGTTCTGGCATCGGCCATAGAGGAGGACGACCAATGACCGAAAGGGAAATCAACTACCTCATCGTCCTCGCCATCATCGTCCTCGGAATAGGCGGCCCCTATCTCTGGACCTTGTGGCGGGACCATAAACGCAGCACAAACGATCGCTGAGGTCGTGTCTTTCCACCCCGCCGGGGAACTCCATTCCCCGGGCAGGGGCATGGCGTCTCCCCGGTTCTTCGTTCAACCAACCAAGAGGAGACCTACCATGTCCCAGGAAACCCAAAAATACTTCAACCTTCACATCGACGGCATCGGTTATCTCGAGCGTGCCCGCGAGGTCACGCCGAAGCGGGGCCAGCCCTTCATGGCCGTTTCCGTCAACGCGCTCCATGGCGCGGCAGACGCGGTCCAGCGCACCCGGTTCGACTGCCGCATCGTGAGCAAGGAGGCCGAGCGGTTGGTGCGTGAGCACATGGAGGCGGTCAACGACCGCGACACCAAAGTGCTCGTCGGCTTCCGCCTGGGTGATCTCTACGCCGAGACCTTCACCTACGAGAAGGGTGAGCGGGCCGGTGAGACCGGCGTCAGCCTGAAGGCCCGCCTGCTCCGGATCGAGTGGCTGAAGATCGATGGCGAGACGGTACATCGCAGGCAGGACGAAGCGGCGACCGACTGCGAGGCCTCGGCACAGCCTGAGGAGACGGCCTCCACCGAGCGCAAGACCTCCGAGGCAGAACCGCCGGCCGAGGTCCGGCTCGACAAGTCGGACCCAGCCTTCGAGGCGAAGAAGGCCTGGCTCAAGAAGCATGGCTATCGCTTCGACGGCCGGGAGAAGGTCTGGCGCCTGCCACAGGCCGCCGCCTGAACCTTCCACCGCACCACCCCGACGGGGGCTTCGCCCCCCGCGGGGCGGCCCTCCGTCCGGGTTTTCAACAAC
>JALSKC010000043.1 GCA_026989055.1 Paracoccaceae bacterium
AAGCGGCGCGGGTCATCGGAACCGCGCCGCTTTTTCCGTTTCCAGCCCGTTTAGCGTGCTCCGGCGTGCTCCGGGACCGGCGTGCTCCGGGAAGCGTGCCCCCTGTGCGCCCCCCCGTGCGCCCTCTGCCCGTGTTCCGCACCGGCCCCGGCTGCCGCCGCGCCCGGAGCGGAGGTTTCGCCGCCGCGCCTCCCGGGGGCGGTGGCCCCCGGCCTGCCTCAGCCCTGGACCGCCCTTGCCACCTCGGCGGCAAAGTCTTCCTGCTTCTTCTCGATTCCCTCGCCGACGGCCAGGCGGACGAAGCCGACGATCTCGACCCCGGCTTCCTCGGCCGCCCGGGCCACGGTCTTGTCCGGGTCGATCACGAAGCTCTGGCCCAGCAGGGTGACTTCGGACAGGAACTTGCGCAGCCGTCCCTGGATCATCTTCTCGATCACCTGTTCCGGCTTGCCGCTTTCGCGCGCCTGCTCGGTCAGGACCGCCTTTTCGCGCTCCAGCAGCGCGGGGTCCAGATCGGCCTCGGAGAGCGCCGCCGGGCTGGCGGCCGCCACATGCATGGCGATCTGGCGCCCGATCCCGTTGTCTTCTCCCTTCAGCGCCACCAGCACGCCGATCTGGCCCATGTCCGGCGCGGCGGCATTGTGCACATAGGCGGCGATGCTGTCGCCCTCGACCCGGGCCATCCGGCGCAGGTTCATGTTCTCGCCGATCCGGGCGATGGCGTCGGTCAGCCGGTCGGCGACGCTCTTGCCCTCCAGATCGGCGGCCTTCAGCGCCTCGATGTCCTCCGCCTGCAGGGCGGCCCGGGCGATATCGCCGACCATCTTCTGGAAATCCTCGTTCTTGGCGACGAAATCGGTTTCCGAGTTCACCTCGACGGCGACCCCCCTGCCCCCGTCCACGGCGACGGCCACCAGCCCCTCGGCGGCGGTGCGCCCGGACTTCTTGGCCGCCTTGGCCAGCCCCTTGGTGCGCAGCCAGTCCACGGCGGCTTCCATGTCGCCCCCGGTTTCGGTCAGCGCCTTCTTCGCATCCATCATGCCTGCGCCGGTCGCATCGCGCAGCTCCTTCACCATCGCGGCGGTGATTGCCATCCTGGCCTCCTGTTCTTCCTGAAGGCGCGGGCCACGGCAGCGTTCCGCCTGCCCGCCCGCGCGCGGTTGATCGCGGTGTTGATCCGTGTGTCGTCGCGGCTCAGACCCCGGCAGCGCTCCGGCTGCCTTCCTCGCCGTCGTCCCCTGTGGCGGAGGGCACAGCCTCCTCCTGTTCCGCGGCCTGTTCCGCGGCCTGCGTCTCGCCGTCCTGCGCCTCTTCGGCGAGCGCCTCTTCGGCGGGGGCCTCTTCCAGCGCCCCCAGATCGACGCCGGCGGCTCCCAGCTGCGCGCTCATCCCTTCCAGCGCGGCGCGCGCGGCCAGGTCGCAGTAGAGCGCGATGGCGCGGGCGGCGTCGTCATTGCCCGGGATGACATGGGCGATTCCGTCGGGGCTGCAGTTGGTATCGACCACCGCCACCACCGGAATGCCGAGCTTGCTGGCTTCGGCCACGGCGAGGGCTTCCTTGTTCACGTCGATCACGAACAGCAGGTCGGGCCGCCCGCTCATCTCGCGGATGCCGCCGAGCGCGGCCTGCAGCTTGGCCTGCTGACGCTCCAGCCCCAGCCGCTCCTTCTTGGTCATGCCCTCGGCGCCGCCTTCCAGGCGCTCGTCGATCTCGCTCAGCCGCCGGATCGACTGCGAAACCGTCTGCCAGTTGGTCAGCGTGCCGCCCAGCCAGCGGTGGTTCATGTAGTATTGCGCGCATTTCTCGGCCGCCTCGGCGATCGGCTTCTGCGCCTGACGCTTGGTGCCCACGAACAGCACGCTGCCGCCTCCGGCAACCGTGTCGCGGATGACCTGCAGCGCCTGATCCAGCATCGGCACCGTCTGCGACAGGTCGATGATGTGGATTCCGTTGCGTGCCCCGTAGATGTAGGGAGCCATCTTCGGGTTCCAGCGCCGCGTCTGGTGGCCGAAATGCACGCCGGCCTCGAGCAGCTGGCGCAGGGAGAATTCGGGAAGAGCCATGTCTTCGGTTCCTTCTTTCCGGTTTCATGCCTCGGCGCGGTCGCGCAGGGTTCCCCTCCCGGGTTCCCCAACCGGCGGACCGGGCGGGATGTCTCCCCGCACCGCCCCAGACCGTGCCTGCGATTTCAGATGCGCGCAGATAGACCAATCCCGCGCCCTTGGCAAGCCCCTGTCCGGGCGCGCGCCTGCCGTGCCTGGCGCGCGGGCGCTCCGGGTCCGGCCCCGCGCGGCGAACGGTGGCGGGTGCTTGCGCCTCCCCCTTGCGCCTGCGACAACTGCGCCATGGGCAGGACGGCGGAAAGCGGAATCGACATTCTCTGCATCGGCGCGGTGCTGTGGGATGTGATCGGCCGGGCGGCCGGACGGATGCGCCCGGGAGCGGATGTGCCGGGGCGGATCGTCCGCCAGCCGGGGGGCGTGGCGCTGAACATCGCGATGGCGTTGCGCCGCTTCGGGATGCGCCCGGCGCTGCTGGGTGCCATCGGCCGCGATGCCGCCGGCGACGCCCTGCGCGCCCTCTGCGCGCAGAGGGGAGTCGATACCCGCCACCTGCTCCGCCCGCCCGGTCTGCCTACCGACATCTACATGGCGCTCGAGGATGAGGGCGGGCTGGTCGGCGCGATCGCCGATGCGCGCTCTCTGGAAAGCGTCGGCGAGGCGATCCTGCGCCCGCTGCGCGACGGCACCCTGGGCGATGCGCGGGCTCCCTACGCGGGAATCGTCGCCCTTGACGGCAACCTGAGCGAGGCGCTTCTGGCGGGAATCGCGGCCGATCCCTGCTTTGCGCGCGCCGAGCTGCGGCTGGCGCCGGCCAGTCCCGGAAAGGCCGAACGCCTGCGGCCGCTGCTGTCGCATCCGGGCGTCACGCTCTATGCGAACCGCGAGGAGGCGGGGATTCTGTGTCGCCGCCGCTTTACCGGCGCCCGCGAAGCGGCGCTGGCGCTGCTGGAGACGGGCGTGCGCCGGGCGCTGGTCACCGACGGCGGTGCGCCGGTGGCCGATGCCGGCGCCGAGGGCGTGATCGTCGCGCCCGCCCGCAAGGTGCCGCTGGCGCGCGTCACCGGCGCGGGAGATACCTTCATGGCCGCCCATATCGCGGCCGAAACCGGTGGCGCCGGGCGCGCGGGGGCGCTGGATGCCGCGCTGCGGGCGGCGGCAGAGCATGTGTCGGGAGAGGCCGAACCGTGATCAGTCTGCACCCTTCTCCCGAAGTGGCCGAGGCCCGCACCCGCGGCGGTGCCATCGTGGCGCTGGAATCCACGATCATCACCCACGGCATGCCCTGGCCGCAGAACGTGGAAACCGCGCGCCGGGTCGAGGCCGAGGTCCGCCGCCACGGCGCCACCCCGGCCACCATCGCGGTGCTGGAGGGACGGCTGCACATCGGGCTGGGTGACGCAGAACTGGATCGGCTCGGCCGGGCCCGGGACGCGGCCAAGCTGTCACGCGCCGATCTGCCGGCCTGCCTCGCCGCCGGAGGCACCGGGGCGACGACGGTTGCGGCGACGATGATCGCCGCCCATCTGGCCGGCATCCGGGTCTTTGCCACCGGCGGCATCGGCGGCGTGCATCGCGGCGCCGAAACCAGCTTCGACATCTCGGCCGACCTGCACGAGTTGGCGCAGACCCCGGTCACGGTGGTCGCGGCCGGGGCCAAGGCCATTCTCGATCTGCCGAAAACGCTGGAAGTGCTGGAAACCCTGGGCGTGCCGGTGATCGCCTTCGGGCAGGACGATTTCCCGGCCTTCTGGTCGCGCTCGAGCGGCTTGCCGGCGCCGCTGCGCATGGACGATCCGGCGCTGATCGCGCGCGCGCATCTTGTGCGCGGCGAGATGGGGCTGGCGGGCGGACAGCTGGTGGCCAACCCGATCCCGCCCGAAGCGGAGATCCCGGCCGCGGAGCTGGCACCGCTGATCGGGACCGCCCTGGAGGAGGCATCCGAAAGGGGCATCGCCGCCAAGCAGGTCACCCCCTTCCTGCTGCAGCGGCTGTTCGAGCTGAGCGCAGGGCGCTCGCTCGAGGCCAATATCGCGCTGGTCCTGAACAACGCCCGCCTGGCCGCGCGGATAGCCGCAGCCCTTGCCAGGATGTCGGCCGGGACGGGCTGAGGGCGCGCCTCGAGGGGCGCAGCGGCATGGCGACGAGGCCGCCGGCCCGGATCCTGCCGGTGCCGCCCCGGAACGCCGTCAGGGGCACCGGCGGGCGCACCCGGCTCGCCGGTGCCGCCCCTCCCTGCCCGGCCCGGCGCGGTTTTCTTCCCGGCGCCGTTGTAGAAGGCCGGGCGAGAGATTAAGTTCCTGTCTGCCCAGGAAAGACATGCAGCGCCGATGAGCAACCCGTTCGACAAGGAAAAGCCCAGGCTGTCGCGCCGGCGGCGGCTGTTCAACTCCATCCGCGCCAATTTCTTCACCGGGCTCGTGGTGCTGGTGCCGATCGGGCTGACGATCTACCTGTTCTGGACATTCGTCGGCTGGATCGACAGCTGGGTGCTCCCCTTCGTGCCGCAGGCCTACCAGCCCGATACCCTGATCCGGAAGATCTTCGGAGAGGACACCTCGATCAACATCCGCGGTGTCGGCGTGGTGTTCTTCTTCCTGTTCACCATCTTCCTCGGCTGGCTGGCCAAGGGGTTCATCGGCCGTTCGGTGCTCGCCTGGGCCGAGGGGCTGGTGGGGCGGATGCCGGTGGTGCGCTCGGTCTACAACGGGTTGAAGCAGATCGTCGAAACCGTGTTCTCGCAGCGCGAGACCTCTTTCGAGAAGGCCTGCCTGGTGGAATATCCGCGCAAGGGAATCTGGGCGGTGGCCTTCATTTCCACCAATGCCAAAGGCGAGATCAACAGCATCATCCCGCGCGACGAGCAGATGGTCTCGGTGTTCCTGCCGACCACCCCGAACCCGACATCCGGGTTTCTGCTGTTCGTGCCGCAATCGGATGTGATCGAACTGGAGATGAGCGTCGAGGATGCGGCCAAGCTGGTGATCTCGGCCGGGCTCGTCTATCCGAATCCACAGGATCCGCGCCAGCCGCCGGTAGCCGCGACGGCGGCCCGCTAGCGCGGCGCATCCGGGCGTCGCCCGGTGCGTCGCCTCAGTTCCAGTGCACCGCCCCCCGTCCGCGCCTCCCGTCCGCGCCCCCTGTCCGCGGTGCCCGGCTCTTGCCCGGCCATGCCCGGCACGATCCGCACGGCCCGGCGCGCGCCGGCGGCCTCAGGAGAACTGCAGGGCGAGCTGCTTGTGCGCCGTCTCCAGAAAACGGGCGGCGGCCACCGGCAGGGTGCGCCCCTTCAGATGCCCGGCCACCAGAACGCCGGACGGCACGCCGCGCGTGTGCAGCGGCAGCGCCACCAGCCCCGCCGCCTGCAGATCCGGGCGGCGATTGACCGGCAGGCAGAAGCTGATTGCCTGCCGGTTCTGCGACATCAGGCGCAGCAGTTCCAGCGAGTTGGATTCCACCGCCGGGCGCAGGGTGATCCCGGTCCTGGCTGCGATCTCGTCCAGTATCTGGCGGATTCCCTCCGGCCGCTGGGGCAGCAGCAGCGGAAAATCGGCGCATTCGTAGATGTGCAGGCGCCCGCGAGCGGCCAGCGGATGGTCGGCCGAGAGCACCGCCAGCAGTTCCTGCGGCGCGGAAAACACCGTCTGCAGGTTCTGGCGGTGAACCGGTTCGAACACGAATGCGATGTCGTTGCTGTTGTCGAGCAGCGAGTTTTCCGCCTCGCCGCGCCCGAGCAGGTTCACGCTGAAGGTGACGGCCGGGAATTCCAGCAGATGATCACGGATCAGCCCGGGCAGGAAATAGGCGACCGGCTCGCGGGTCGTGGCGATGCGCACATGGCCCGCGCGCATTCCCGACAGGTCGGCGATGCGCGACTTCACCCGCTCCATGTCGGCCAACTGGTTGCGGATATGTTCGAGCAGGATCTCGCCGGCGATGTTCGGGCGCAGCCCCGCGGGGTGGCGCTCGAAGATCTGCACCCCGAGCTCCTCTTCCACCGCAAGGATGCGCCGGTTCAGCGCGGAGGGGGTGATCCCCAGCTCCTCGGCGGCGCTGCGCAGCGACCCGCACCGGGCGATCCGGTCGATGAAGGCGAGTGTCTGGAGATGACGCATCGATGGGGCGTGTCTGTTGCGTTTCATGCACTGATATCCTGAAAACTTAGCAACAGACAGCAACACCGGCAAGGCGTATTACTTACCGGAGCAGGCTGCCGCGCCGATTCCCGCCGCGCGGGGCGCGGAACCGCGAGTGCGGCGGGTGCAGCGGATGGCCGCGCGGGATGCCGGGAGGCAGCCGGAATGCAACGGTGGAGCTGAAAATGGCGAAAAAGCTTGTGGTGATCGGCGCCGGCATGGCCTCGGGGCGCCTGCTGGAGGAGCTGGAGCCGGGCAGGTTCGACATCACCCTGTTCGGGGCCGAGCCGCGGGGCAACTACAACCGGATCCTCCTGACCCCGGTTCTCGCCGGCGAACGGGAATTCGAGGAGATCGTCACCCATGATGACGCCTGGTATCGCCGGCGCGGCATCGCCACGCGCTTCGGCGAGCCGGTGCTCAGGATCGACCGGCGGCAGAAACGGGTGATCACCGCCCGGGGCGCCACCCCCTACGACAAGCTGGTCATCGCCACCGGATCGGCCTCGTTCTTCATTCCGGTGCAGGGAAACGATCTGCCCGGGGTGGTCGGGTTCCGGGACCTGGACGATGTGGAGCAGATGCGCGCCGCGGCCCGGGCCGGTGGGCGCGCGGTGGTGATCGGCGGCGGGCTTCTGGGGCTCGAGGCCGCCGCCGCGCTGCACAGGCAGGGCATGGAGGTCACCGTCCTGCATCTGATGGAGCATCTGATGGAACGCCAGCTCGATCCGGCGGCCGGATACCTGCTGCAGAAGGAGTTCGAGGGGCGCGGCATCAGGGTTGTCTGCAAGGCCCATACCACCGCCATCCTGGGCAAGGAGCGGGCCGAGGCGGTGCTGCTGGAGGACGGGGCGCTGTTTCCGGCCGATCTGGTGGTGATGGCCGCCGGAATCCGCCCCGAAACCCGGCTCGCCACCGAGGCCGGAATCAGGGTCGAGCGCGGAATCTGGGTGGATGACGCGATGCGCACCAGCGCCGAGGACATCCATGCGCTGGGCGAATGTGCCGAACACGCCGGGGTGGTCTACGGCCTTGTCGCGCCCCTGTTCGACATGGCCGAGGTCCTGGCGAAGACCCTGCGGGGGGAGGAGGCCGCCTTCGTGCCGCCGGTCGTCTCGACCAGGCTGAAGGTGAGCGGAGTCGACCTGTTCTCGGCCGGCGATTTCTCCGAAGGGGCGGGGCGCGAGGAGATCGTCTTTCGCGATCCGGCACGCGGGATCTACAGGCGGCTGGTGGTGGAGGATGCGCGCATCAGCGGCATCGTGATGTATGGCGAGACCGCCGACAGCGGCTGGTTCTTCGACAAGCTGAAATCGGGAGAGGACATTTCCGCCATCCGCGAGAGGCTGATCTTCGGCCCCGCCTTCCAGGGGAGCGGAGAGACCGATCCGCTGGCCTCGGTCAGGGCGCTGTCGGCAGAGGCCGAGATCTGCGGCTGCAACGGCGTGTGCAAGGGAGAGATCGTGGAGGCGATCCGCGCCGGCGCCGGAGATCTGGCCGCCGTGCGGGAGCGCACCGGGGCCTCGGCCTCCTGCGGTTCCTGCACGGGGCT
The DNA here is from genome assembly GCA_026989055.1 of Paracoccaceae bacterium. GTDB lineage: Bacteria > Pseudomonadota > Alphaproteobacteria > Rhodobacterales > Rhodobacteraceae > JAJRUE01. The sequence goes on from JALSKC010000043.1 coordinate 7,750, forward strand.
GGTGGAACGGCTGCTGGCGGCAACCCTGGGCACGGAGGCCGCCCCCCCTGCCCCGGCCGGCATCTGCCCCTGCACCGATCACGGCCACCAGGACATCCGCCGCCTGATCCGCGCGCGCGCGCTGAAGTCGATCCCCGCCGTGATGCAGGAAATGGGCTGGAAGACCTCCTGCGGCTGCCACATCTGCCGCCCGGCGCTCAACTACTACCTGCTGTGCGAATGGCCGCTGGAATATGCCGATGACGCCCAGAGCCGGCTCGTGAACGAACGCAACCACGCCAACATCCAGAAGGATGGCACCTACAGCGTGGTGCCGCGCATGTGGGGTGGCATCACAACGCCGGCCGAGCTGCGCGCGATCGCCGATGCGGCCGAGAAATACGACGTGCCGACCGTGCATATCACCGGCGGGCAGCGGATCGACCTGCTCGGCGTGAAGAAGGAGGATCTGCCCGCGATATGGGCCGACCTGAACGCCGCCGGGCTGGTTTCCGGCCATGCCTATGCCAAGGGGCTGCGCACGGTGAAGACCTGCGTCGGCTCCGAGCACTGCCGCTTCGGCACCCGGGACAGCACCGGCCTCGGCATCCGGCTGGAAAAGGTTCTCTGGGGCAGCTGGACCCCGCACAAGGTGAAGATGGCGGTCTCCGGCTGCCCGCGCAACTGCGCCGAGGCCACCTGCAAGGATCTCGGGGTCGTCTGCGTGGAGAGCGGCTATCAGGTCTCGGTGGCCGGTGCCGCCGGCATGGAGGTGAAGCAGACCGAGCCCCTGGCCACGGTCGAAACCGAGGAAGAGGTGATCGAACTCGCCTGCGCCTTCCTCCAGCTCTACCGGGAAAGCGCCGACTATCTGGACCGCCCCTACAAATGGGTCGCCAAGGTGGGCATGGACTGGGTGATCGAACGGGTCGTGACCGACCGGGAAAGCCGCGCCGCCCTTGTCAGGCGCTTCGAGATTTCCCAGTCCGTTCATCGGCGGGACCCCTGGGCCGAGCTGGCGCGGCCGGAAAGCCGCCCGCGCAGCTGGTCCCCCCTGGCAGATCTGACGACGGAGGCAGCGGAATGAGCAGCTGGATCGACATCGCCGCGCTGGAGGACATCCCGCCGCGCGGGGCACGCGTGATCCGGACACCGCAGGGATGCGTGGCCGTCTTTCGCACCGGCGATGACCGGGTATTCGCACTCGAAGACCGATGCCCGCACAGGAACGGGCCGCTTTCCGAAGGGATCGTGCACGGCACATCGGTGACCTGCCCGCTGCACAACTGGGTGATCTCGCTGGAAACCGGCCAGGTCGGCGGTCCCGGCGAGGGAACGGTGGAAACCTACGGGATCAGGGTCGAGAACGGCCGGATCCTGCTGGACGAGGCGCGCCTGCGCCGGCCCGACGCCGCATGAGCGAGAGCGCCACCACCTGCCCCTATTGCGGGGTCGGCTGCGGCCTGCTGGTCTCGGACGGGGGGGAGATCCGCGCCGACCCGGACCATCCGGCCAATTTCGGGCGGATCTGCTCCAAGGGTGCGGCCCTGGGCGAGACGATCGGCCTGGAGCGGCGGATCCTGCTGCCGCGGATCGAGGGCCGGCCGGCCAGCTGGGATCGGGCGCTCGATCTGGTCGCCGCGCGCTTCGCCGGGGCGATCCGCGAGCACGGGCCGGAATCGGTGGCCTTTTACGTTTCCGGCCAGATCCTGACCGAAGACTACTACGTGGCCAACAAGCTGATGAAGGGGTTCATCGGCGCGGCCAACATCGACACCAACTCGCGGCTGTGCATGGCCTCGACCGTGGCCGGCCACCGGCGTGCCTTCGGGGCCGATACCGTTCCCTGCACCTACGAGGATCTGGAGCTGGCCGATCTGGTCGTCCTCGTGGGCAGCAACCTTGCCTGGTGCCATCCGGTTCTGTTCCAGCGCCTGCTGGCCGCGCGCGAGGCCAGGCCGGAGATGCGGATCGTGGTGATCGACCCGCGCCGCACCGCCACCGCTGAGGCCGCGGATCTGCATCTGCCCGTCGCCCCCGACGGGGATATCGCCCTGTTCAACGCCCTGCTGGCCGAGATCGACCGGCGCGGCGCCTGCGCTCCCGGCCCGGAGGGCGGCTTTCCGGAGGGTATGGAAGAAGCGCTTGCGGCGGCCCGCGCCGGGCGCGGCGCGCCCAGCGGACTGGCGCCCGAGGCACAGCGGCGCTTCATCGACATGTGGATCGCCACCCCCCGGGTGGTCACGCTCTGGTCGCAGGGGGTCAACCAGTCGGCCTGCGGCACCGACAAGGTGAACGCGATCATCAACTGCCACCTGGCAACCGGGCGGATCGGCCGCCCCGGCTGCGGGCCCTTCTCGGTCACCGGCCAGCCCAACGCGATGGGCGGGCGCGAGGTGGGCGGGCTGGCCAATACGCTGGCCTGCCACCTCGAGATCGAGAACCCCGCCCACCGCGCCGCGGTGCAGGCGCACTGGCGCTCGCCCCGGATCTGCACCCGCCCGGGGCTCAAGGCGGTGGATCTGTTCGCCGCCTGTGGCCGGGGCGAGATCCGGGCGCTGTGGATCATCGGCACCAATCCGGCCGCCTCGATGCCCGACGCCGATGCCGTCCGCGACGCGATCGCCAGGGTGCCCTTCCGGGTGGTTTCGGAAGTGACCGAAACCGACACCACCGCGCTTGCTCATGTGATCCTGCCGGCCACCGCCTGGGGCGAAAAGACCGGCACCGTCACCAATTCCGAGCGGCGGATCAGCCTGCAACGCGCCTTCCTGCCGGCCCCGGGGCAGGCCCGACCGGACTGGCGAATCATCTGCGACGTGGCCGCGCGCATGGGCTGGCAGCGGGCCTTCTCCTACCGGAACGTGGCCGAGATCTTCCGCGAACACGCCGCCCTCTCCGGCAGGGCCGCCGCTCTGGGAAGCGATTTCGACATCTCCGCTCTGGCCGGAATCAGTGACAGCGACTACGCGGCCTTCAGGCCGGTGCAATGGCCGGTGCCGGCAGCGGGCCGCACGGCGCAGACCCGGAATGGCCGGTTCTTCGCCCGGGGACGGTTCCTGCATGAAGGCGGCCGGGCACGGATGGTGCCGCTGCACCCCCCGGCGGCGGGCGGGCGGGCCGGGGCGGAGGAATTCCGGCTCAATTCCGGCCGGCTGCGCGACCAGTGGCACATGATGAGCCGCACCGGGCTCTCGCCCCGGCTGGGCAGGCACAGCCCGGAGCCCCTGCTCGAGATCCACCCCGAGGATGCCCGCCGGCTCGGGATCGCGCCTGGCGCGCTGGTGGAACTCGTCTCGCCCCGGGGGCGGGCGGTGCTGCGGGCGCAGCCGAGCACGCGCCAGCGCCCCGGCGAGATCTTCGCCCCGATGCACTGGAGCGGGCAGAACTCCGCCGGCGGGCGGGTCAACGCCCTGATTCCCCCCGCATGCGACCGGCTGTCGGGCCAGCCGGCGCTCAAGGGCGCCCTGGTCCGGCTGCGCCCCTTCCCGGTCCGCTGGCACGGCTTCGCCGCCTCGGCCGCCCCGATGCGCCCGCGCGGCGAACAGGCGGCGATCGCCCGGACCGAAACCGGCTGGCGCTGCGAGACCGCCTCGCTGCGGCTGCCCGACGACTGGGAGGAGGAAGCCCGTCGCGTGCTCGGGCTCGCCGGCGGCAGCGCCAGCCTGCTGCTGGATCCGGCCCGCGGCATCTTCCGGGTGGCGATACATGAGGGCGGCAGGGTGCGGGGGCTGTTCTTCGCCGGATCCGGGCAGCCGCAGATCGACCGGAACCATGTGATCGGGCTGATCGGAAGCGACCTGCCGGCGCTGGCCGCCCTGAGCGGGCAGGCGCAGGGCGCAGGTGAAGACCCCGGACCGACCGTCTGCGCCTGCCTTTCGGTCGGGCGCGAAACGCTGCGCCGGGCGATCCGCGCCGGCGCGACCAGCATCGCCGCGCTGGGACGGCACACGGCAGCCGGCACCGCCTGCGGATCCTGCCGGCCGGAGCTGGAGGCGCTGCTCGGAGAATGCGGCGCCGACGTCCCTGCAACCGCCGCCGAATGAGAGGAGGAGATACCCCGTGCCGAACAACCCGCCCGTCACGAAAGCCGACCGGATCCGCGCCCTCGGGCTCAGCACCCTGGCCTTCACCGTCTGCTTCGCGGTCTGGACGCTGTTTTCCATCATCGGCGTCAGCATCAAGGAGGAGCTGGGGCTGAGCGACACCCGGTTCGGGCTGCTGGTGGCCACGCCGGTGCTGACGGGCTCGGTCAGCCGCCTGTTCCTGGGCGTGATCGTGGACCGATACGGCGGGCGGATCGTGTTTCCGCTGCAGATGCTGCTGACCGCGCTGGCCGTCTGGGCGATGAGCTGGGCGGAGAGCTTCGCGATGTTCCTTGTCGCGGCGCTGTTCCTCGGCCTGGCCGGGGGATCCTTCATCATCGGCGTCGCCTATGTCTCGCGCTGGTTCGAGCCGCGGCATCAGGGCAGCGCGCTGGGATTTTTCGGCGTCGGCAACGTGGGGGCGGCGGTCACCAACTTCGGCGCGCCCTTCCTGGTCGTGGCGCTGGGATGGGAGGGCACGGCCAGGGTCTATGCCCTTGTGCTGGCGTTGATGGCGGTGCTGTTCTACCTGCTGGCCAGGCCCGATCCGCTCCAGCGGGAGCGCCGGGCCGGCGCGCGCCCCACGCCCGGCCTTGCCGCGCAGCTCGCCCCGCTCCGGGATCCCCGGGTCTGGCGGTTTTCCGGCTATTACTTCTTCTCCTTCGGGGCCTTCGTGGCGCTGGCTTCCTTCCTGCCGCGCTACTACGTGGGCGCCTACGGGCTGGAGCTGACCCTCGCCGGCGTCCTGGCCGGACTCTATTCGCTGCCCGGCTCCGTGTTCCGCGCCCTGGGCGGCTGGATGTCGGACCGCAGCGGGGCGCGTTTCGTCAACTACCTCGCGCTGTTGTGCTCGCTGCCGATCCTGCTGGTGATGTCCTTCCCCGGCAGCCGCTTCACGCTGGAGGGAATCGGCGGCACGATCAGCTTCGAGCTTTCGGTCTCGCTGCCGCTGTTCGTGGGGCTGAGCGTGCTGCTCGGATTCCTGATGAGCCTGGGCAAGGCGGCAGTGTTCAAATACATCCCGAGCTACTATCCCGAGCACATCGGGCCCGTGGGCGGAATGGTGGGGATGATCGGCGGGCTGGGCGGATTCTTCCTGCCGATCGCCTTCGGTTTCCTGCTCGATGTCACCGGCATCTGGACCGCGCCCTTCATGCTGCTGTTCGCGATCGTGGCCGCAACCGCGCTGTGGATGCACATGGCGGTGCGCCGGATCGAACGCACCGCCGCCGGCCCGGCAGCCCGGCGCGCCCCCGAGGACAACGGCTCCGGTGTTGCCGCCTGAAGCGCGCCGGCCCGGCCTGCCGCCGGAAACGGATCGGCGGCAGATTCCTCCTCGCAGAGCCGCGGCGGCGCGCGGGATGCCCCGCGGGAGGCCGCCGCCTTTCCCTCCGGGGGGGGGAAACTTCCGACGGGCTCGGCGGCCGGGCTCAGCGGCGGGGCGGGACGATTTCCCGCAACTCGTCGCGAAACCGGCGCATGTTGTCCCGGTAGTGGCGCGCCGATTCCAGCAGCATCCCGGTTTCGCCCTCTTCCAGCCGGCGGACCACCCGCGCCGGCACGCCCAGCACGAGGACGCCGTCGGGGATCTCCCGGCCCTCGGTCACCAGCGCGCCGGCGCCGATCAGACAGCCCCGGCCGATCCGGGCCCCGTTCAGCACCGTCGCCCCCATCCCGACCAGGCTGCCCGCCCCGATGCTGCAGCCGTGCAGCATCGCCTTGTGGCCGATGGTGCAATCTGCCCCGATTGCCAGCGGATAGCCGATATCGGTGTGCAGCACGCAGTTTTCCTGGATGTTGCTGCCGGGGCCGACGGTGATCGGCTCGTTGTCGCCGCGCAGGACCGCCCCGAACCAGACCGAAGCCCCCTCGCCCAGCGCCACCCGGCCGATCAGCCTGGCGCCCGGCGCGACCCAGAAATCACCGCTTTCCGGAAGTTCCGGGCGCAGATCGCCCAGCGTATAGAGGCTCATCCGTATTCTCCCTTCCCTGTCTGCCCTTTCCGCGCAGCGTGGTCGCCGGCAAGATCGAGCTTCCCTGTCTGTCCTTTCGGGCCGTTCGGGCCTTTCGCGCCGGCACCGTCGCCGCGCCCCGTTCCTGCCGCGAATTCCGCATTCAGCCGCCGCACGAAATCCGACAGCCCCGGGCGGCGCTCGCGGCGCAGACGCTCGGCGGTGACGATCGCCCGCAGCCGGGTTTCGGTCGCCTCCAGATCGTCGTTTATCAGCACGTAGTCGTATTCGGCCCAGTGCGAGATTTCGGCCATGCTCTTTTCCATCCGGGCGCGGATGACCTCGTCGCTGTCCTGCCCGCGCGCGCGCAGCCGGCGCTCGAGCTCGGCCATCGACGGCGGCAGGACGAACACCGAGACCACATCCCGCCCCAGTTCCGAATTCCGGATCTGCTGACCGCCCTGCCAGTCGATGTCGAACAGCGTGTCGATGCCCTGCTCCATCGCCGCGATCACCGGCGCCTTCGGGCTGCCGTAGAGGTTCCCGAACACCTCGGCATGTTCCAGCATCTCGCCGCGGGCGACCATCGCCTCGAACGATTCCCGGCTGACGAAGAGATAGTCCTGCCCGTCAACCTCGCCCGGTCGCGGGGGGCGGGTCGTGGCCGAAACCGAAAAGCGGATCGTCGGATCCCAGGCCCGCAGCCGGCGCGAAAGGGTGGACTTGCCCGCCCCCGAAGGCGAGGAGATGATCAGCAGCAGCCCGCGTCTGTCGGCCATGTCCGCCTCCGCTCCGCCTTTCACGCCACTTTCATGCCGCGATTACCGGAGGCGGTCTGCGCGATTGCCGCTCCGGGGTCAAGCCCGGCGCCTCCCTGCCGCCGCGCGGGGCGTTAACCATTTAACAATTTTTCATGCGGCATTTGATGAAAACCATGGCATATTAAGGTATCGGCAGGAATTTGTGCAGAAACGGTTAACCGATGGCGGGCCGAGCATGCCGGAAAGCCCGCCGCTGGCGGAGGCAGGGCGATGAGCCACCATGACGAGAGATTCTCTTCCCGCCCCGGGCCGGGCGGCAGCCGGGCCGGCGCGGCGGGAGGCGCAGAAGGCGAAGTTCCCCGCGGCGCGCTCCGGGCGCTGGAGGACTGCTGGCGCGCGCTCGCCGGGAACGGGCGGATTCCGCGTCGGCGCGACATCGATCCGCGCGCCCTGGCCGAAGTGCTCGAATACTGCTTCGTGCTGGAGCGGATCGCTCCGGGAACCGGACGGATCCGCCTTGGCGGGCGACATCTGGCGGCGCTGCTGGGAATGGATGTCAGCGGCATGCCCTTCAGTGCCCTGTTCGAACCGGCCTCCCGCAAGGAGATCCAGAGGATCTTCGCCGACTGCTGTGCCGGCCCGGCGCTGATGCGCCTGGAACTGGAAGCACCGTGCGGAATCGGCCGGCCGGCGCTGCGCGCGGCCATGCTGCTGGCCCCGCTGACCGATGACGAAGACCGGCTGACCCGAGTGATCGGCTGCCTGCAGAGCGCCGGCCGGATCGGGCGCGCCCCGCGCCGCCTGCTGCTGCGCGCGTTCGAGGCCGAACCGCTGCCCCTGTCCGCCGGGCCGGCCCTTGCCTTTCCTTCCGGCAGACTGCCGGCGGCGGGGCTGCGGGAAGCGCCGGCCCCCTTTCACCATCCCGCCTCTGCCGGGAGCGCGGGAGAATCCTCTCCGGCCCCGGCCGCCGGGGCCCGGCGGGCAAGGGGGGCCTCCCCCCGCCCGCCGCTGCGCCTCGTGGTGAACAACGGCTGAAGGGCGCCCGCGCGACTCCCCGATACGACGGCCCGGCGCGCTTCCGCGCGCAGACGGCAGCCGCGGCGCAGGACGGGAGAGGCCGCCCCCGGGCACCGCGGCTCTCCGGGGCTTTTCTCGGGCTCTCCGGGGCGCGGGCTCTCCGATCCGGGTGGCCGGCAGGGGCGGATGGCGCCGCCCTGTCGGCTTCCGGGGTCTGCCGGCTCCGGGAAACGCCGCGCCCGCACGCTGCTCGCCGCGCCGCCGCAGGCAGCCGCCGCGCGCCCGGATCGCGCCCCCCCGGACCGCCCCTCGGACCGCCCCGGGATCAGAGCGCGACCGATCGCGCCGGGCGATCGCGCCGCGCCGAGAGTTCCTCGGAAACGAGGAAGGCCAGTTCCAGCGACTGGCTGGCATTCAGCCGCGGATCGCAGGCGGTGTGGTAGCGGCTGGAGAGGTCCTCTTCGGTGACCGCCCGCACCCCGCCGGTGCATTCGGTGACATCCTTGCCCGTCATCTCGAAATGCACCCCGCCGGGAATCGTGCCCTCGGCCTTGTGCACGGCGAAGAACTCGCGCACCTCGCGCAGCACCGAATCGAAGGGGCGGGTCTTGAAGCCCGAGGAGGACTTGATCGTGTTGCCGTGCATCGGGTCGCAGCTCCACAGCACCTCGGCGCCTTCCTCGCGCACCACCCTGATCAGCCGCGGCAGGTGATCGCCGACGCTGCCGGCGCCGAAACGGGTGATCAGGGTCAGCCGGCCGGGCTCGTTTTCCGGGTTCAGGATCTCCAGCAGGCGCTTCAGGTCATCGGCGCTCATCGTGGGGCCGCATTTCAGCCCGATCGGGTTCTGCACCCCGCGGCAGAATTCCACATGCGCACCGTCGGGCTGGCGGGTGCGGTCGCCGATCCAGAGCAGGTGCCCGGAACCGGCCACCGGGCGCCCCGAGGTGCTGTCGATCCGGCACAGCGCCTCCTCGTATTCCAGAAGCAGCGCTTCGTGGCTGACGTAGAAGTCCACCGTCTGCAGCGTGTGGGCGCTTTCCTCGCTGACCCCGGCGGCGCGGATGAAGTCCAGCGTGTCCGAGATCCGGCTGGCCACGTCGCGATAGCGCGCGGCCTCTTCGCCCTGGGTGAAGCCGAGCGTCCAGGCGTGCACCTGGTGCACATTCGCATAGCCGCCCTGAGAAAAGGCGCGCAGCAGGTTCAGCGTGGCCGCGGCTTGAGTATAGGCCTGCAGCATCCGCTGCGGATCGGGCACCCGGGCGGCGGGGTCGAAATCGAAACCGTTGATGATGTCGCCGCGGTAGCTGGGCAGTTCGCGCCCGCCGATGGTTTCGGTCGGGGCCGAGCGCGGCTTGGCGAACTGGCCGGCCATGCGCCCGACCTTCACCACCGGCACCTTGGCGCCATAGGTGAGCACCATCGCCATCTGCAGCATCACCTTGAAGGTATCGCGGATCAGATCGGCGGAAAACTCGGCGAAGCTTTCGGCGCAATCGCCCCCCTGAAGCAGGAAGGCCTCGCCGCGGGCGGCCTGGCCGAGCGCCTCCTTCAGCCGGCGCACCTCGCCGGCGAAGACGAGCGGCGGGTATTTGGCCAGCCGCGCCTCGACCGCGCGCAGCGCGTCCTGATCGGGATAGTCCGGCATCTGGACCCGCGGCCTGCCGCGCCAGCCGGATTTCTGCCACTCTGCCATCTCTTGTTGCTCCGCTTCCCCGAAACGTCAGGAGCCGCTTATAGGCCATGGCAGCCGAAGGCGCAAACCGCGATCGCGCCGGCCGCAGCCCGTCCCGCTCTTGCCAGATCCTGGCAAAGCTGGTTCGCTAAGTGCGGTCGAGTCACCTTCACAGAGGAGGAGGCGCCATGTCCGGTTCCCACCCCGTGCGGCGCACGCCGGCCCGGCCGCCCCGGTCGGGGTCCGGCAGCCCCGCGCATTTCCACTTCCTGCTGCTCGATCGCTTCACCCTGCTGTCCTTTTCCTGCGCCGTGGAATGCCTGCGCCTTGCCAACCGGATCGCCGGCAGGCAGCTCTACAGCTGGTCGCTGATCGGAGAGAACGGCTCCGAGACCACCTGTTCGCTGGGAATCGGCATCAGGCTCGACGGGGGGCTTGGCGAAACCGCGCGCGGCGACACGATCATGGTCTGCGGCGGGCTCGACATCGACCGCGCCTCGAGCCGCCAGGTGCTCGGCTGGCTGCGGCGCGAAAGCCGGCGCGGGGTGCGGATCGGCGGGCTGTGCACCGCGGCCCATACCCTGGCCCTGGCCGGGCTGCTGGACGGGCGGCGGGCGACGATCCACTGGGAAAACCGCGACAGCTTCGCCGAAACCTTCGATGAGGTGCGGCTGAGCCGCGCCGTCTTCACCATCGACGGCGACCGGATGACGGCGGCCGGCGGCACCGCCTCGATCGACCTGATGCTGAACCTGATCGCCGGGGATCACGGCCCCGAGCTGGCCGGCGCGGTGGCCGATCAGCAGCTCTACAGCGCGATCCGGACCGACCAGGACACGCAGCGCCTTTCGGTGCCGGCCCGGATCGGGGTGCGCCACCCCAGGCTGGCGCGGGTGATCGAGATGATGGAAAACAGCATCGAGGAGCCGGTGAGCCCCTCGGCCCTGGCTGCCGCGGTGGGCATGTCCACCCGCCAGCTGGAGCGGCTGTTCCGCCGCTACCTCGACCGCAGCCCCAAGCGCTACTACATGGAGCTGCGCCTCCAGAAGGCGCGCAACCTGCTGCTGCAGACCGACATGAGCGTGATCAACGTGGCGCTCGCCTGCGGGTTCGCCTCGCCGTCGCATTTCTCCAAATGCTACCGGGCGCATTACAACACCACCCCCTATCGCGAACGCGGTGCGCATGCCCGGCGGTTGCCGGTGTGATTCCCCTCTCCGCCGACGACAGCGTGTTCAGGTGGAAACCGCCGATCATCGGCGCGCCGGCACCATCGGCAGGCCAATGACGCTGACGATGGGTGCACGGAGGAACGCATGGATCCCGTCTCTCCGGCAAGGACAGCGCCACCTGATCGTGCCAGCTGCCCGCGCCGGGGTGATCCCGGCTGTCGAAACCGCTCGGATCCCCGGGATCCTTCATGCATTCATGCAGGAGCCTCCGCCGCAACGCCGACACGAGAGACAGACACGAGAGACAGAAGACAGACACGCGAGACAGGCACGAGAGGCGGGAGAGCGGGAGGCAGATGACAGGAAGCGACAGCGCTGCCGCGGCCGGCTCAGCCCGGCACCATCCTGTAGACGGCCCCCTGCCCCACGCTCAGGAACCAGATCGAGCCGTCGGGCGCCTCGCGCAGGTCGCGCACCCGCAGGGTCTGCGGCGCCGCGATGCGCTCCTCCTCCCAGCCCTTCGGGTCGAGGCGGGAAATCATGTGGAATTTCAGCGAACCGCTGAACAGATGCCCGCGCCACTGCGGCCAGAGCCTGCCGGAATAGACGAGCAGCCCCGAGGGCGCGATCGAGGGGTCCCAGTAGTATTCCGGCTGCTCCATCCCTTCCTTGCGGGTGCCCTCGCCGATCTTCGCCCCGGAATAATGCACCCCGTAGGCGATCACCGGCCAGCCGTAGTTGGCGCCCTTGCGGATCAGGTTGATCTCGTCGCCGCCGCGCGCGCCGTGCTCGTTGATCCACAGCCGCCCCCGCCCGTCCAGCGCCGCGCCCTGCGGGTTGCGATGGCCGTAGCTCCAGATCTCGGGCCGGGCGCCGGGGGTGTTCACGAAGGGGTTGTCTGCGGGCACGCTGCCATCACGGTTGATGCGGATGATGCTGCCGTTGTGGCGCGACAGATCCTGCGCCGAGGGCCGGTCGCCGCGTTCGCCGAGGGTCAGCAGCAGCGTGCCGTCGCGCGCCTCGACGATCCGCCCGCCGAAATGCCGCCCGCCGGAACTTCCCGGGCGCATCTCGAAGATCGTCCGCAGCCTTTCGAGCCGCGTTCCCTCATCCGACAGGCGCGCCACGGCCAGCGCCGTGCCCGACCCGCCGCCCTGGCGTTTCGCGAAGCTGAGGAAGATCTCGCGGCTGGTGGCGAAATCGCGCGCGACCACCACATCCAGCAGCCCCCCCTGCCCGCCGCGCGCCACCGGCGGCACGCCCCTGACCCGGAGCCGTGCGCCCTCGGCGCTGACATGGGTCAGCCGCCCGCCGCGCTCGGTGACAAGAAAGCCGCCGTCGGGCAGGAACGCGAGGCTCCAGGGTTCCTTCAGCCCGTCGAGCACGGGCTCGATCCGCACTTCCCCGGCGCTGGTGGAGACGCTGCCCCCCTCCGCCGCCGCCCCTGCCGGCAAGGCGGCCGGAAAGGCGAGCGGCAGCGCCAGCGCCCCCGCCGCGAGGCGGGGGGCGGAGACGCGGAAGGGGGCACCGGCGCCCGGGCGCACCCGACGCACCCGGCGCGCCTTGCGCAGGCGCGCCAGGGCGCGGCGCACATGGCGGCGCACATGGCGGCGCACATGGGCGATGAGATCGACGGAGGAGGCGTGGGGCACGAGGGGCATTGTTCCGGTCCGGTTCCGCATGCGGAACGGATAGCACGCCCGGGCGCCGGCGGGGAAGAAAAACTCCGCCGGCTTTCGGGCTTTCCTTTTTCGCGAACACCAACTAGCCTGCCGGCCGGAGAAAACGAGCCAACCAGGGAGAAATCCGATGAAAAGACTGCTCATGGCCACGGCCGCAACCGCCCTGGCCGCCGGCGCGGCATCCGCCGGGTCGCATTCCAACGAGATCAAGCTCGGGATCATCCTCGGCTTCACCGGCCCGATCGAATCGCTCACCCCGCAGATGGCCGCCGGCGCCGAGCTGGCGATGAAGGAGGTCTCCGATTCCGGCGCGCTGCTGGGCGGGGCCACGGTGACGCCGGTGCGCGCCGATTCCACCTGCATCGACGCCGGCGCCGCCACCGCCGCCGCCGAGCGCCTGATCACCGGCGACGGGGTGAAGGGCATCGTCGGCGCCGACTGCTCGGGCGTGACCGGTGCGATCCTTTCCAACGTTGCCGTGCCCAACGGCGTGGTGATGATCTCGCCCTCGGCCACCAGCCCGGCGCTCTCCACCGCCGAGGACAACGGGCTGTTCTTCCGCACCGCGCCGTCGGATGCCCGCCAGGGCGTGGTGATGGCCGAGATCCTGCTGGAGCAGGGCATCGACGAGGTGGCCGTCACCTATACCAACAACGACTACGGCAAGGGCCTGGCCGACAGCTTCCAGGCCGCCTTCGAGGAGCGTGGCGGCAAGGTGACGATCAACGCCGCCCATGAGGACGGCAAGGCCGACTACTCGGCCGAGGTGGGCGCGCTGGCGGCCGCCGGCGGGCAGCGGCTGGTGGTCGCCGGCTATGTGGATCAGGGCGGCTCGGGCATCGTGCGCGCGGCGCTGGATTCGGGCGCCTTCGACAGCTTCCACTTCCCCGACGGGATGATCTCGGCCGCGCTGGAAGAGAACTTCGGCACCGAGATCGACGGCTCCACCGGCCAGCATCCGGGCACCGACAGCGAAGGTGCCGCGAAGTTCACCGAGATCGTCGGCGGTGCCTTCGACGCCTCCTCTCCCTTCACGCCGGAAAGCTACGATGCCGCGGCGCTGATCATGCTGGCCATGCAGGCCGCCGGCTCTTCCGACCCGGCCGCCTACAAGGGCAAGGTGATGGAAGTGGCCAACGCCCCGGGCGAGCCGATCCTGCCGGGAGAACTGGCAAAGGCGCTCAAGCTCTTGGCCGAGGGCAAGGACATCGACTATGTCGGCGCCACCGCGGTGGAGCTGATCGGGCCGGGCGAATCGGCGGGCAACTACCGTCAGATCGTGATCGAGGGCGGCAAGGTCACCACCGTCAAGTATCGCTGAGGACGGCGCATGAAGACGAGGGAACAGCCCGGAAATTCCGGGCTGTTCTCATGAGTTGCAAGCCATGATTGATGCAGTGAGCAAGGCAGGCCCGGCAAGCGGTGCGGCGATGATCGCCGTCGAGGATCTGCACAGGCATTTCGGCGGCTTTCATGCCGTTGACGGGGCCAGCCTGGAGATCGCCAAGGGGTCGATCACCGGGCTCATCGGCCCTAACGGAGCAGGAAAGACTACCCTTTTCAACGTGATAGCTGGCGTTCTGAGGCCAACTTCGGGCCGTGTCCTCATGGATGGCGAGGACATCACCGGCCTGCCGCCGCATGTGCTCTTCCACAAGGGGCTGCTGCGCACCTTCCAGATCGCGCATGAATTTCCCTCGATGACGGTGCGCGAGAACCTGATGATGGTGCCCGGCGGGCAGAGCGGCGAAAGCCTTCTGAACGCCTGGTTCGCGCCCGCGCGCATCCGCGCAGAAGAACGCGCGCTGGCGCGCAAGGCCGACGAGGTGCTGGAGTTTCTCACCATCGCCCATCTGGCCGAGGAGAAGGCCGGCAACCTTTCGGGCGGTCAGAAGAAGCTGCTCGAACTGGGGCGCACCATGATGGTGGATGCCCGCGTGGTGTTCCTCGACGAGGTGGGCGCGGGCGTCAACCGCACGCTGCTCAACACCATCGCCGATGCGATCCTGCGGCTGAACCGGGAGCGCGGCTATACCTTCTGCGTGATCGAACACGACATGGATTTCATCGCCCGGCTGTGCGAGCCGGTGATCTGCATGGCCGAGGGCCGGGTGCTGGCCGAGGGCTCGATCGACGAGATCAAGGCCAACGAGCAGGTGATCGAGGCCTATCTGGGCACCGGGCTGAAGAACCGCGACAAGGTGGGCGCATGAGCAGGACCCCCTGGCAGGACGATCGCGGCAACAAGGACGCGAGCATCGCCAACCCCGAAGGCCGGGGCAGCCGCGGCTTTCCCGAAACCACGGGCGGCACGCTCCCCGCCGCCGAACCGCGCCCCGCTGCCTCCGGCAGCCCCTTCCTGATCGGCGAGAACATGACCGGCGGCTACGGGGGGGCGGACATCCTGCACGGCTGCACGGTGGCGGTGGAACGGGGCGAGATCGCGGTGATCGTGGGCCCCAACGGGGCCGGCAAGTCCACCGCCATGAAGGCGGTCTTCGGCATGCTGAAGCTGCGCGGCGGGGCGGTGCGCCTCGATGGCGAGGAGATCACCCGCCTCACCCCGCAGGACCGGGTGGCGAAAGGCATGGCCTTCGTGCCGCAGACCAGCAACATCTTCACCTCGCTGACGGTGGAGGAGAACCTCGAGATGGGCGCCTTTCTGCGCCGCGACGACATCACCGAGACCATGGAGCAGGTCTACGAGCTGTTCCCGGTCCTGCGCGACAAGCGCCGCCAGGCGGCGGGCGAGCTTTCGGGCGGCCAGCGCCAGCAGGTGGCCGTGGGGCGCGCGCTGATGACCCGGCCCAGGGTGCTGATGCTGGACGAGCCCACCGCCGGGGTTTCCCCGATCGTGATGGACGAGCTGTTCGACCGGATCATCGAGGTGGCACGCACCGGCATTTCCATCCTGATGGTGGAACAGAACGCCCGCCAGGCGCTGGCGATCGCCGACAGGGGCTACGTGCTGGTGCAGGGGCGCAATGCCCATACCGACACCGGCAGGGCGCTTCTGGAAAATCCCGAAGTGCGCAAATCGTTTCTGGGGGGCTGAACGATGGATCTGCTCAACGCAATCGTCGCGCTGGCCAATTTCGTGATCGTGCCGGCCATCGCCTACGGCAGCCAGCTGGCGCTCGGGGCGCTGGGGATCACGCTGGTCTATGGCATCCTGCGCTTTTCCAACTTTGCCCACGGCGACACGATGGCCTTTGGCACCATGGTCACCATCCTGGCGACCTGGTGGTTCCAGAGCCTGGGCATCAGTCTCGGGGTTCTGCCCACGGCGCTGCTGGCCCTGCCCTTCGGGATCGTCGCCACCGTCGCGCTGCTGCTGGGCACCGACCGGGTGGTCTACCGGTTCTACCGGCGGCAGAAGGCGGCGCCGGTGATCTTTGTCATGGTGTCCCTGGGGGTGATGTTCATCATGAACGGCCTTGTGCGCTTCGTCATCGGCCCCGACGACCAGCGCTTTGCCGACGGCGCGCGCTTCATCGTATCGGCGCGCGAGTTCAAGGCCATGACCGGCCTGCGCGAAGGACTTGCGATCAAGACCAGCGCCGGGATTACCGTGATTACCGCGATCATCGTGGTCGCGCTGCTGTTCTGGTTCCTCAACCATACCCGCACCGGCAAGTCCATGCGCGCATTCTCCGACAACGAGGACCTGGCGCTCCTGTCGGGAATCAACCCCGAGCGCGTGGTGCTTTACACCTGGATGATCGTCGGTGCGCTGGCGACCATCGCCGGCGTGCTCTACGGGCTGGACAAGAGCTTCAAGCCCTTCACCTATTTCCAGCTGCTGCTGCCGATGTTCGCATCGGCCATCGTTGGCGGGCTGGGCAGCCCGGTCGGGGCCATTGCCGGCGGCTTCGTCATCGCCTTTTCGGAAGTCACCGTCACCTATGCCTGGAAGAAGGTGCTGCGCTACCTGTTGCCTGAAAACCTGGAGCCCGACGGGCTCGTGCAGCTGATGTCCACCGACTACAAGTTCGCGGTCAGCTTCGCGATCCTGATTATCGTGCTGCTGTTCCGCCCCACCGGCCTGTTCAGGGGGAAGGCGGTATGAACCCGACGCTCAGGAATCCGCTCCTGTTTGCCGCCGTGGCGGCGCTGATCGTCGCCACCGGCCTGCTGAACAGCTGGAACGTGGCGCTGAACATCCTGAACATGGGGCTGATCAGCGCGATCATGGCGCTCGGGGTCAACATGCAGTGGGGTTATGCCGGGCTGTTCAACGTCGGGGTCATGGGCTTCGTGGCACTGGGCGGGCTGGGCGCGGTGCTGGTCTCCATGCCCCCGGTGGCCGAGGCCTGGGCCGCCGGCGGTGCCCGCGTCCTGCTGGCGCTGGCGGTGGCCGTGGCGACCATCGCCGGGGCGGTGGCGCTGTGGAAGCGGCTGCGCGGCCGCCGGGCGCGCGGCCTCGTCCTGGCGGTGTTCCTGGTGATCGGCTTTTTCCTCTTTCGCTGGCTGTTCGACCCGGCGGTGGCGGCGATCGAGGCGGTGAACCCGGCCGGAACCGGCTATCTCGGCGGGCTGGGTCTGCCGGTGCTGATCGGCTGGCCGGTCGGCGGATTGCTGGCCGCGGGCGCGGCCTGGATCGTCGGCAAGACGGCGCTCGGGCTGC
The DNA here is from genome assembly GCA_026989055.1 of Paracoccaceae bacterium. GTDB lineage: Bacteria > Pseudomonadota > Alphaproteobacteria > Rhodobacterales > Rhodobacteraceae > JAJRUE01. The sequence continues at coordinate 24,700 of JALSKC010000043.1, forward strand.
GCTCGGACTATCTGGCGATCGCCACGCTGGGGATTGCCGAGATCATCATCGCCGTGCTCAAGAACGAGGACTGGCTGAGCCGCGGGGTCAAGAACGTGGTGGGCATCCCCCGCCCCTGGCCGGTTCCCTACGAGATCGAGCTGCAGGACTCCGCCGCTTTCGTCGCCCGGATGCAGGGCTGGGGGCTGGACCCGGTAAGCGCCTCGGCGATCGTGGTCAAGCTGCTCTACGCGCTGCTGTTTGCCGTGATCCTGCTGGCGCTGATCTGGCTGTCGCAGAAGGCGCTCAATTCGCCCTGGGGGCGGATGATGCGCGCCATCCGCGACAACGAGGTGGCGGCCGAGGCGATGGGCAAGGACGTGACCGGGCGGCACCTGCAGATCTTCATCCTCGGCTCGGCGGTGGTCGGGCTCGCCGGGGCGATGCTCGTCACCCTCGACGGCCAGCTGACGCCGGGCACCTACAACCCGCTGCGCTTCACCTTTCTGGTCTGGGTGATGGTGATCGTCGGCGGATCCGGCAACAACTGGGGAGCGGTGCTGGGCGGGTTCCTGATCTGGTTCCTCTGGGTGCAGGTGGAGCCGATCGGGTTGTGGATCATGGAACAGATCACCGCCGGCATGGCCGAGGACTCCGCGATCAGACAACATCTGATCAAGTCCGCCGCCCACATGCGGCTGCTGACCATGGGGGTGATCCTGCTGCTGGTGCTGCGCTTCAGCCCGCGCGGGCTGATCCCCGAGCGCTGATGGGCGCGCCTGTCGCCGTGCTGCTTCTGGCGGCGGGGCGCTCCGCGCGGATGGGCGGGCGCGACAAGCTCCTGGAGGAGATCGACGGCCAGCCGCTGCTGCGGCGGATGGCCCGGCGGGCGCTGGAATGTGGCGCGCCGCTGTTCGTCACCCTGCCGGCGGGCGACAGGAAACGCGCGGGCGCGATCTGCGACCTGCCGGTGCAGGTGGTCCCGGTTGCCGACCCCGCCGAGGGCATGGCGGCCGCGCTGCGCGCGGGAATCGCGGCGCTGCCGCCACGGACGGAGGGCGCCCTGATCATGCTGGCCGACATGCCCGAGATCGCCACCGGGGATCTGCGCCGGCTTCTGGCCGCCTTTGCCGGGGCCGGCGGACGGCGGATCGTGCGCGCCTGCGGGCCGGACGGCACCCCGGGCAATCCGGTGGTCCTGCCGGCGCGCCTGTTCGCGGCCCTGGGACAGCTGCGCGGAGATTGCGGCGCGCGCGGGCTTGTGCACGCCGAAGAAGTCATCGCCGTTCCCCTGCCCGTCGGACATGCCACCACCGACCTCGACACTCCCGAGGACTGGGCCGCCTGGCGCAGGTGCAGCGCCCGGTGCGAACGGCGCTGATCCCGCCCCGGCCGGCGCCTGCCGCTCCGCCGGGGCGCGCCCGTTTCCGGGAACTGCGCGCGGCATGTCGGACAGACCTCCCTTCCCCGCCCCTCTCCCGCCTTCCGCCTGCCTGCCGCCGTGCCCGCTGCGGCTGCGGCTGGCGCCCTGTTCGTTCCGCGCCGGGCAGGCCGGAGCCCCCGGACCAGCTTCTTTCGCAAAATGACCATGATTTCGCCACTTTCCTGAGCAAGCTGAACTTCTGCGCCCGTTCCGCCTGCCCGCATGCGGATGCCGGCGGGACGCGGGCGCGGGCCGGATGGCAGGCCGGATGGCAGATGGCACGCCTGCGGCATGCAGACGGGCACATGGGGCACATGGGGCAGATGGGGGCGGACGCGGGGCGTCGAACCCGGCCCGGACAGGGAACAGCGCGATGGGCAGGGCATGAACAGCGCCGAAGCACTCCCCGCCGCAAGCGGCGGCCAGAACGCGCTGCCCCCGGGCACCTCGCTGCTCCAGGGGCAATATGTGATCGAGCGCTTTCTCAACAGCGGCGGTTTCGGGATCACCTATCTGGCACGCGACAGCCTTGAGCGCAGCGTCGTCGTCAAGGAATGCTTCCCGGCCATGCTCTGCCGGCGCGAGGGAGAGCTGGTGCGGGCGGTTTCCGAAAAGCAGCAGAAGGATTTCCTGTCGGTCGTCCGCCTGTTCGTGCGCGAGGCGCGCCAGCTGGCAAAGCTCGACCACCCCAATATCGTCGGGGTGCATCAGGTCTTCGAAGACCGGAAGACCGCCTACATGGCGCTCGACCGGATCGAGGGGATGGATCTGCTCGATGTCATCGAGGAAACCCCGGAGCGGCTGGACCCGGCCCGGGTGCAGGAAATGCTGAAGACGCTGCTGCGGGCGGTGGGATTCGTCCATGAGAAGGGAATCCTCCACCGGGACATCTCGCCCGACAACATCCTGCTGCGTCCCGACGACACCCCGATCCTGATCGACTTCGGCGCCGCGCGGGAGAAGGCGACCAAGGCGACCCGGGCGCTTTCGGCGCTGATGGTGGTCAAGGACGGCTACTCGCCGCAGGAGTTCTACATCGCCGGCGGCGAGCAGGCGCCTTCGAGCGACCTCTATTCGCTGGCCGCCAGCTTCTACCACGTGATAACCGGCAAGGCGCCGCCCAACAGCCAGACCCGCCTTGCCGCCGCCGCTGCCCGCGAGCCGGATCCCTACCAGCCCCTGGCCGGGCGGATCAGCGGCTATCCGCCCGCCTTCCTGGCCGGGATCGACAAGGCGATGCGCCTGTTCCCGAAGGATCGCCACCCGAGCGCCGAGGCCTGGCTGGCCGAGATCGACCGGAGCCACCGGGCGAAGGCGGCCCGGCGCAACGCCCGGGATGCTCAGGAGATCGAACAGGCGATCTCGGAGCTGGTGAGCGCGACCAACCGCGACGTTCTCGAGGCGATGAAGCGCGATCTGGCCCGCATCAAGGCGCAGGAGGAAGAAGAGGCGAAGAAGGCCGAAAAGCCGCGCAAGGTCTATCGCACCATCGATCAGCTGATCGAGGAGGAGGAACGCGCCCGGGCGGCGCGCAAGGCTGCCGCGGCAAGGAGCGAAGCGGACGCCACCTGGCCGGATTCGGTTGCGCAGCCGCTGGCCGACTCCCTTCCGGAGGGCACGCCGACGACGGGCAGCAGGGCGGAACGTCCGCCCGGGGCCTCCTCCCCTGCAACCCCGGAGCCTCCCCTCGTGGCGGAGCCCCCCGTGGCAGAGGCGCACTTCGAGCGCGGCGCGCTCCGGGCGGAGCCGGCGACGGGAACCTTCTCCTCCGGCTCCCCTCCGGCTCGGAGCGGAATGTCGGAGACGGAGGCGCCGTTCCCGCCGCCGCAGACCGGCCCGGCGCCGCTGCCCCGCCCCGGCCTTCCACCGGGGAGCGGGCCGCCCGGGCGGCGCTACGAAACCGTGCCGGACCTGTTTTCCATCGCACCGCCGCGCAAGTCCCTCTGGCAGCGGCTGCGGATCTCGGTCTGGCCGGTGCGCGAGGCGCAAAACACGAATGACGACCATATCGGAAGGGCAGGCAGATGAAATTCCTCAAGGAAATGATCGCCAGAAAACGCGGCGCGGAAGAAGAAGACGAGTCGGTCGAACCCCTGGAGCGGATCACCGGCGCGCCGGAACCGGAGGCCGCACGGCAGCAGGAGCGCGCCGGAGGAGGCGCGACGCATGTGGAAGAGCCGGAGGGCAGCGAAGATCTCTTTGCCAGCCTGGCCTCGATCCAGGCCCGGCTGCGCGAGAGCGCCCAGCCTCCGGCCGTTCCGGCAGCAGGCGTGGGTGCGGGGCCAGATACGGGGGCGGATACGGGGCCAGATACGGGGGCGGATAGGGAAAAGGGCGCGCAAAGAAGCGCGCCACAGGCTTCCCGCAAGCCTGCCCCCGCCCGCGATCAGGCCGCTCCTCCGTCCGCTGCCTCCTCTCAGCCCGCCGCCCCCGCCAAGGCGGCGCCTTCCGAGGCCGTCGGTCGGCTTTCGGAGCTGGTGGCCGAAATCCAGGGAGAACCCGCACGAAGGCCGGAACCTGCCGGAAGGCCCGAGGGCGCGGCCGCCGGCCGCCCCCCGGCCCCTGCCGCGCCCCGGGCTGGCGTGACGGCACCGGCCGATGCCGGAACTGGGGGTGTCGGAGCTGGGGGCGCCGGAACGGGGGGCTCCCCCGAACACGCGAAGGCGCCGTCCTCTCCCCGGCCCGGTCCGGAAGCGCAGCCCGGAACCGCGGCTTCCCCCGAAGGTTCCCCCGATGCGTCCCCCGAAGGGCGGAAGGCAGGCTCTCCGGCCGCCGGCACCGGTGCCCATCCCGCCGCTGCCGAGCGGGCTCCGGCCCGCCCCCCCTCTGCCGACACGCCGCCGCCGGGCGCCTCCCGGCCGGAGCGGCAGACCGCGGCCGGCGGGCCCGGGCCCGATGCTCCGCCCCGGGGCGCGACCACGACCGCCGCGGCAAGACAGCACCGCCCGCAGGCCCCTGCCGCCGATGGTGGCAGCACCGCCGCGAGCGCCACAGGAAGCGGCAAGGCGGCACCCGCGCAGGCCCGCCCGGGAGCCGCGCCCGCCGGAGCGCCCGGAGCGGCCGGCGGACTCGGCGCCGGCGCTCCGGGAGGCGCTGCGGTGGAAATCCCCGCCCCGGCGGCCGGCCGGGCCGGGCGGCGGGCCGGGCGGGTCAAGACCAGGCTTCTCGGCTTCGAGCCGGCCGGGGCAATCGTCGCCGATCCGATCGAGAAGGCCCGGCACGCGCCTGCCACCCCCGGCAGCGCCTTTCCGACCGGCTGGATCGTGGTCGTCGACGGGCCCGGGCGCGGGGCCTCCTTCGCGCTGGGGATGGGAGTTTCCTCGATCGGGCGCGGCGAGGGGCAGGCGATCCGGCTCGACTTCGGCGATACCAGCATCTCGCGCGACAACCATGCGGCGCTCGCCTATGACGAAGAACAGCGGAAATTCTTCCTCGGTCACGGGGGCAAGGCCAATCTGGTGCGGCTGAACAACCGTCCGGTGCTGAGCACCGAAGAGCTCTCCTCGGGCGACAGCATCCGCATCGGCGAGACGGTCCTGCGCTTCGTGGCCCTGTGCGGCGAGAGCTTCGACTGGCGGGATACGGGCAGGGACGAGCTGGACGATGCAGCCACGGCCTGAAATGCACTACGACGCCGCCACCGCGATCAGCCAGGGCCGGCGCGAGGAACAGGAAGACGCGATCAGCACCGACTTCCAGATCGGGGCGCCGATCGGTTTTGCGGTGCTGTCCGACGGCATGGGCGGGCACGCGGCCGGCGACGTGGCCAGCAAGATCATCGTCACCGAGGTGTTCAGCGAGCTCAAGCTGCAGTCGGGCGCGCCGGAGCGCTTCGAGCGCGAGATCGGCGCCATCCTGCGCGAGGCGGCGCTGTCGGCCAACCAGTGCCTGCGCGGCCATGTGAACGCACATCCGGAGGCCAGGGGAATGGGGGCCACGCTGGTGGCGCCGGTCTTTGCCGGGCGGCGGCTCTACTGGATCTCGGTCGGGGATTCGCCGCTGCTGCTGTATCGCGACGGCGTGCTGCAGCGGCTGAACGAGGATCATTCCATGGCGCCGCAGATCGACTTCATGGCCGAGGCCGGGCTGATCGCCGCCGAGGTGGCGCACAACCACCCCGACCGCGGCTGTCTGACGTCGGTTCTGATCGGCGACGAGGTCACCCGGATCGACTGCCCCTCCGAGCCGGTGATGCTCCGGGGCGGCGACGTGGTGATCGCCGCCAGCGATGGCTTGCAGACCCTGAGCGAAGAGGCGATCGCGGCGGTGATCGCGCGCTGCGGAGCCGATGCCCCTGCCGCCGAGATCGCCGGCTCCCTGCTTGCGGAGGTGGAGCGCGCCGAGGATCCGGAGCAGGACAATGTGACCATCGCGGTGGTGCGGATCCGCGACCCCGAGCCGGGCGCGCAAGGCGCCTCTCGCGCGCCGCAGGGCGTTGCGGCCGGGCGCCGCGGCGCTGGCGGGGCCACGGTGCTGCGCCCGCTGCAGTTCCTGCGCCGGGGCGGCGGGGCACAGCGATGACGCACCGGCCGGAACAGGACCGGCAGGAAATTCTCGCCGCGCTGGAACGGGCACTCGCCGACGAATCCCTGGCGCCGGAAACCGCCCACCAGGGGCGGCAGATCCTGGAGCGGGCGCGCGCGGAGGTGCGCATCGCCGTGACCGGCCCGCCCGGGAGCGGCAAGAGCCATGTGGCGGCGCTTCTGGCCGGGCTCGCGCGGCTGCCCGAAGGCGGCACGATCCCGCCGCTCGAACTGCGCTGGGGCGATGCCGAGAGCGCGTCCTTCGCTCTCGAGGGGGGAGGCAGCGAAACGGTTTCGCAGCTGTGCTTCGCCCCGAGTTCGGGGGCGCCGGCCCGCACCCTGCGGCTGTGCCTCCCCCTTCCTGCCCTGCGCGAGATCTCGCTGCAGGAAATCGCGCTGCCGGAAGCCCCGGACCCGGCAGCGCAGGAGCCGGGCGCCACGCTGGCGCGGGCCGACATCATCCTGTGGTGCGGGCAGGATTTCCCGCCGCAACAGCAGGCGTTCTGGGCGGCCATGCCCGATGCCCGCAAGGACCACGCCTTCTTCGTCCTTTCCAAGGCCGATCTTCTTGCCGAAGCCGGCATTCTCGCCGAGCGGATCGCGGCGCTGGAAGAGTGCGTCGCGGAGGAATTCCACAGCCTGATCCCGGTCGCCACCCGCCCGGCCCTGGCTGCGCTGGACGAAAGGGGTGCGCCGCGCGACCCGCAGGCCTGGTCGGCCAGCGGCGGCAAGGCCCTGCGCGGCACGATCCTGCGCCAGGCCCGGCTCGGCCGACAGGCGCATCTGGACCGTGCAGCGCTGTTTCTGGAACGGCTGCGCGCCAGCGAGGGCGCCGCTTGCGCACCGCCGCCGTCTCCTCGGCCGCCCTCCCGGCCCCGCCGCCAGCCCGCGCCCCGAGCGCCGGAAGCGGCGCAAGCGGCAGAACCGGCCGAGGCGCTGCGCCCGGCGCACGATCTGCTGCGGGAGAAGGCCTTGCAGATGCTTGAAATCGCCCGCGACAACGAGGATCGGGCGGCCCGTATCCTCGCTGAATGCGTGGCCATCACCCGGGAGATTGCGCGGATGCTCGAACCCTCTCCCGGCGCCGGGCCGGAGGCCGACCGGCTGCATGCGCGCTGGCTGGAAGCCGGCGACGTGATGATCCTGCTGCAGATGGAGGACGGGATCGGGCCGGCGGCCGATGCGCTGAGCGTCCTGATGCAGCTGCGCCGGGACATGGAAGAACTCATTGCGGCGTGAGAAGAACTCATTGCGGCGTGAATTGTCCGCATCCCGCATGTTTTCGCCGGATCCGTGCCCAAAAATCGCCCGAATTGGGTGAGCAAATCTACAAATGAACACATTCTGCGGGTTTGTCCGGGAACCGGGGACAATCTTCGATTTCGGGGACAATCTTCGCGAGAGGCGGGGGGAGTCTGCCCGGCACAGCAGGAGGGCCTTCGCGGGGAAAGATGAATTCTGAAGCAGCGATCCAGCAGACGGCGGCAGCCGTGCGCCCGGAAGGGACGGCCCCGGATCTCGCGGTCGCGCCCAGGCCGGGGGACGCGAAACCGGGAGAGCCGGAACCGTCCGCGCCCGGGCAGGGCCCTCCTCCGGCGGCGGCTGCGCTTCTGTCGCCCTCGGTAGCGGGGCTTGCAGCGCATGAGCAGAAGGCGGAATCGCTGCGCGCCGCGCTGGTCCGGCTGGCCCGGGTCGGCGACGAGACGATCCGCACCAGGGCGGTTCAGCTGCGCCGCCAGCTGGACGCATTCGAACCCGCGGTAACGCTGATCGGCCAGGTCAAGGCCGGAAAGACCTCGCTCATCAACGCGATGATCGGCTGGCCCGACCTCCTGCCGACCGATGTCAACCCCTGGACATCTGTCGTGACCTCGCTGCACATGTCCCCCGCCCCGCTGCCCGAGGGCAACCGGGCGCGGTTCCGCTTCTTCGACGAGGAGGAATGGGCGCGCCTGCTCGACCGGGGCGGTCGGATGGGCGAGATGGCCAGCCGGGCCGGTGCCGATGCCGAACTCGAAAAGGTGCGCCGCCAGATCGAGGCGATGCGCGACAGGGCCCGCGAACGCCTGGGGCGGCGCTTCGAGATGCTCCTGGGCCAGGAGCACGACTACACCAGTTTCGACCGGGAGCTGATCGAGCGCTACGTCTGCCTCGGGGACGACTTCGGCGATGCCGCCGGCGCGGAGGAGGGAGACAGCCAGGGGCGCTTTGCCGACATCACCCGGGCGGCCGCGCTGCATTTCCATCACCCGGCATTCCCCACCCGGCTGTGCATCCGCGACACCCCGGGCGTCAACGACACCTTCCTGATGCGCGAGCAGGTCACGATCCGCGCGATCCGTGGCAGCCGGCTCTGCGTGCTGGTCCTGTCGGCGCATCAGGCGCTCAGCTCGGTCGACATGGCGCTGATCCGGCTGATCTCGAATATCCGGGCGCGCGAGGTGGTGATCTTCGTCAACCGGATCGACGAACTCCCGCAGCCCTCCCGGCAGGTGGAGGAGATCCGCGACAGCATCCGGCACACGCTCAGCCAGCACGAGGGGCCGGCCGGGGCGCGGATCATCTTCGGCAGCGCCTACTGGGCCGGCAAGGCGCTTTCCGGCGATCTCGATGCGCTCTCGCGCGACAGCGCCGGCGCGCTGCTGGACTGGGCCGAACAGGCGCTCGAACCGGCCGATGAGCCCCAGAGCCCGGCGCAGATGATCTGGGCCCTTTCCGGGGTCGGCACGCTGATGACGGAGCTGGCCGACAGGATTGCCGAATCCCAGGGGCGGGAGATCATCGACAAGGTTGCCCGCAAGATCAGGAACATGGCCGAATCGATGCAGGCCGACGAGCGGGTGATCTGGCTGCGGCGCAAGGCGCCGGACAGGGAGCTCCCCGACCGGCGGACCCTGGAGCGGCGGCTGGACGCGATCGCGATCCGGGCCGCGCAGGATCTCGAAGCGCGTTTCGACAGGCTGCAGGAGGAATTCTCCCTGCGTCTGGAGCGGGCGCACCGCAGCTTCCTGGACCGTGCCACCGCAGCGCTGATCGCGCATCTGGAGGCCAATGGCGAAAAGGCGCTCTGGCAATACGATCCGGCCGGGCTGCGGGTGCTGCTGCGCTCGGGCTACCGGCTGTTCGGCGCCCGCGCGCAGAGCGCCGCCGGCGAGGTCTATGAGGCCGCCGCGCGCGAGATGACCGAGCTGTTCGCGAGCTGCTTCGGCCATCTCGGCAACGCCCTGCGCATCGCCCCCCCTGCCCCGCCGCGGGTGCCGCCGCCGGTCTTCCTCGGGCAGACGATCGCGCTGGATCTCCAGGTCAGCTGGTGGAAGAGCTGGTGGCAGAAACGCCGCGGCTACCGAAGCCTGGCCGCCGAATTCCAGGAAATGATCCGGGCCGAAACCGCCCCCGTGGTGGAAGAGCTGGGCACCGGCCAGGCCACCGCCCTGCGGCGCGAGGCGCGCGCGCTGCTCGACGAATTCCTGAACGAGCAGCGGGCGCTTCTGGGCCGGCTCGGCGACAGCGCCCGTTCCGGAGAGGGAACGCTCGACGACGCCTTTGCCACCGCGGCGCAGGAAGAACGCCGCAGCGCCGTCCAGGACACGCTGGATACGCTGAACCGCTATGTCGGCTGAACCCGGAAAGGAGCTGCGCACACCAATGCCCGAAACCGCAGATCAGACCACAACAGGCAGAACCATGACGACAACCACCGCTTCCCCCCGGGGCCGGACAGCGCCCGAAACCCCGCTCCGGGAAGAGAGGAAAGGCAGAGAAGGCGACGCGCCGCGCGCCGATTCCGGCCTGTCGCCACCGGCCGCTGCGCAAGCCGGATCGGAAGGCGCTGCCGGGGCAGGCACCGCCGACGCTCCGCGCCGCCCCCGCCTGGCGATCATGGGCGAGTTCAGCGCCGGCAAGAGCACCCTGTGCAACCTCCTGCTCGGCACCGCGCCGCTGCCGGTCCGGGTAACCGCGACCCAGCTTCCGCCGGTCTGGCTCTCCCACGGTCGCGACGCGCCCTGGCGGGAAACCCGCGACGGAGAGCAGCTGCCGCTCGACCCGGCGCGGCTGGAAGAAGTGTCGCTCGAGGAGACCGCGCTGATCCGGATGTTCCTGGACGCCGACATTCTCCATCTGTGCGACCTGATCGACATGCCCGGCATTTCCGATCCGAACATGTCGCCCGAAGTCTGGCAGGGGGTGCTGGAGAAGGCCGATGCGGTGCTCTGGTGCACCCATGCCACCCAGGCCTGGCGCCAGAGCGAGGCCGCCGTCTGGGCCGAGGTTCCCGAGCGGGTGCGCGCCAGAAGCCTGCTTCTCATCACCCGCTGCGACAAGCTCCTTTCAGAGCGCGATCGCGCGCGGGTCCTGCAGCGGGTGCGCCACGAAGCCGGCGCGCTGTTCGAGGAAATCTTTCCGATCTCGCTGACCAGGGCGATCGAGGCGGAATACGACCGGCAGCAGTGGATCGCCAGCGGCGCCGAGGCCTTCTCGCAGCATCTGCTCGATCTGCTGCAGCGGCTGGCGGCTGGCGAGGCGGCAGCCGAAAGAAGCACGGCCCCGGAAACGCCCCGGGTGCGCCCGATCCGCGTCCGGCCGGCCCGGGTCCGCCCCGCCACCGCCCGCCCGCCGCGCCCCTCCGGCCCGCCTGCCGGTTGCCCGCCGGCAGCCCTGAACCCGGCCTGAAATGCCGCCCCTGCTTCACCAGGCGCTGCGGCGGGTCCTGGCCGGGGGCGCATGCCTTCCGCCCCGTCCGGCCCCGCCCCTCCCCGCCCCGCGGTTGTGCCGGGGGCCGTTTTCCCATAGGCAGTGCCGCGAAACGCGGCGCAAGCGGCATCGCAGGTCAGCCGACGGTACAGCGGCCGCGGCGCAGAACGGAGCGGTCAGGCGGCATGAGTATCATCACCGAGCGTCTGGAAACGCTGTTCCGGGAACTGGACGACTGCCGCGCGCTGGCGCTGGCCGACATCTCCACCCGGACAGTGCTCTGGAAGAGCGCCCGCGGCCGCCAGCCGCAGGAACGACTGGATGCGCTCTGCCGCGCCGCACAGGAACTGTTCTGCGGGCGCACCGCCAGGGTTGCCGCCCCGGTGCTTGCCGGCACGCCGCCCGAAGATGCGCAGCGCACGGGGGATGCATCGCATCAGGCGGCACCGAGCCCGGCCGGGCACCCGCAGCCGCAGCGGGCGGTGCTCACCGGCACGAGCGAACAGTGCCTGCTGCTGCGCACCCCCGATACGCCACAGGAAGTCCTGATCGCGATCTGCGACATCGCCGCCGACAGCGAGCAGCTTCTGGCCCGGATGGCCAGGACGCTGGAGGCGCTTTCATGAATCCCCCAGGCCGATTCGGGAGGGCCCGATGTCCCCGCCGGTAAGCGACGAAGAGCGCCTTTTCGCCCAGCTGCGGAAGCTGGCCGGCCCGCCCGAGTCGCGCGCGCGGGCCGGCCGTCGGCTGGAGATTTCCGCCCCCGGCGGAGCGCTGCGGGCGGTGCTGCGCGAAATCGACGAGACCGTGCTCCCGCGCGAGCTTGATTTCGTCACCGACCGGGGCCGCCGGTTTCGCCTCGAAGTCGCCAACCGGCGCCTGTTCCGCCTGCGCGAGATGGCGCCGCCTGCCCTCGCGGCGGCGGCGGAGGAGGTTCTGGAGCGCCCCCTGTCCGCTGCCGAACCGGCGCTGCTCGAGGCGCTGGGCCGGGCGCTGGAGGCGGCTCTTGCGGACGCCGAGTCGCTGTTCGTCGCCGCCAGTCGCGATTCCGGCTCCCTGCCCGCAGGCGTTGCCGGCTGCGCGAGCGAGACTCTGGCCGCCGTCTGGGGGATATCGCTTGCGACGCCGGCTCCGGGGATCGACAGCGATCTGATCGACCGCTTCGTGGAAAGCTGTGCACCGATGGCCAGCGGCACGGTGGTGATCGACCGGCTCGGCGTGGCGCAGAAGATCGGCCGGGCCGAGGCGCTGGACGAGCTGGAAAGGCTGGCCTGCGCAGAACCCGACTTTCTCCGCCGACGGCTGGACGGCTGCTTTCCCGCCGCCCGACGCCCGGCGTATCTGAGCGCGCTCGATGCCGGGCCGGGCGGCGAGACGCTCTTCTATGGTGCCGGGGCCGGGGTGCAGATGTTCATGAGCGTGCCGACAGAACGGCGCGCCGAGATCCTGGCCACCTGGAAGCGCCTTGCCGGCAGCGGATTCGGGAATCGCTGAACCGCCGCCGCGCGATGGGATGCGCGCTTTCGGCCGGGCGCCTTCCGACGGAGCAAGCTGGTGCCCGAGGAGAGACTCGAACTCTCACGCCCCTGCGGGCGGGGGATTTTGAATCCCCTGCGTCTACCATTCCGCCACTCGGGCCTGCTGTTCCGGGTCTAGCCGCGCAGCCGCCCGGGGTCCAGCCCTAAGCGCCCTCCCCGCACCCTGCCGGTCGCCTGAAGGCGGAACACCGCCCCCGCCAGCGCACCATCCGGGCCCTGCCCGCGCCGGCGTGCGGGTTTCCCGAATGCCTTGACCTGCGCGTTCCGTCATGCGCAAAAACCGCGGGAAAGGCAGGGATATGATCAGGCGCCTCTACGACTGGACGATCGCACTGGCCGAGCACCCGCGGGCGCTCTGGGCGCTGGCGCTTGTCGCCTTTCTGGAAAGCTCGGTCTTCCCGATCCCGCCCGACCTGCTGATGATCCCGATGATCATCGCCGCGCCGCATCGCGCCTTCCTGATCGCCGGGGTCGCGGTTCTGTCTTCGGTGGCAGGCGGGCTTCTGGGCTATTACATCGGCTGGGGCCTGTTCGAGAGCATCGGCCGCCCGGTGCTGGAATTCTACGGCAAGGCCGATTCCTTTGCCGCCTTTGCCGAGCGCTACAACCGGTTCGGCCCCTGGGCGGTGCTGATCGCCGGGGTGACACCCTTCCCCTACAAGGTGATCACGATCCTGTCCGGCTCTACCGGGCTGTCACTGCCGGTGTTCATCGTCGCCTCGATCATTGCCCGCGGGGCGCGCTTCTTCCTGATTGCCGCGCTGCTGTGGCAGTTCGGCGCCCCGATCCGCGATTTCATCGAACGCAGATTGGGCTTGATGTTCACGCTGTTCGTGGTGCTACTTGTCGGCGGATTCTACGTGGTGAAATACCTGTGACACACAAGCAGCTCATCCTTCTGGCCGCCGGAGGCTCGGCGGCGCTCCTGCTCGGGGCCTGGGGGTTCCAGGCGATGGGCTATGCGCCCTGCAAGCTGTGTCTCTGGCAGCGCTGGCCGCATGGCGCGGCGGTGATGCTCGGGGCGGTCGCGCTGGCCCTTCCGCTGGCCTTTCTGCCGCTGCTGGGGGCGCTGGCGGCGGCCACGAGCGGGGCGATCGGCGCCTATCACAGCGGGGTCGAACGCGGCTGGTGGCCGGGGCCCGACAGTTGCAGCGGCGGCCCCGTCGGCGATCTGACCCCCGAGCAGCTGATGGAACGGATCATGGCCGCACCGCTGGTGCGCTGCGACGAAATCGCCTGGCAGTTCCTGGGCCTGTCCATGGCCAGCTGGAACGCGCTCCTGTCCTTCGCGCTGGCGCTTCTCTGGCTGGGGGCCTGGCGGCGCGCCGCGGCCGCCGGCTAGCGGCCCCATTTCGCCTGCCAGCAGGGCAGGCCATCTCCCTCGGCCTCCCGAGCCAGGAAAACCCCCCGCGCCACCGCCCGCGACAGGCAGCAGGCCGCAGCATGCCCGAGGCGTACCGGATCGAGCGCCGGATCTTCCATCTCCCGCCGCCCGGTGGAGACGGCGAAGACGAGATCGCCGTCATAGGGGGTATGCGAGGGCACCAGCGCGCGCGCCAGCCCGTCCTGAGCGGCCACCGCCATCCGCCTGGCCTCGGCCTTGCTCAGGCGGATGTCCGTGGCCACGATCGCAATGGTGGTGCTGGCGCCGGGTTTCATGCCCCGCAGCCTGTCCACGGCCAGATTTTCCAGCGGATCGCAGGCGATGACTGCCCCGAGGCCGCCGAATTCGGCGCCGATCTCCCAGGGCGCGGCCCAGAACTGCGGCTGGCCGTGCGGCGTCGGGCTTCCCAGGGCGTTGACGGCCACCAGCGCCCCGACGCAGGCCCCGCCGTCAAGCACGATCGAGGCCGAGCCCAGCCCGCCCTTCAGCTCCGCCGTGGTGGCCCCGGTTCCGGCACCGGCGGTTCCGAGGGCGAATTCTTCCGCAGCCGCCTCCAGTGCGCGGCGCCCCAGCGCCGGATAGGGGTTCTCCCGCCAGCTCTTGTCCCCGCCGTTCAGCAGGTCGAACAGGATCGCCGCCGGCACGATCGGCACCCTCATGCCCCCGACGTCGAAGCCGCGCCCGGCCGCGCGCAGCCCCTCGACCACGCCCGCGGCCGCTTCCAGCCCGAAGGCCGAGCCCCCCGAAAGCACCAGCGCATCCACCCCCTGAACCATCTTGTCGGGCGCCAGCAGGTCGGTTTCCCGCGTCCCCGGCGCGCCGCCCATCACATCGACAGCACAGACAAAGGGCGCATCGCCCACAACCACCGTGCAGCCGCTTTTCAGGCGCGCCTCCTCGGCGTTACCGACCCGCAGCCCATCCACATCGGTGATCAGATTACGCGGTCCCACCTTCATCGCCACCCTCCTTCATCTTGCCCCAAATACTCCGCGGGGGTCCGGGGGTGCGAAACCCCCGGCCCCGGCCCGGGAAAACAGCGTCAGATGCAGCGCCCGCCGTCCACCTCCAGCGCCACCCCGGTGATCATGCTCGCCTCGTCCGAACACAGGAAGGCGGCCGCGTTGCCCATGTCCTCGGGGGTCGAGAACCGCCCCAGCGGGATCGTCGCCAGGAACTTCGCCCGCACCTCGGGCGTATCCTCGCCGCCCATGAAGCTTTTCAGCAGCGGCGTCTCGCCGGCTACCGGGTTGATCGCGTTGACCCGAACGCCTTTGGGCGCAAGCTCCACCGCCATCGCCCGGGTCGCGGTAATCATCCAGCCCTTCGAGGCATTGTACCAGTTCAGCCGCGGCCGCGGGCTGACCCCTGCCGTGGATGCCACGTTCAGGATCGCCCCCGCCCCGTTGGCCTTCATGTGCGGCACGATGGCGCGCGCGCTCAGATAGACCGACTTCACGTTCACCGCCCAGACCCGGTCGAAATCCGCTTCGCTCACCTCCTCCAGAGGCGCCGGCAGATGGGTCACCCCGGCATTGTTCACCAGGATGTCCAGCCGCCCGAAGGCCGCAAACGCCGCCTCGGCCATCGCCGCAACCGACGCGCCATCCGACACGTCCACCGCCTGCGCCAGCGCCGCCTCTCCCAGTTCCGAGGCCAGAGCGGCCGCGCCCTCGGCATTGATATCGGCGACCATCACCCGCGCGCCCTCGGCCGCGAACCTGCGCGCGATGCCTGCGCCAAAGCCCGAAGCCGCCCCGGTCACGATCGCCGTCTTTCCTGCCAGTCTCATCTCTGTGCCTTCCTTTCCCGTTTCGGCCCGCCCGGGGAACCGGATCGCCAGCCCGCCCCGACACATCCGGGCCTGCGGGCCTTCATCTTGCCCCAAATACTCCCGCCGGAGGCGCGGCGGCGCGGGCAAGCGCCCGCGGCGCAACCACCCGACATGCCCCTAGCCATGGCGCGCCGCCACCGTCTTCAGCCGGGTAAAGCCGTAAAGCGCCTCGAACCCCTTTTCGCGCCCGTGGCCCGACTTGCCGACCCCGCCGAAGGGCAGTTCCACCCCGCCGCCTGCGCCGTAGTTGTTGACGAACACCTGTCCGGCACGCAGCCGCCTGGCCAGCCGCATCTGCCGGGCGCCATCGCGCGACCAGACCGAGGCCACCAGCCCGTAGTCGGTGCCGTTGGCGATCGCCACCGCCTCCTCCTCGTCATCGAAGGGCATCACCACCTGAACCGGGCCGAAGATCTCGTCACGGGCCAGCACATGGCCCGGCGCGACCCGGGCAAACAGCACCGGCGCCACGTAATGCCCGCCCTCGGGCGCTTCCGCCACCATCTGCGCCTCGGCCGCGCGTTCAAGATCGGCCCCCTGTTTCAGAAACCCCTCGACGATCCGCTTCTGGCGCGCCGAGATCAGCGGCCCCACGTCCAGATCCGCCAGCGCCGGGCCGACCCGCAACTCGCGGTATCGCGCGGCCATGCGGTCCAGCACCTGCGCATACACGCCCCGCTGCACCAGAATGCGCGAACTTGCCGAACAGGTCTGCCCGGCGTTCTGCACCCCGGCATTCACCAGGAACGGCAGCGCCGCGTCGATGTCGGCATCGTCAAAGACAAGCTGCGGCGACTTGCCGCCGAGCTCCAGCGTCACCGGCACGATGTTCTTCGCCGCCGCCGCCTGGATCAGGCTGCCCACCCCGACCGAGCCGGTGAAGGAAATGTGTTCCACCCCCGGATGCGCCGCCAGCGCCGCCCCGGCCTCCTCCCCCAGTCCCGGCACCACGTTCAGCGCGCCCGCCGGCAGGCCCGCCTTCAGCGCCAGATCGGCGAATGCCAGCGCCGTCAGGCAGGCTTCCTCGGCCGGTTTCAGCACGCAGGCATTGCCCGCGGCCAGCGCCGCGCCCACCGAACGCCCGATGATCTGCATCGGGTAGTTCCAGGGCACGATATGGGCCGTCACCCCGTGCGGCTCGCGCAGGGTGTAGACGGTGTAGCCGTCGAGATAGGGGATGGTTTCGCCCGTCAGCTTGTCGGCGGCGCCGGCGTAGAACTCCAGGTAGCGCGCCAGAGCCTGCGCATCGGCACGCGCCTGTTTCAAGGGCTTGCCCACATCGGTCGCCTCCAGCCGGGCCAGCACCTCGGCGTTTTCGAGCACCAGCGCCCCGAGGCGCGCCAGCACCCGGCCGCGCTCGGCCGCCGTGGCCCGGCCCCAGTCGCCGGCCATCGCCGCACCTGCCGCAACCACTGCCGCATCCACATCCGCCTGCTGGCAACGGGCGATCTGCGCGATGGTCTCACCGCTTGACGGGTCTTCCAGCGGCAGGGTCTCTCCCGAGAGCGGATCCTGCCATCTGCCGCCAATGAAACATTGCGAAGGGGTGAACCAGAGGTCGTCAGCAAGGGTCATGTCGGTTTCCATTCCTTCTCCACAGAGGACAGCGCCCGACCCGAGGGTGGGCGAGAAGCGCCCGCCCTGTGGGGCGGGTCGGGCGCTGCCCGGCGTATCGCCGGGCGATGTTTCCGTGCGATGTCATCGCGCCGCCACCGGCGGCAGCTTCGGCGCCGCCGCGATCAGGGTTTTCGTATAGTCGTGCCGCGGGTTTTCGAACACCTCGTCGGTCGCACCGCGCTCGACGATCCGGCCCGCCTGCATCACCAGCACCCGGTCGGTGATCGCGCGCACCACGCTCAGGTCGTGGCTGATGAACAGGTAGGTCAGCGCGAACTGCCGCTGAAGCTCGGCCAGCAGATCGAGGATCTGCGCCCGGATCGAGACATCGAGCGCCGAAACCGCCTCGTCCAGGATGACCAGCTCTGGCCGCAGGATCAGCGCGCGGGCAATGGCGATGCGTTGCCGCTGGCCGCCGGAAAACTCGTGGATGTATTTCTCCATGTCGGCCGGGGTCAGGCCGACGCTTTCCAGCGTCGCCGCCACCTGTTCACGCCAGTCGGGCGGGCGTGCGCCCAGCAGGTGGAAGGGCTCGGCCACCAGACGGGCCACCTTCCAGCGCGGGTTGAAACTGCCGTAAGGATCCTGGAACACCACCTGCATCCTGCGCCGCACGGCCAGGTTGATGCGCGGGCCGGAAGACACCGGTTCCCCGTCGATCAGTATTTCGCCCTCCTGCACCTCTTCCAGCCCCAGGATGGCGCGGGTCAGCGTGGACTTGCCGCAGCCCGATTCGCCCACCAGCCCGAGGCTCTCGCCGCGGCGAATTTCAAACGAAACATTATCCACCGCGCGGAACCGGCGCGCCGCCGCGAACGGCCCCGCGCGCCCCAGCGAATAGTCGCGGCTGACGCCCTTCACCTCAAGCAGGGGGCGGTCCTCGGCCTGCGCCGCGCGTTCGGGAACATGCGAGGATGCCGCGAACAGCGCCCGCGTGTAGGGCTGGCGCATGCGCGCGAAAAACCCCTGCCCGGCCCCGCGCTCGACCACCTCGCCCCCCTTCATGATCACCATTTCGTCGGCCATGTCGGCGACCACCCCCAGGTCGTGGGTGATCAGCAAAAGCCCCATGCCGTCCTCGGCCACCAGCCGCCTGAGCAGGCGCAATATCTGGGCCTGGGTGGTCACGTCCAATGCCGTGGTGGGCTCGTCGGCGATCAGCAGTTTCGGGCGCAAGGCAATGGCCATGGCGATCACCACCCGCTGGCGCTGACCGCCGGACAATTCATGCGGATAGCGCGACAGCGGGAAGCGCTCGGCCGGAAGGCCGACGCGCGCCAGCACCTCGCGCGCGCGCGCCATTGCCTCGCGCCGGCTGCCGGCCCCGTGGACCAGCACGGTTTCGGCCACCTGCGCGCCGATGGTCCTGACCGGGTTCAGCGCGCTCATCGGTTCCTGAAACACCATGCCGATCCGGGCGCCGCGCAGGGTGCACATCTCGGCCTCGGTGGCGCCCAGCAGGTCGCGACCTTCGAACAGCACCCGCCCCGTGGCCCGCGCGCCCCCGGGCAGCAGCCCCATCACCGAAAAGGCGGTCATCGACTTGCCGGATCCGCTTTCGCCGATCACGCCCACGATCTGCCCGGCCTCCAGCGAAAACGACACATCGCGCAGGATCGGCGCGCCGTGGATCGCCAGGGAAAGGTTCTCGACCTCGAGCAGGCTCATGCGCGCACCCTGCGCAGCCGCGGGTCCAGCAGGTCGCGCAAGCCGTCGCCCATCAGGTTCAGCCCCAGCACCGTGAACACGATCGCCAGCCCCGGGAAGATGGCGATATGGGGCGCGAGGCTGATCAGGGTTTGCGCATCCGCCAGCATCCGGCCCCAGCTGGGTGTGGGCGGCTGCGCCCCGAGCCCGACATAGGACAGCCCCGCCTCGGCCAGGATGCCGAGCGAAAACTGGATCGTCCCCTGCACGATCAGGAGATTGGCGATGTTGGGCAGGATGTGCTCGATGCTGATGCGCGCCGCCCCCTTGCCCGCCACCCGCGCCGAGAGGATGTAGTCGCGCTTCCACAGCGACAGCGCCCCGCCGCGGGTGATGCGCGCGAATACCGGCACGTTGAAGATGCCGATGGCGATGATCGCGTTCAGCGCGCCAGCGCCGAACACGGCGGTGATCATGATCGCGATCAGGAGAGCCGGGAAGGCGAATACCAGGTCGTTTGCGCGCATGATCGCCTCGTCCAGCAGGCTGCCCGACCGCGCCGCCGCCGCCAGCCCCAGCGGCACGCCCAGCGCCATGCCGATGCCCACCGCCACCAGCGCCACTGCGATGGATGTGCGCGCGCCCACCATGATCATCGAAAATATGTCGCGCCCGAAATGGTCGGTGCCGAACCAGTGCGCAGCACCCGGCGGCTTCAGCTTGTCGGAAATGGCCATCTGGGTCACGTCGAACGGCGTCCAGAAAAAGGAGATGAGCGCCGCACCGGCGAAGAGCGCCGTCAGCGCCGCGCCCAGCCACAGGCTGCGGGGAATGCGCGCGTTCACGAGCGTTTCCTCAGCCGCGGATCGACCGCGGCATAGGCCAGATCGACGGCGAAATTCACCACCACCACGGCAAGGACCAGGAGCATCACCACGCTTTCCACCACGATCAGGTCGCGCGCCGAGATGCTCTGGAACACCAGCCGGCCGAGCCCGGGCAGGAAGAACACGTTCTCGATGATGATGGCGCCCGCCAGCAGGAAGGAAAACTGCAGCCCGATGATGGTCAGCACCGGGATCAGCGCATTCCTCAGCGCATGCCGGCGCAGCACCTGGGCGCGCGTCAGCCCCTTGGCGCGGGCGGTGCGGATGTAGTCTTCATCGAGCACGTCCAGCAGCGCCGAGCGCATCACGCGGGCCAGGATCGAGGCCTGCGGCAGCGCCAGCGCCACCGCCGGCAGCACCAGCGCCTTGAGCGCCGGCCAGAGCCCCGCCTCCCAGCCCGGAAAGCCGCCGGCGGAAAACCAGCGCAGGTTGATCGCGAAGACCAGCACCATCAGCATGGCGAACCAGAAGTTCGGCACCGCGATACCCAGCTGTGTCACCCCCATCACCACCAGATCCCGGGGCGCGCCGCGCTTCGTGGCGGCCAGGATGCCGGCGGGAAAGGCGATCAGCACCGAAAGCGCCAGCGCAAGCAGCGCCAGCGGCAGCGACACCCACAGCCGGTCGCCGATCATCCCGGCAACCGGCGTGCGGTAGGTGTAGGAGGTGCCGAAATCGCCCTGCAGCAGGCCGAAGACCCATGCGAAATAGCGCTGCAGCGGCGGCCGGTCCAGCCCCAGCTCGTCGCGCAGCGCCGCCACCGTGTCGGGCTGGGCGTTGATCCCCAGCATGTAGGAGGCCGGATCGCCCGGCACCACCTCGATGGCAACGAAGATCACCACGCTGGCGGCGATCAGGCTGATTGCCAGCGACAGCAGTCTTTTCAGCGTGTAGCGCAGCATGTCAGCGGGTCACCTGAGAGGCGGGGCAGCCAGGACAGATCGGGAGCGGCCCTGCCCTTGCAGAACCACCCGCCCGGCGGCACCGCCGGGCAGCGCCCGTCCGCCCCCGCGGACGGACGCTTCGCTTCCGCGTGAACCGCAGAGGGTCTGCACCCGCCCGGCACCGCCTAGTCTTCCCACCAGACCGCCGTCAGATCGGTGGCCTGGGTCGGCGCGTTGGCCCAGAGTCCCCTGATTTTGGCGTTCGCCACGGTCAGCGCCGCCAGCTGGAACAGGTAGCCGTTCACGTAATCCTCGGCGATCATCGCCTGCGCCGCGCCCAGCATCGCCGCCCGCCTCGTCGGGTCGGTGGTGGCGTTCAGCTCTTCCATCAGCGCCTGGAAGGCCGGGTTGTCATACTGGAAGTAGTAGTCGGGCCGGGCGTAGATGCCGATGTCGAAGGGCTCGGTATGGCTGACGATGGTCAGGCCGTAGTCCTTGCCGCGGAACACCTCCTCCAGCCACTGCGCCCATTCGAGGTTGGAGATCTCCACCTTGATCCCCACCTCGGCCAGCTGCGCGGCGATGATCTCGCCCCCGCGGCGCGCGTAAGACGGCGGCGGCAGCTTCAGCGTGGTGGTGAAGCCGTCGGGATACCCCGCTTCGGCCAGCAGTTTCCTCGACAGCTCCGGGTCGTATTGCGACAGCCCGGTCAGATCCACATAGGCCGGGTTGTGCGGCGCGAAATGGGTGCCGATCGGGGTGCCGAAGCCGAACATCGCGCCGTCGATGATTTCCTGCCGGTTGATCGCATGGGCGATCGCCTCGCGCACCCGCACGTCGTCGAGCGGCGGCATCCTGTTGTTGGTGGACAGGATGGTTTCGCCCTCGGTGGAGCCCACCAGCACCTGGAAGCGCGGATCGGCCTCGAACTGGGCCAGGTTTTCCGGCGCCGGGAAGCCGGTGAAGGCGTCCACGTCCTCGGCCATCACCGCGGCAAAGGCGGCGGTGGGGTCTGAGATGAACTTGAAGGTCGCCCGCTCCAGCTTCGCCGGCGTGCCCCAGTAATCGGGGTTCTTCTCGATGGTGATGCTGTCGCCCTGCACCCAGCCGGCAAAGCGGAACGGGCCGGTGCCCACCGGGTTGGTCTTGATGTTTTCGATGCTTTCGGGCGCCACGATCACCGCGTCCCCCCAGGCGAGGTTGAACAGGAGGTTGCCGTCGGGCTCGGACAGCCTGATTTCCACGGTCAGCGGGTCGATGACGTTGACCTCGGAAATGGCCGCAAACAGCGCCTTCTGGGCGTTCTGCGAATCCTCGCCCCGGGCGCGGTCGAGCGAGAACTTCACATCCTCGGCATCCATCGTGGTGCCGTCGTGGAATTTCACCCCGTCATGCAGGCGGAAGGTGTAGGTGAGCCCGTCGTCGGAAATCTCCCAGCTTTCGGCCAGGCCCGGCACGATGGCGCCGGTCGAGGTGAACCGCGTCAGCCCCTCGAAGATGTTGGCATAGGTCACCTGGTCGATGGCCCCGGCAGCGGCGCTTGTCGGATCCAGATGCGGCGGCTCCAGCTGCATGCCCACGGTGATCGTGGTCCTGGCGGCCAGCGCGGCGCCTGCACTCAGCGCCAGCGCGGCAACCCCCGCAAGCCCCAGCTTCAGTGAACGATATCGCATTTTCTCCCCCTTTTCATGTTCGCCCCCGTTTCATGTCGGACCGGTGCCCGGCTTCAGGCGTCCCCGCTCAGGAGCGCGATCAGAGAGCGCCCCATTACCCTGGCGGAGTCAACCATGTCCTGAACCCCCACCCACTCGTCCGGCTTGTGCGCCAGATCGAGTATCCCCGGCCCGTAGGCGATGCAGTTCTTCATCCGCCCGATCCGGTCGATATGTTTCTGATCGTAGGTGCCCGGCGAAACCACATATTCGGGCGGCCGGCCCAGCACCTCGCGCACCGCGCGCGACACCGTCTGCACCACCGGCGCATCGCGCGCCGTCATCGTCGGCGCAACGCCATGTATCGGCCTGATCTCGTAACGGAACCTGTCGCGCCGCGCCTTCACCCTCTCCAGCAGATCGACGATCTCGCGTTCCACCTCTTTCGGGTCCTCCTCCAGCAGGTAGCGCCGGTCGATCACCATGCGGCAGCTGTCGGCGACGCAGGCCGAGGGCAGTTCGGACGCATAATCGGCAAGCTCCGCCGCCCCGCCGTGGATCGAATTGATGTTCAGCGTCGACTGCTTCGCGCCCTCGGGCACCACCGGCATGTCGGTGCGCTTTTGCGCCAGCGCCGGGAACAGGCTTTCTTCCATCTCGGCCAGCACCGCCCCCATGTGGCGGATGGCGCTGTCGCCCAGGAACGGCATCGAGCCGTGGGCGATCTCGCCGAAGGTCTCGATTTCCGCCCACCAGACGCCGCGGTGGCCCAGGCAGACCCGATCCTTGTTCAGCGGCTCGGGGATGATCACGTGCTGCACGCGCGCGGGGGCAAAGAACCCCTGTTCGGCCAGCCAGGCGACGCCCGCCTGCCCGCCGCTTTCCTCGTCCGCCGTGCCCGAGATTTCCACCGCGCCCGCGAAATCGGGGCAGATTTCCAGAAAGGCCTCGGCGGCAACGATCGAGGCCGCCAGCCCCCCCTTCATGTCGCAGGCGCCGCGCCCGTAGAGGCGCCCGTCGATCAGCGCGCCGCCGAAAGGGTCCACGCTCCAGCCGCGGCCGACCTCTACCACGTCGGTATGGCTGTTGAAATGCACGCATTCGCCCGCACGAGCTCCCTCGCGCCGGGCAACGATATTCCAGCGCGGGAAGGCGTCGCTGTCGCCGATCGCCCCTTTCGCGCGCAGGATCTGCGTCTCGAAGCCGCTCTTCTTCAGCCGTGCGTCCAGAAATTCGCATATTTCCAGATAGTTGGAGCCCGGCGGATTCAGCGTCGGAATGCGGATCAGATCGCGTGCAAGCGCCACCATATCGTCGCGCCGCGCTTCGATCGCCGCATCCAGACGCTCCGCCAGAGCACCTCGCCCGTCACGCATCGGCCGTTCCTCCCGGTTCCGACTTGCAGTATCGGTGGCCCCGGCTACGGTATCAATACCGTAGAAACACGGGGGGAGATGCCGAGGGAGATGCCGGGGGAGATGCCGGGCGAGAAGAGACCGCCCGACAGGCATGCGAAGGATGGCAGCGGGCCGGCACGGCGGGGCGCGCAAGAGGCGCGCGCCGCAGGGTGCCCCCCCGCAGGGGGGGCGGAGGACGCCCTGATCAGGCTGGCCTTCGACGCGGCGCCGGTGGGGATCGTGCTCAGCGAGAACCGGGTGATCCGGGCGGCGAACCTCACCTTCTGCCGACTGGTCGGCTATCGGCGGGAAGAACTTCTGGGGCGCTCCTTCCGCATGCTCTATGCCTCGCGCGCGGAATTCGAGCGGATCCGCGACATCGGCCTGGAGCGGCTGCGCGCGCGCGGCGACTACAGCGACGAACGCCTGGTGCTCCGGCGCGACGGCAGCCGATTCTGGTGCCGTTTCCGGGCCCATACCCTGACCCCCGAGGACCCGCTGCGGCGCACGATCCTGAGCTTTGCCCGGATCGCCGAAACCGCGCCCCGGGCGCTGCTGAGCCCGCGCGAGCGCCAGGTGGTGGGGCTTCTGGCGCGCGGCATGACCAGCAAGGAAGCGGCACGCGCGCTGGGCCTGTCGCCGCGCACGATCGAGGACGTGCGGGCGCGGCTCCTGAAGAAGTTCCGGGCCAGGAACTCCTCGGAGCTCCTGGCCCAGCTGACCGGGCTCGAGCACTGAAACGCAGGGATGACAGCAAGGCCCGGCCAGAGCACATCCTCAGAAGGAGGACTGCGTTCCGTAATTCGCGCGCATCAGCGTGATGTCATCCAGAAGCCCGAAGGGATCCCAGGCATTGGGCATCTGGGTGCACAGTTCCCGATAGCTCTGCCAGCCCTGGACCAGCTCCTTGAGCGTATGATCCCTGGCGCAGTTCTCGCGCACCGCACGGTGGGTTTCCACCCGCGCCTCCTCGAAGGCGTCGAACAGGGTCCGGTTGTCCGGCTCGGCAAGCGTCTGCGAGAAGATCTTGGTAAAGAGCGCCTCGGTCTCGTCGGGGGTGAAATTGGCGACCTGCTCCTCGTAGGAGCTGAAGATCACCGCCTCGCGCCCGTCCCAGTCCTCTCCGCGCCCGCCGATTCCGTCGTGCACGTTGTCGATGTAGTCGGAAAGCGCCGCATCGGCATAGCAGGCCTCGATGATGGTGACGATCTCGCGCGCCATCACCTGGTTGATCAGATCACGGAAGGCCCGCGCCGTCATCCAGGCGCCGCTGGCAGTGGCCGCCTCGGAGCTTGCCGGACGTTCTTCGGTATACCAGGCAAATACCTCGTCCTTCACCTCGTAGCCCTTGTAGAGCCCCTCGATCCGCCCGCCGTGGATGTTGATGTAGAAGATCACCCGGTCTTCCGGTTTCACCCGGGCCGCCAGAGCGGTGATCGCGCCGGACACTCCGGCGCCGGTGGCCTGTTCGTTCAGCAGCGTCACCACCCGCGAATCGGGAAGATCGAAGGCGGCCCGCATGCCCGACAGGATCAGGTCGATATCCTTTTCGCAGGCGCCGTTCAGCCTGGCGTTCTGCTCCGGGTCTCCCTTGACATCCTTCCAGGGCGGGCAGGCGGCGGCCGCGAACAGCCAGGTCTCGCCGCCGGCGGCAGGAGCGGCGGGCGCGGCCTGGGCGGGCAGCGGGAGCAGTGCGAGAAGGCCGCTCAGGATGATTGCGGGAAAGGGGCGGTTGCGCTGCATTGATCTGCTCTCCTCTTCGGTCTGTCCGGTCTGTGGGGCTCCGGTCTGGAAAGATGCGCCAGATCGCATCTGCCGGGGCCGGCGGCAGAACCCCGCCGGCCCGCGGCAATTGCGCTCAGCCGTCGTTTTCGTCGCTGCCGGAGCCTTCCTGCGCGGCGGCGCTCTGCTGCACCTCGCCGCCGGCGGCTTCGCAGTCGGAAACCGACTTGGCCAGCAGCGTCACGTCATCGGAGAAGCTGCACTGGACGACGCCCGCGGGCAGCCCGCCTGCCGGTCGCATCTGCATCTGCGGCATCATGACCATCGGCATCACCATCGGCGCGCTCGGCGCCGCCGGCCTGGCCACCAGAACCGGCGCCCCGGCGCGCGCGGCGGCCAGCCCGAAGTTGCCCGAGCAGTTGAACAGGCAGTCGATGTTCCAGCCGGTGCCGCTCACCGGGCCGAAGATCGACCAGCCGGTGCCGCTCACCGGCCCGAAGATCGACCAGCCGGTGCCGCTCACCGGCCCGAAGATCGACCAGTCGCCGATGTCCTTCTTGCCGTCGTGGTTGATATCCCATCCGGTGCCGTAGACGGGTCCGAAGATCGACCAGCCGGTGCCGCTCACCGGCCCGAAGATCGACCAGTCGCCGATGTCCTTCTTGCCGTCGTGGTTGATATCCCATCCGGTGCCGTAGACGGGTCCGAAGATGCTGGCTTCGGCTGCTCCTGCGATCGAGAGTGCCGCCAGCGCGCCCAGAATCGCCTTACCTGTCTGTTTCTTCCGCATTGTCATGCCCTTGTCTGTTGCTGTCATTTTGCACCCGAGTGCTCAGGCCGGCCCGAATGGCATGGAAAACCGCAGCCGGAGAGGCTGCCCGATGGCCCGGGGACGTCACTTGATTGCGCGGCAGAATATGGCCGGAAAAGGGCGGAATGCGGCCAGATGCGGGCACCCGGCCGGTTTTGGAGCGGCTGACGCTGCGATGGTGCGGCTGACGCTGCCGCCGTGCGCCTCAGGACACGGGTTGATTGTCGTTGACGATCTGCCGGGCGGTCGCATCGCCCTGTCCGAGAATCGCTCGCAGCTCCGCGACCTTCCTGCGGCTGACCGGAAATTCCCGGTTTTCGATGTCACGCAGGCGCGGGTTGCCGCGGCGAAAGACCAGCGTGTCCATATCGGCCTTGCGCATCCAGATCGAACGGTGAATCCGCAACCCGAGCCCCTTCGGCAGCCGGCTTTCCGCCTCGCTCAGGCTCATCCGCAAGAGCGCCTCGCCGGCCTCGGTGATCACATGCACATACTGGTTCTGCGCCTCCATCCGGCGCACCGGCCCCCTGGCCCCTGCCGGAAGAAGCGTCTCCAGGTTGCTGGTCGGCAGACGCAGCGGGCGCCACATGGGCAGCAGCTCCGGCTGTCGGGAAAGCCGCCGTCGCAGCACCGGTTCGAAATGCCGTGCCGCCAGTGCGACAGCGATGACGATCAGCGCCGTCGTGGTCAGCCAGTAGAACAGCGCATGCGCGCCCCTGGCCTCGGGAAAGAGGGCCAGAAAGGCAAGGGTCTCGATGCCGGCAAGCACGGCATAGAAGACGACATTGGTCCAGATGAAGGGGATGTTGCGCAACAGCGTGGCGCGCAGGAGATGCGGGAGCAGCAGATAGCCCGTCAGGCAGTAGAACAGCGCCCCGGCGGCATTGTAGAGCGCCCGCAGCGGCAGGCTCATGACCTGCACCCTGTCACCGGGCGCGAACAGCGTGGTGAACACCCAGATCATCGCCAGCAGGCCCAGGCAGCCCGGATGCAGATAGATGTCGCGGACAAGCCGCCTGATTTCCCGCGTTGTCGCGATCACCCCGCGCAACGGCGCTCCTGTCGTACGCATCCTGCCGCCATCCCGATTCGGCTTCTCCGGATACGCACA
This sequence comes from Paracoccaceae bacterium, assembly GCA_026989055.1. Taxonomy (GTDB): domain Bacteria; phylum Pseudomonadota; class Alphaproteobacteria; order Rhodobacterales; family Rhodobacteraceae; genus JAJRUE01. The sequence goes on from JALSKC010000043.1 coordinate 51,801, forward strand.
GGGTCGGCCAGAGCCATCGCCAGATCAAGAGCATCAGGCGCGATGCGGATTGCTCCCATCGACGCAGGCACGGGGGCGGGCGCGGAAAAGCGTGAACCATCACGCAACCGCGCCGCCCGGGGGCCACGGGCGCGCCCCCTCAGTGCAGATCGAATTCGCCGACCACGTTGCGCCACCTTCCCGGGGCGATCAGCTTGCGGTGGACGAAGCGCACCGAATGCAGCGGACCCTCGATCTTTTCCTGCCAGAACTCGATGAAGGCAAACAGCTTCGGATAATCCGGCGCCAGGTCGTATTCCTGCCAGATGAAGCTGTTCAGCACCGAGCGGAAATCGGGCAGCCGATAGAAGAGCTCGGCCGTGGTCAGCCCGTAGCCCTTCAGCATCAGTTCGGTTTCCTTTCCCTTCATGACTCCCTTCATGACATGCCTCATGTCCGGATCCCTGCGGGACGTTTCCGGTCGTCCCAAGACATTTACGACAATGCCAGAGTGGAATTTAGATTCAATGAAAACAATCTGTTGGCACTCCTCCCCGGTGGCTGCCGAAGGCGCCGGAAAGGAGGGATTGCAGCCCATATCCCGTATCTGATAGTGTTTTCGCAACAAGATCTGGCGCCCCCCCGGGCCGGCGCTGCCCTCCGGGAGGGCTCCGGCTTCCGGGCGGGTTCAAACCGATGTGAATGCAGGTGCGCAAGACGTGAACGACGATACCCAACCGCCTGAAAGAAACGGGGAAAGCGCGCCTGCCCCCTCCGGAGGGGCGCTTTCGGCGATCGACATCGTGGAGGAGATGAAATCCTCCTACCTCGACTACGCCATGAGCGTGATCGTGAGCCGTGCGATCCCCGACCTGCGCGACGGGCTGAAGCCGGTGCACCGGCGCATCCTCTATGCGATGCACGAGGTGGGCAACACCCACGACAAGCCCTATCGCAAGTCGGCCCGCCCGGTAGGCGACGTGATGGGGAAATACCACCCCCACGGCGACAGCGCGATCTACGACGCGCTGGTGCGCATGGCGCAGGATTTCTCCATGTCCCTGCCGCTGCTGGACGGCCAGGGCAATTTCGGCTCGATGGACGGCGACAACCCGGCGGCAATGCGCTACACCGAGGTGCGCATGGCCCGCGCCGCCAATTATCTGCTCATGGACATCGACAAGGAGACCGTCGATTTCCAGCCCAACTACGATGGCAAGGACCGCGAGCCCACCGTCCTGCCGGCGCGCTTTCCCAACATGCTGGTCAACGGTGCCGGCGGAATCGCGGTGGGCATGGCCACCAATGTTCCGCCGCACAACCTGGGCGAGGTGATCGACGCCACCCTGGCGCTGATCGACAACCCGGATATGACCAGCGAAGAGCTGATGCAGTTCATCCCGGCGCCCGATTTCCCCACCGGCGGGGTGATCCTGGGGCGTTCTGGGGCGCGCAAGGCCTATACGGAGGGGCGCGGCAGCGTGATCATCCGCGCAAAGACCCGCATCGAGGAAGTGCGCAAGGACCGCCACGCGATCATCGTCGAGGAAATCCCCTACCAGGTGAACAAGGCGGCGCTGATCGAGAAGATCGCCGACCTGGTCAAGGAAAGGAAGCTCGAAGGCATCGCCCATGTGCAGGACGAATCGGATCGCGTCGGGGTGCGCGTGGTGATCGAGCTGAAGCGCGATGCGACGCCCGAGGTGGTGCTCAACCAGCTGTTCCGCTTCACGGCGCTGCAGCACAGCTTCAGCTGCAACATGCTGGCGCTGAACGGCGGCCGTCCGGAGCAGCTGACGCTTCGAGACTTTCTCATATATTTCATAAACTTCCGAGAGGAGATTGTCGCAAGGAGAACAGCCTTCGACCTGCGCCGCGCGCGCGAACGCAGCCATGTTCTGTGCGGGCTTGCGGTGGCCGTTTCCAACGTGGACGAGGTGGTGGCGCTGATCCGCGCCTCGCGCGACCCGGCCGAGGCCCGGACGCGGCTGATGAAGCGGCGCTGGCCGGCCGCCGAGATCGCCGAATACATCCGCCTGATCGACGACCCTGCACACACCGTGAACGAGGACGGCACCTACAACCTGTCCGAGGCCCAGGCTCGCGCCATTCTCGATCTGCGGCTGCAGCGGCTGACTGCCATGGGCGTGAAGGAGGTTACGGGCGAACTTCAGGAACTGGCCGCAAATATCCGCGATTACCTGGAAATCCTGCGTTCGCGCGAACGCATCCTCGGGATCATCTCCGACGAGCTGCGCGAGGTGAAGGAGCTGTTCGCCGTCCCCCGCCGCACCGAGATCACGGACTGGTCCGGCGACATGGAGGACGAGGACCTGATCGAGCGCGAGGAGATGGTCGTCACCGTCACCTCCGCCGGCTGGATCAAGCGCACCCCGCTCGCCGAGTTCCGCGCCCAGCGCCGCGGCGGCAAGGGGCTTTCCGGCATGTCCACCAAGGAAGAGGACGTGGTCACCACGCTTTTCGTGGCCAACACCCACACGCCGCTTCTGTTCTTCACCACCGACGGCATGGTCTACAAGCTCAAGTGCTGGCGCCTGCCCCAGGGCGGGCGCACCGCCAAGGGCAAGGCCATCGTCAACATCCTGCCGATCCCGGCCGGGGTTTCGGTAGCCGCGATCATGCCGGTGGACGTGCCGGAAGAGGAGTGGAAGGATCTGCAGATCTTCTTTGCCACCTCCGACGGCTCGGTGCGCCGCAACGCGCTGTCCGATTTCGCCAATGTGCGCGCCAACGGCAAGATCGCCATGAAGCTGCCCGAGGGCGTGCAGCTGGTGAACGCCCGCATCTGCACCGAGGAGGACGACGTGATGCTGGTCACCGCCCTGGGCCGTGCAATCCGCTTTCCGGTCACCGAGGTGCGGGTGTTCAAGGGGCGCGATTCCACCGGCGTGCGCGGCATCCGCCTGGCCGAGGGCGACGAAGTGGTCTCCATGTCGGTGATCCGTCATTTCGAGGCCACCCCGGAAGAGCGCGCCGCCTATCTGAAGATGCGCCGCGCCCAGGCCGGTGCGCCGGAGGGCGAGCCCGGCGAGGAAGAGGAAACCGCCGAGCCCGGGCAGCTGGCGCCAGAGCGCTTCGATGAGATGCGCGCGGCCGAGGATCTGATTCTGACGATCACCGCCCGCGGCCTGGGCAAGATCTCTTCCAGCCATGACTATCCGGTGCGCGGGCGTGGCGGCCAGGGGGTGCTGGCCATCGACAAGGGCCTGCGCGGCGGCCGGCTCGTCGCCTCCTTCCCCGTCGGGATGGACGACCAGATCATGCTCGCCACCTCCACCGGCCAGTCGATACGATGCCCGGTGAAGGACATCTCCTTCCGCTCGCGCGCGGCCGGCGGGGTCAAGGTGTTCGACACCTCCGGCGGTGAAGAGGTGGTTTCGGTGGCCCGGATCGCCGACAGCGGGGCGGAAGGCGCGGAAGGCGCGCCGCCCGATTCCGGCGGGGCCGAAGGCGCCACGCCCGCCTGAACCACCGTCTCAGCGTTTCCGAAGCCGGCACAAAACCTGCAATCGCCGGGTGATTGTGCGCATCTTCCGGACAATGCCGCGTTCTGCCCGCAAACCGAGCCGCAGGCGCCGCAATCCGACCCTATTGCCGCCATTTCAGAGCGGTTTGTTCCGCCCCGGAAACAGACCGTTTCTCCCTCGAACCGGGCCCCTCGAACCGGGCCCCTCGAACCGGGATCGCGGGGAACCGGCAGACGATGACGGCAGGCAGGGAAATGGCGGCGCTGACATGACGCAGGAAACGGCACGAAGATCGAAACGGGCGCGCGCCCGGCAGGGACGGGGGCAGCTCGGCCAGACCGGGCACAATCTGCTGCGCATTCTGGTGGCGTCCTATTTCATCGGGGTCGCCGCCGGGCTGATCGAGGGCACGCAGGCAGCGGCGCTGGCCGCCCCCTTCCTGCCGCAGCCCGCGGCAGAGGCACTGGGGGCGGCGGTGGTCTTCGCGCTCGCCTACATGGTGATGACGGGGATCTGGCTGCGCCCGGCCGCGCTGCTGCTCGGGCTGGTCACCTTCTGGTCGAGCTATCTGCAGCATTTCGCCGCCGCCGACGCGGCAGCGGGAATCGGGGCCTTCTGGCGCGACCTGACCCTGATCGGGGCGCTGATGCTCACCTATGCCGGTTTCGGCCCGCGGGCACGCCGGCGCAGCGCCCTTTTCCGGCGCCGTCTCGTGGCGCGGCGGCTCAAGGCCTCGCGCGCCGTGCAACCGCGCCGGGTCCGCCCCTCCTCCGCCCACTGCCGGGACCCCCGACCGCGCCCCGCCGGGCTGACGGCACCGGCCGCACGGCAGCGCGACCCGTCCCCCCGGCCCGGCCCGATACCGCCCGCCATCGCCTCCCCCGAAAACATCTTCCGCGACGAGATTGAAAGCGCGCGCATTCACTGAATCTCCGGAGCGGCAGGCACGATCTCCGGCGCGGCAGGCACGATCTCCGGCGCGGCAGGCACGATCTCCGGCGCGGCAGGCACGGCACCGGCGGCCGGCCCGCCGGCAGGCCGCTTCCCATTTCCGCCCCGATGCCCTAGATGGCCGGCATGGACAACAACGTTCTTCACATCGTCGGCGGCGGCATGGCCGGATCGGAGGCAGCCTGGCAGGCGGCCAATGCCGGGCTGCGGGTGGTGATCCACGAGATGCGCCCGAAGGTGGGCACCTTCGCCCACCGCACCGGCAAGCTGGCCGAGATGGTGTGTTCCAACTCGTTCCGCTCGGACGACGACGAACACAACGCGGTGGGCCTTCTGCACTGGGAGATGCGCGCCGCCGGCAGCCTGATCATGGCCGCCGCCGACGCCAACCGCCTGCCCGCGGGCGGCGCGCTGGCGGTGGACCGCGAAGGCTTTTCGCAGATGGTCACCGAGCGGCTGCGGGCGCATCCCAACGTGTCGGTCTCCACCGAGGAAATCACCGCGCTGCCCACCGAGGGGCAGTGGATCATCGCCACCGGGCCGCTGACCTCGCAGGCGCTGGGCGAGGCGATCCGGCGCGAGACCGGCCAGGACAGCCTCGCCTTCTTCGATGCCATCGCCCCCATCGTCCATGCCGACAGCATCGACATGTCGGTAGCCTGGCGCCAGTCGCGCTATGACAAGGGCGAGACCGAGGAGGAGCGCACCGCCTATATCAACTGCCCGCTGGAGCGGGCGCAATACGAGGCCTTCATCGACGCCATCCTCGCCGCCGAGAAGACCGCGTTTCACGAGGGCGAGGACACCCCCTATTTCGACGGCTGCCTGCCCATCGAGGTGATGGCCGAGCGCGGGCGCGAGACGCTGCGCCACGGGCCGATGAAGCCGGTGGGGCTGACCAACCCGCATGCGCCCGATCGCAAGCCCTGGGCGGTGGTGCAGCTGCGCCGCGACAACGCACTGGGCACGCTCTACAACATGGTGGGTTTCCAGACCAAGATGAAATACGGCTCGCAAGTAGAGGTTTTCAGGATGATTCCCGGCCTTGAGGGGGCCCGTTTCGCGCGCCTTGGCGGCATCCACCGCAACAGCTTCATCAACTCGCCGACGCTGCTGGATACGCGGCTGCGGCTGAAATCGCGCCCCAATATCCGCTTTGCCGGGCAGATCACCGGAGTCGAGGGTTACGTGGAAAGCGCGGCGATGGGGCTTCTGGCCGGGCGGCTGGCGGCGGCCGAGGCGCTGGGCCGCGCCCTGCCCGAGGTGCCCGCCGACAGCGCCATGGGCGCGCTGGTCCATCACATCACCGGCGGGGCGGATGCGAAGACCTTTCAGCCGATGAACGTCAATTTCGGCCTCTTTCGCCCGCTGGACGGGGTGCGCGGCGGCCGGCGCGGCCGGCGCGAACGCTACAAGGCCTATACCGACCGCGCCAAGGCCGCCTGGCGCGCCTGGCTGGACGCCGACCGCTCCGGCGCGGCGGCGCGATGAGCGGCGCCGGCGCCCCCTTCACCACCCGTTTCGCCCCCTCGCCCACCGGGCCGCTGCATCTGGGCCACGCCTATTCGGCCATGTTGGCCCATGACATGGCGCGCGCGGCGGGGGGGCGGTTCCTGCTGCGCATCGAGGACATCGACCGCGCCCGCGCCCGCCCGCAGTGGGAGGCGCAGATCTTCGACGATCTCGCCTGGCTGGGGCTGGACTGGCCCCGCCCCGTCATGCGCCAGAGCGCGCGCCTGCCCGCCCATGCCGCGGCGCTGGCACGCCTGGAGGCGATGGGGCTGACCTATCCCTGTCGCTGCCGGCGCGCCGATATCGAGGCCGCCGCCGGCGCCCCGCAGGAGGGCGTGCCGCAATTCGGCCCCGACGGGCGTATCTACCCCGGCACCTGCCGCGGCCGCGTCATGGCGGAACGGGGCGGCGACGACGTGATCCGCCTCGACATGGCCCGCGCCGTGCGGGCGCTTCCCGCGGATGCCGCCTTCACCGAAACCGGCCCGGCGCATGCCGGCACCCACCGGCTGGACCCCGAGCGCCTGATCCGCGAGGTGGGCGACATCGTGCTGGTGCGGCGGGGGATGGGCAGCTCCTATCACCTCGCGGTGGTGGTGGACGACGCCGAACAGGGCGTCACCCACGTGATCCGCGGCGAGGATCTGTTCGCGGCCACGCAGATCCACGTGCTGCTGCAGCGCCTTCTCGGCCTGCCGGTGCCGCTCTATCACCACCACCGGCTGATCCGCGACGAGAAGGGCCGCCGCCTGGCCAAGCGCGACGATGCCCGCGCCATCGCCCGCTACCGCGCCGAAGGCGCCTCCCCGGCCGATATCCGCGCACTGGTCGGGCTGGAACGCTCCGGCCCGCAACGGATTGGAATCAACCCTCGGGCTGCATCAATTCCACCTCGCAACCATCCAGGATAGCGGTATAAAAGCAGCTTCGCCTATTGGTGTGGCAGGCCGGCCCCCTCTGGCGCACCAGCACCAGAATCGTGTCGCGGTCACAATCGATGCGCATCTCGACAAGCTCCTGCACATGGCCGGAGGTCTCACCCTTGACCCACAGCTTTCCGCGCGAGCGTGACCAGTAGGTGACTCGCCCCGTGGCAAGCGTGCGCGCCACGGCCGCGGCATTCATCCAGGCCAGCATCAGCACCTCGCCGCTGTCGGCATCCTGGGCGATGGCCGGGATCAGGCCCTGCTCATCGAATTTCAGGCTGGCCGGGTCGAAGCGCATCGCGGATCCTTTCCAAATGTCGGCGCCTGGCCTATCCTCGCGCCCGGACTATTTATGGCAGTGACGCCACGAGGGGAAGCCATGAGCGATTCCGACCTGATCAACCTCTACTCCGGCCGCATCCTCGAACTGGCCGCCGACATCCCCCTCACCGAGCGCCTGCCCGATCCGGACGCAACCGCCAGGCGCCGCTCTCCCCTGTGCGGCTCCAACGTGACGGTGGACGTGAAGATGAAAGACGGCCGCATCGCCGCCTTCGGGCAGGACGTGAAGGCCTGCGCACTGGGCCAGGCGGCGGCGGCGGTGGTGGGCGGCTGCATCATCGGGCGCAGCCGCGCCGAGGTCGAACGCGCCCGCGATCAGCTGCAGGCCATGCTCAAGGACGGCGCACCAGCGCCCGATGCCCCCTTCGAGGGGTTCGAGGTGCTGGTGCCGGCGCGCGCCTTCAGGAACCGCCACGCCTCCATCATGCTGTGCCTGGAGGCCACGGCCGAGGCGATGGAACAGGCCGAAAAGGCCGCCTGCGCCTGAACCCGCCGAACCCCCGAATCCCGGCGGCATGTTCCGGCGCGTCGCCGCTCCCTGTCCGCCGGGGTTTCGACCGCCGGTCGCCGGCCGCCGTCGCGGGCGGCAGGCCGCGGGCGGCCCGGCACATTCCCCGGCACATTCCTCAGAACATTCCCGGCAGGTGCAGCCCCGCGATCAGCAGCACCACCAGCGCCACGCCCCCTGCCAGATCGCCGGGAAGCCCGGGGGTGGCCCTTTCGATCACCTGTTTCAGCTCGTTCAGCATGCCGGCTCTCCTCCGTGTCTCTGTGTCCGCCGCCACGTGTTTACCTTTTGTTCACGAATCCTTCTGACATGCCCCGCCGGCATTGTAAAGAACTTTCCGTGAACATCTGCCGCCAGCGGCCCGAGGCAGCAGCCCTTTCCCGGCCTCCCGCCCCCCGGCCTGCCGCCGGCTGCGGCCGGTTCTCCCCGCCAGGGCCGGCCGCCCGGATCGCTCCGGTTCGCCATGCGGATCTATTTCAGCAGGTCGGCGATGTCCCAGACCGACCGCGGCCCCTCACGCCGGCCGTGGCCGAAGATGACCTCGCGCGGCACGAAATAGAGCGGATTCCCGATCGAGCGGACTTCGGGGGAGCGTTTCCGGTCGCGCGCGTAGATCCGCCTGTCGCGGGCATAGAGCCCGATGCCGCCGGTTTCGGCCAGCAGAACCGGATCGGCAAAGCGCGAGGGCGCGGTGACGGGGCGCAGCTCGTAATCCGCCGCGCCTTCCCGGCCGGAAGGCGCACGCCCGACGATCTCCAGATGAATCGCGACCGCCAGGGGCGAGACGGTATAGACCGCATCGGCGCCGGCGGAAGTGAAATCCACCGGGAAGGCCTGCGCCAGCAGCCGGCTCAGGAGCATCGGCCCTACCTTCCCGTGACCGGATTCCTCCATCCCCCGCATCTCCAGGAGTCGGGCGAAGGCGTCGGTTTCCATGTGCGGCCGGACGTCCGGCGGCCGCGACAGCCAGCCGGCGACCAGCGCGGCCAGCCCCAGGGCCAGCGCCGGGGCGCGCGGGGCGGCGCGCAGCGGGCGCAGGCGGAAGAAGACGATCAGCGGCAGGATCATCGCCGGCGAGAAGTGATGCGGCATGACCCGGTAGGCCTGGAACTGGAAGAAGGCGACATAGGCAAGGGTCGTCAGCGTCAGCGCGCGCGCCACCCCGTCCTGCCATTTCCACAGCAGCAGACCGAAGGCGGGCAGTATGCCCCCGGGCAGGAGCCAGAACAGTATCCGCCCGGGCTCCGAAAGGGTGATGAAGCGCAGCCGGCGGAGGATCGAATCGCCGCCGAATTCGGCCCCGCCTTCGATCAGCCCGGCCCCGGCCAGCACGGGGGGCAGCAGCTTGGCCAGCACGAGGGCGAGGGCAAGCCCCAGCAGCGCGGCCCGGAACAGGCCGGCGGCCGGGCGCGGTTTCAGGACGAGGAAGCTCGCCGCCAGCCAGAACCCGACCAGCAGCGGCGCGCTGGGCACGGTGAAGGCGAGCAAGCCCGCCATCAGCGCCGTCCAGGGGGCGTCCCGGCGCAGGAAGAACCAGACCATTCCCAGGAACAGGAAGCTGACGAAAGGCTCGCGCGCCGCCGGCAGGGCGATGTCGGCGAAATAGGGGTTGTAGCTGGCCTGGAAGGCCAGGACATATGCGAACAGCAGCAGAACGCCCCCCACCGCGAGCGCGGGAGCGGCGCCCCCCAGAGACGTGCCACGGCGCAGATGCGCCATCACCGCCAGGGCCAGAAGCCCCGTGCCCATGACCATCGGCAGGCGAATCGCCAGCAGGTTTTCCCCCAGAAGCCGCATGAACAGGCTCGCGTTCAGGACCTCGAGCATGATTTCCGGCGCATAGAGCGCCGGGGCGCCTTCCGGGCCCGGCCAGGTCGGCCGGCCGGTTTCGATCAGGTTCCGGGCGACCAGGAAAAGATGCGCCCCGTCGCCGTTCAGATCCTCCCAGTGGAACTTGGGGGCCAGGAGGGCGAGAAGAAGCACCGGCAGCGCCAGCGCCAGCAGGATGTCAGGAACATGCGCCTGCAGCAGCTCCCGCAGCGGCGGCCCGTTTCGGCGGGCGCGGGTGGCGGCCAGGATCCCGGTCGCGCCCAGAACGAGCAGCAGGAACAGGAAGGCGCGCCCGTCCAGCGGCGCGGGCAGCAGGCGCTCGAGCAGAACCAGCCCGCCCCCGAGGCCGGCCACGCTGAATGCATAGCCCCGGAAGACGAGCCCGGCCAGCCCGCAGCGGCCGCCGTCAATGGCCAGGGCAAGGCCGAGCCCGGGCCCGAGCAGCAGCAGCGCCGCAGCGAGCCCGCCCAGCGGCGCCCCGAGGTAGAGCAGCAGGGCGTGCTGCGGCTGCCAGTAGGGATTGGGCGCGAGCCCCTGCTCCGCCAGGGCGTGGATCCGGGCCGGAACCCCCTGGGCGAGAAAGACGAACATGCCTGCGCCCAGAAGCGCCCACGCCGCAAGCGCCAGCGCCAGTCCCCGTCCCGCGCCTTTTCCGATCATGCTCCTCCCCGCCAGCCCGCACAAGCAATGGGCTGCCACGCCCTATATCATGAAAAACTTCGGCAACCTGCACGAAAGCTGCGGAAAGATCGCAACAGTCAGGATCAGGAACCGAAACAATTCGCCTCCCGGCGCAAAGCCGCCCCGCCACGGGGAAGGGCCGGCGGCGGGACGGATTGCAAATCCGCGCCGGCAGAACATATATTCCGCGCGAAAGGGAGCGGCCGGAAGGTTCCGCCGCGCCGCGGCAAGCGCGGAAACGGAAGCGAACGCGGAAACGGAAGCGAACGCGGAAACGGAAGCGAACGCGGAAGCAGCAGGAACAGGACGGCAGAAACGGGCCCGAAACCGGCAGAACGAACCGAAGGATCGAAATGACAGCTTCCAGCCGCCCCGAAAGCCTGGCCGAATTCCGCGAACGCCTGCTCGAGATTTCCGAAAGCCTGCCCCGTCGGCTGCGCCAGTGCGCCGATTACGTCGCGCGCCACAGCGACCGGATCGCGATTTCGACCGTCGCCGAAATGGCGGCGGCGGCGGGGGTGCAGCCCTCGGCCTTCATGCGGTTCTGCCAGCTGATGGGCTTCAGCGGCTACTCCGAGATGCAGCGCCTGTTCCGGAGCGAACAGGCCCGCCACTGGCCCGATTACGCCACCCGGCTGGAGAATCTGCGCAAGAGCGGTGGCGACACGCCCGCGGCGCTGGTCGCCGAATTCGTGGAGGCTGGGCGCGGCTCGCTGGAACGGCTTGCCACCGGGCTGGACCAGGAAATCCTGGAACGCGCGGTCGCGATCCTGGCCGCCGCACCGCTGGTGCATGTGATGGGGCTGAGCAGGGCCTTTCCCGTGGCCACCTACCTGACCTACATCTTCGAGAAGATGAACATCCCGGCGCTTCTGCATGATCGCGTCGGCAACATCGACCACCGCCACACGGTGCGGCAGGGAGACGTGCTGCTGGCCATCTCCTTTGCCCCCTATTCGGCCGAAACCCTGGAGCTGGCCCGCGACAGCAGGCAACGGGGCGCCAGCGTGATCGCGATCACAGATGCGCTCAACAGCCCCCTGCACGCCTGCAGCGCGGCAACGCTGGTGGTCTCGGAGACCGATGTCGGCGCCTTCCGCACGCTTTCGGCCACCCTGTCGCTGGCAACGGCGCTGGGGGTCGCCGTCGGCGCCGCGCGCGGCAACCCCAGCGCGCAGGCGCAGGGCGGCTGAGCCGCGCCCGCGCCAGAGGGCGGGTGGGCGCGAAACCCCGGCCACGGGCGGCGGGGAAAGGCCGGCCGCCGGCGCACGGCGGCTTTTCATTGCGGAACATTCATTCTACTACCCCCCCGAAGCGGAACGCGAGCATGGAAAGGGAGAGGATGACGCTGCAGGTGGGACTCATCGGCGCCGGCAGGATCGGCCGGCTGCATGCGCACAACATCGCGGCCGAGCCGCGCTGCCGGCTCGCCGCGGTGGCCGACCCGCTGCCCGAAGCCGCCGAACGGCTTGCCGGCGCCTGCGGGGCGGCAGTGCGCACGCCGGCGGAAATCCTCGACGACGAGGCGATCGGCGCGATCCTGATCGCCTCCCCCACCGACACCCACGCAGAGCTGATCGAGGCCGGGGTGCGGGCGGGCAAGGCCGTCTTCTGCGAAAAGCCGGTCGATCTGGCGCTGACGCGCGCGCGGGCCTGCCTGCGGGCAGTGGCGGAGACGGAAGGCGCACAGCCGGTGATGATCGGCTTCAACCGTCGCTTCGATCCCCATTTCGCGGCACTGAAGGCTGCCTTCGATGCCGGCGAGATCGGCCGAGGCACGCTTCTTTCCATCGTCTCCTTCGACCCGGCGCCGCCCCCGCCGGCATATGTCCGCAGCAGCGGCGGGCTGTTTCGCGACATGTCGATCCATGATTTCGACATCGCCTGCTGGATCTTCGGCGCCTTGCCCGAAAGCGTGAGCGCCACCGGCTCCTGCCTGGTGGATCCCGCCATCGGCGCGGAAGGCGACATCGATACCGCGGTGATCACCCTGCGCCTTGCCGACGGGCGCATCGCCACCATCCGCAACAGCCGACGCGCGTCCTACGGCTACGATCAGCGCCTGGAGCTTCTGGGCGAAGGCGGGCTGCTGGCGGTGGAGAACGTGCCGGAGAACATGCTCCGGAAGGCCGGCACGCAGGGGGTCGTGGGGGCACGGCCGGAGCATTTCTTCCTCGAACGCTACCACCGCTCCTACGCCATCGCCTGGGAGCGGTTCGTTGATTCCGTCCTGCAGGACACGCCGGTGCCGGTGAGCCTCGCCGACGGGGTGAACGCGCTGGCCATTGCCGAAGCCGCAGCCTGCGCGCTCGAAACGGGCCGCGCCGAGGCGCTGCCCTGACACCGCCCGCCGAAGACGCCGCCGGCGGGCGCAGGAGGGTGGCGGGAGCGCCGGGTGGCACGCACGCGGCCGGGGCATGGCGGCCGGGGAAAGAAAAGCGGCGAAAGAAAAGTATTGCAAAAATACCAAATGGAATATTTATTCTAGACGGGGTCTGAATCGCGGGCCGAATCCCGGCAACGGCCGGGCCGCCTCGCCCCGTGTGCCGGAGGGAGGGGCAGAGCGAAGCGCCCCGGAACCGGCTGTCAACGGTGCCGGTCGTCAAACTAGGGAGACTGCAGATGAAAAAGATACTTTCCGCCGCGCTTGCGGCAACCGTGCTGTTCGGGGCCTCGGCGGCACCCGTCCAGGCCGAAGGCGAGCGTTTCGTGCTCATCAGCCACGCGCCCGACAGCGACAGCTGGTGGAACACGATCAAGAACGCGATCGGGATCGCCGGCGAGCAGATGGGCGTGAGCGTCGAATACCGCAACCCGCCCACCGGAGATCTGGCCGACATGGCCCGGATCGTCGAACAGGCGGCGGCTTCCGGGCCGGACGGGATCATCGTGACGATCGCCGATTTCGACGTGCTGCAGGGGCCGATCACCGCGGCCGTGGACCAGGGCATCCCGGTGATCACCATCAATTCGGGCACGCAGGAACAATCAGAGGCGCTGGGCGCGCTGATGCATGTGGGCCAGCCGGAATACACTGCCGGTTTCGAGGCCGGAAAGCGGGCCAAGAAGGAAGCCGGCGTGACATCCTTCCTCTGTGTCAACCACTACATCACCAACCCTGCCTCGGTCGATCGCTGCCAGGGCTTTGCCGATGCCATCGGCGCCGATGTCAAGAGCAGCATGATCGACAGCGGCCAGGATCCGGCCGAGATCAAGAACAAGGTGCTCGCCTTCCTTTCGGCCAACCCGGATACCGATGCGATCCTGACGCTGGGGCCGACCTCGGCGCATCCGACCCTGGCGGCGCTGGAAGAAGCGGGGCTTTCGGGCGAGATCTACTTCGGCACCTTCGACCTGTCGGGCGAGATCGCCGAGGCGATCAAGGCCGGGGTCATCAATTTCGGCATCGACCAGCAGCCCTTCCTGCAGGGATACATGCCGGTGGTGATACTCGCCAACTACGCGCGCTACGGCGTGCTTCCCTCGGGGCACATGAACTCCGGCCCCGGCTTCGTGACCAGGGACAACATTTCGCTGGTCGAGAAATACGCGGGCGTCTACCGCTGAACGGATTCCCCGCCCGGGGGGGGGCCGCGGGCGCCGCCTCCCGGCAGGGGCACGGAAAACCACGCGCGAAACAAGCCACGCGCGAGACCATGCGCGCAGACGGGCGGAGCAGACGGGCGGAACGGAGCCTCCGGCCGGAAAGCGTCAGAAGACCGGCAGAAGACCGGCAGAAGACCGGCAGGAAGGCGCGCAGGGTCGCATGTGACAGGGGGATGAAAGGATGGCTGCTTCTGCCGACGAACGGCTCAAGGAGGTCTCGCGGCTTCGGCGCGCGATGATCCGCCCCGAGCTCGGGGCCATTTCCGGGGCGATACTGGTCTTCGTGTTCTTTCTCATGGTGGCCGGCGACAGCGGCATGTTCGCGCCGCAGGGGATCCAGAACTGGACGGTGGTATCCGCCCAGTTCGCCATCATCGCGGTGGGCGCCTGCCTGCTGATGATCGCCGGGGAATTCGACCTTTCGGTAGGTTCGATGATCGGCTTTGCCGGTATCGTGATCGCGATCCTCTCGGTGCAGTGGGGCTGGCCGGTATGGCTGGCGATCCTGGTTGCCTTCACGGTATGCATCTCGCTGGGGGCAGTCAACGGCTTCCTGGTGATCAAGACCGGACTGCCCAGCTTCATCGTCACGCTGGCCTTTCTCTACATCCTGCGCGGGCTCACCATCTGGCTGTCGATCCTGACCACCCAGAAAACCGTGATCGGCGGCGTCCGGAAGGCCGCCGAGGGCGACTGGCTGGCGGCGCTGTTCGGCGGCAAGATTCTTACCGGGTTCTTCCAGTGGATGGGCGACCAGGGCTGGATCGAGACCTTCAGCCGCGGCGCCCGCGCCGGCCAGCCGGTGGTCGAAGGAGTGCCGATGCTGGTGGTCTGGGCGCTGGGGCTGATCGTCTTCGGCCAGGTGCTGCTGACGAAGACCCGGTTCGGCAACTGGATATTCGCCGCTGGCGGGGATGCGCAGGCGGCGCGCTACGTCGGGGTTCCGGTGAACAGGGTCAAGATCCTGATGTTCATGTTCACCGCCTTCTGCGCCTGCGTGTTCGCGACCGCACAGGTGATGGAGTTCGGCTCGGCCGCCGCCGACCGCGGGCTTCTGAAGGAATTCGAGGCGATCATCTCGGTGGTCATCGGCGGCGCGCTCCTGACCGGCGGCTACGGCTCGGTCGTGGGGGCGGCGCTCGGCGCGCTGATCTTCGGGGTCGTGCAGCAGGGGCTGTTCTTCTCCGGCGCCGAGAGTTCGCTGTTCCGGGTGTTCCTGGGCACCATCCTGATTCTCGCGGTGATCCTGAACACCTACATCCGCCGCATCATCACCGGGGAGCGCTGAGATGACCGAACCGATCATCGAGATGAAGAACATCGAGAAGCACTTCGGTGCGGTGATCGCGCTGGGTGGCGTGAGCTTCGACGTCTGCCCCGGCGAGGTGCACTGCCTGCTGGGCGACAACGGCGCCGGCAAGTCCACCTTCATCAAGACCATGGCGGGCGTGCACAAGCCGACCAGCGGCACCATCCTGTTCGAAGGCCGGGAGATGAACTTCGAAAGCCCGCGCGACGCGATGGCCGCCGGCATCGCCACCGTCTATCAGGATCTGGCGATGATCCCGCTGATGAGCGTGACGCGCAACTTCTGGATGGGCAACGAGCCGCTGAAAAAGGTTGGTCCTTTCCGCTTCTTCGACTTCGAAAAGGCCAATGCGGTGACCATGAAGGAAATGGCCAGGATGGGCATCAACCTGCGCGAACCTTCCCAGGCGGTCGGCACGCTTTCGGGGGGCGAGCGCCAGACGGTGGCGATCGCGCGCGCGGTCTATTTCGGCGCCAAGGTGCTGATCCTGGACGAACCGACCTCCGCGCTCGGGGTGCGTCAGACCTCGAACGTGCTGGCGACCATCGACAAGGTGCGCAAACAGGGCATCGCGGTGGTCTTCATCACCCATAACGTGCGCCACGCGCTGGCGGTGGGGGATCGCTTCACCGTGCTGAACCGGGGCAGGACGCTGGGCACCGCCGTGCGCGGCGAGATCACCCCCGAGGAACTTCAGGACATGATGGCCGGCGGCCAGGAGCTGGCCACGCTGGAAGGCTCGCTCGGGGGGACCGTATGACGCTGGACGTCATCACCATCGGCCGGGCTTCGGTCGATCTTTACGGCGCGCAGGTGGGCGGGCGGCTGGAGGACATGCGCTCCTTCGACAAGTATGTCGGCGGCTCGCCCGCCAACATCGCCGCCGGCTGCGCCCGGCTGGGTCTGAAATCGGCGCTGATCACGCGCGTGGGCGACGAACACATGGGCCGGTTCATCCGCGAGGAACTGGCGGCCGAGGGCGTGGACCTGCGCGGGGTGGTGACCGACCCCGCGCGCCTCACCGCGCTGGTGCTCTTGGGCATCCGCGACCGCGAACGCTTTCCGTTGATCTTCTACCGCGAAAACTGCGCCGACATGGCGCTGTGCGAGGATGACATCGACCCGGATTTCATCGCCCGGGCGCGCTGCCTCGTGGCCACCGGCACCCATCTGAGCCATCCGCGCACCGAGGCCGCGGTGCTGAAAGCGCTGCACCTGGCGCGCAAGGCCGGGGCGAAATGCGCGCTGGACATCGACTATCGTCCGAACCTCTGGGGGCTGGCCGGGCACGGCGCGGGAGAGGAGCGCTTCATCGACAGCCCGGCGGTGACCGCGCGGCTGCAAGAGGCGCTGGGCCTGTTCGATCTGATCGTGGGCACCGAGGAAGAGTTCCACATCGCCGGCGGCAGCACCGACACGCTTGCCGCCCTGCGCGCGGTGCGCTCGCTCACCGGCGCCACGCTGGTGTGCAAGCGCGGCCCCATGGGCGCGGTGGCCTTCGACGGCGCCATTCCCGAACGGCTGGATGACGGCATCTCGGGCCCCGGATTCGCGATCGAGGTGTTCAACGTGCTGGGCGCGGGCGACGGCTTCATGTCCGGCCTGCTGCGCGGCTGGCTGACCGGCGAGGAGTGGGAAACCGCGCTGACCTGGGCCAATGCCTGCGGCGCGCTGGCGGTCAGCCGCCACGGCTGCACCCCGGCCTATCCCAGCTGGGAGGAGCTGCAGTTCTTCCTCAAGCGCGGCATCGTCACCCCGGCGCTGCGCAAGGATGCGGCGCTCGAACAGATCCACTGGTCCACCAACCGGCGGGGCAACTGGCCGGTGATGCGGGTCTTCGCCTTCGACCACCGGATGCAGTTCGAGGAAATGGAGGGTGCCACGCCCGCGCGGATCGGCGCCTTCAAGCAGATCTGCCTGAAGGCGGCGCTGCAGGTGGCCGACGGCGGGCGCGGCTATGGCATCCTGTGCGACGGGCGGCTGGGGGCGGAGGCGTTGCATGCCGCCGCCGGGCGCGGGCTGTGGATCGGCCGGCCTGCCGAATGGCCCGGCTCGCGCCCGCTGACGCTGGAGCCCGAACTGGGCCCCGACCTGGGCGGGCTGGTGGAATGGCCGCGCGACCACGTGGTCAAGGTGCTGTGTGTCTATCACCCGGACGATACCCCCGAAATGCGCGCCGAGCAGGAAGCCGCCGTCAAGCGCCTGTTCGCCGCCGCCCGGCGCAACCGGCTGGAATTTCTGCTCGAGGTGATCCCGTCCAGGGTCGCGCCGGTGGATGACGGCACCGCCGCCCGCATCATCGAGCGGTTCTACGAAATCGGCGTCTGGCCCGACTGGTGGAAACTGGAGCCGATGACCTCGCACGCCGCCTGGGCGCAGACCTGCGACTCGGTCCGCGCGCAGGATCGCTACTGCCGCGGCGTCGTGGTGCTGGGGCTGGACGCGCCGCGCGAAGCGCTGGCCGCCAGCTTCGCCGCCGCCGCGCGCCACGAGCTGGTCAAGGGCTTCGCGGTGGGGCGCACGATCTTCGCCGATGCCGCGCGCGCCTGGCTGAAAGGTGATATGACTGACGCCGAAGCGCAGGCCGACATGGCCACGCGCTTTGCCGATCTGTGCCGGCTCTGGGACGAGGCCCGCAAGGAACACGCTGCATGAAAACCGTGAAATTGACCGCCGCGCAGGCGGTGGTGCGCTACCTGGAAAACCAGTTCAACGAGGAGGGCGAACGCTTCATCGCCGGCGTCTGGGCGATCTTCGGCCACGGCAATGTGGCCGGGCTGGGCGAAGCGCTCTACGCCGCGCGCGCCAGCCTGCCCACCTGGCGCGGCCATAACGAGCAGACCATGGCGCACGCTGCCTCCGCCTATGCGAAGCAGTTGCGCCGCCGCCGCGCGATGGCGGTGACGACATCCATCGGGCCGGGCGCCACCAACCTGGTGACGGCGGCGGCACTTGCGCATGTGAACCGGCTGCCGCTGCTGCTGCTGCCGGGCGACGTGTTCGCCAGCCGCGCCCCCGACCCGGTGCTGCAGCAGATCGAGGATTTTTCCGACGGCACGGTTTCGGCCAACGATACGCTGCGCCCGGTTTCACGTTATTTCGACCGGATCACCCGGCCCGAGCAGCTGATCACGGCGCTGCCGCGCGCCTTTCGCACCATGACCGACCCGGCCGACTGCGGGCCGGTCACGCTGGCCATGTGCCAGGACGTGCAGGCCGAGGCGCATGACTACCCGGCGGTGCTGTTCGAGCCGCGCACATGGCATATCCGCCGCCCCGAGCCGGATCCGGGCGAGCTGGCGCGCGCGCTGGCGATGCTGAAGGCGGCGGAAAACCCGCTGATCGTGGCCGGGGGCGGGGTGCATTACGCGCGCGCCACCGAAACCTTGCGCGCATTTGCCGAGGCGCACCGCATCCCGGTGGTCGAGACCCAGGCCGGCAAGTCGGCGCTGCCCTGGGACCATCCGCTGAATTTCGGCGCTGTCGGGGTCACCGGCACGGCGGCGGCCAACGCGCTGGCCGAACGCGCCGATCTGGTGTTCGGCGTCGGCACCCGGTTTCAGGATTTCACCACCGGCTCATGGGCGCTGTTCAGGAACCCGGACCGGCGCATCCTGTCACTGAACGTCCAGTCTTTCGATGCCGCCAAGCACGGGGCCGACATGCTGGTGTGCGATGCGGCCCGCGGGCTGGAGGCGCTTTCTTCCGGGCTTGCGGGCAAGCGCTGGGGCGACCCCGACCCGGCGCTCAAGGCCGACTGGTTCGCCGCGGCCGACAAGGTCACCGCCGCGCCGGATGCGGACAGCAACGCGCTGCCTACCGACATGCAGGTGATCGGCGCCGTGCAGCGCGCCGCCACCCCCGACACGGTGGTGCTCTGCGCCGCCGGCACCATGCCGGGCGAATTGCACAAGCTGTGGAAGGCCCCCCGCCCCGGCAGCTACCACATGGAATACGGCTATTCCTGCATGGGCTACGAGATCCCGGGCGCGATCGGCGTCAAGATGGCCGAGCCCGAGCGCGAGGTGATCTGTTTCACCGGCGACGGCACCTACATGATGGCCAATTCGGAACTGGCCACCGCGGTGATGATGGGGGTGGATTTCACGCTGATCGTCACCGACAACCGCGGTTTCGGCTGCATCAACCGGCTGCAGATGGCCACCGGCGGGGCCGAGTTCAACAACCTGCTGGATCACACCGTGCACGAGGTGCCCGGCGCGATCGATTTCGTGAAGCACGCCGAAAGCATGGGCGCGCGTGCGGTGAAGGTGCGCGATGTGGCCGGGCTGGAGGCGGCGCTGGCGGCGCGCAAGGGGCGCGGGGTCGAGGTGATCGTGGTGGAAACCGACCCCTACCCCAGCACCGAGGCCGGGGGGTATTGGTGGGACGTGGCGGTGCCCGAGGTGTCGGAACGCGAGGAGGTGCGCAAGGCACGCGCCGCCTACGAGGCAGCAAGACAGGAAAGAAACGACGCATGATCCTTTACGGAACCAACCCGATCGCCTGGTCGAACGACGACGACCGCAGCCTGGGCGCCGACATCAGCCTTGAGCGATGCCTGGACGAGGCGGCGAAGATCGGCTTTGACGGGATCGAGAAGGGGCACAAGTTCCCCACCGAGCCCGAGGCGCTCCGGGCGGTGCTGGAGCCGCGCGGTCTGCGCTTCGTCTCGGGCTGGCATTCGCTGGAATTGCTGCGCCGCTCGGTCGAGGACGAGAAAAGGGCGATCCAGCCGCATCTGGAGCTGCTCAGGGCAATGGGCTGCAAGGTGGTGATCGTCTGCGAGACCTCGAACGCGATCCACGGGCGCGCCGATGTGAGCATCAGCGACAAGCCGGTGCTGGCGGATGGCGACTGGGCGCGTTTCGGAGCGGATGTGGAAGCGCTGGCCGAGCACTGCGCGCAGCAGGGGATCACGCTGGCCTATCACCACCACATGGGCACGGTGGTGGAAAGCCCCGACGAGATCGACCGGTTCATGGCCGTCACCGGGCCGGCGACGAAGCTGCTCTTCGACACCGGGCATTGTTTCTTCGGTGGCGGCGTGCCGGTCGAGGTGATGGCGCGCCATGTTTCGCGGGTGGCCCATATCCACGCCAAGAACGTGCGCCCCATGGTGATGGGCATGGCGCGCGAAGCCGGCCTGTCGTTCCTGCAGGCGGTGCGGGCCGGGGTGTTCACGGTGCCGGGCGACAGGGAAGGCGCGGTGGAGTTCGAGCCGGTTCTGGGCGCCGCGGCGGCGGCGGGCTACGAGGGCTGGCTGGTGATCGAGGCGGAACAGGACCCGGCGGTGTGCAACCCCTTCGAATATCAGTCGATGGGGCTGAAGGCTCTGAAGGCGATGGCGCGCGCTGCGGGCCTGGATCGATGACGCGGGGGCGCTGCCCCCGCACCCCCGGAGTATTTTGCGCAAGATGAAGAGGTGGGCGTCATGGAATTGTTGAGAAAGCCGGTGGCGGACCGGGGCAAGCTGCATGACATTACGCCGGAAAGCGCGGGTTGGGGGTATGTGGGCTTCGGGCTTTACAAGCTGGCCTCGGGCGAGCGGGCGGCGGAAGTCACCGGCGGGCGCGAGGTGATCCTGGTGCTGGTCGAGGGGCGGGCGCGGATCACGGCAGCGGGGCAGGATTTCGGCGAGATGGGCGCGCGCATGAGCGTGTTCGAACGTCTGCCGCCGGCCTGCGCCTATGTGCCCGACGGTTCGCAGTGGGCAGCCGAGGCGGTCACCGATTGCCTGCTGGCGGTCTGTTCGGCGCCGGGCAGCGGCAGCCACGCGGCGGCAGTGATCGGCCCCGAGGGGATCGAACTCGTGTCCCGGGGCAAGGGGGCGAACACCCGCCATATCCACAACATCGCCATGGAGGATCGCGACGTGGCCGGCAGCCTGCTGGTAACCGAGGTGTTCACCCCCGACGGCAACTGGTCGTCCTGGCCAGCGCACCGCCATGACGAGGACGATTTTCCGCGCATGACCTATCTGGAAGAGATCTATTACCACCGGATCAACCCGGCACAGGGTTTCGGATTCCAGCGGGTTTTCACCGAGGACGGCAGTCTTGACGAATGCATGGCCGTCAGCGACGGCGACGTGGTGCTGGTACCGCGCGGCCATCACCCCTGCGGCGTGCCCTATGGCTACGAGATGTATTACCTGAACGTGATGGCCGGGCCGCGGCGCAGCTGGCGGTTCCGGAACCACCCGGATCACGACTGGATCTTCCGGCGTGACGCGGGCTGACAGGGAACATGGCGAGAGGCCATGACGAGGGGCCATGACGATGAAGGAACTTGGCGTCGCCCTGATCGGA
This sequence comes from Paracoccaceae bacterium, assembly GCA_026989055.1. Lineage (GTDB taxonomy): Bacteria > Pseudomonadota > Alphaproteobacteria > Rhodobacterales > Rhodobacteraceae > JAJRUE01. Next base: position 73,244 of record JALSKC010000043.1, read on the forward strand.
AGCGGTTTCATGGGCAAGGCCCATGCCCTGGCCTGGCGCACGGTGGATGCGCTCTTCGGGGAGGGGCCCCGCCCGCGCCTCGAGATCCTGTGCGACAGGCCCGCGGAACGGGCCGAAGAGCAGGCCCGCCGCTTCGGCTTCGCCCGGGCCACCGACGACTGGCGCGCGGCGATCGCCGATCCGCGGGTGGATGCGGTTTCGGTCACCACGCCGAACGGGATGCACCGCGATATGGTGATCGCCGCGGCCCGCGCCGGCAAGCATGTCTGGTGCGAAAAGCCGATGGCGCTGACGCTGGAGGATGCCCGCGACATGGCCGCGGCGGTGGAAAGGGCCGGGGTGGCGGCGGTGGTCGGCTACAACTATACCCAGAACCCGACCTTCCTGCACGCGCTCGAACTGCTCGGCGCCGGCCGGATCGGGCGGCCGATCCATTTCCGGGGGTTCGTTGACGAAGACTACCAGGCCGACCCGGACTCTCCCTGGAGCTGGCGCTGCCTGAAGAGCGCCGCCGGGCTGGGCGTTCTGGGAGACCTGACCTGCCACCTGATCAGCATGGCGCAGCGACTGATGGGGCCGGCCGAGGTTGTCGCGGCCGACATCCAGACGGTCCACCGCAGCCGCCCGCGCCCGGAGGGGGGCGGGCGCGGACCGGTGGAAAACGAGGATATCGCCAGCGCGCTGCTGCGGTTCGCAAACGGCGCCCAGGGGGTGATTTCCTCCTCCCGGGTGGCCTGGGGCCGGAAGAACCGGCTCGCCTTCGAACTGCACGGCGAAAGCGGCATGATCTGCTTCGATCAGGAGCGGATGAACGAGCTGCGCCTCTATGTCGCCGAGGGACCGTCGGCAACCCAGGGGTTCCGCACCATCCTGGCCGGCCCGCAGCACCCCCATTACGCCCGCTTCAACCCCGCCCCCGGCCATACGCTGGGCTTTCAGGAGCAGAAGACGATCGAGGCGGCGGGCTTTCTCGACATGATCGCGGGGCGTGCGAGCCGCGCGGTGGGAATCACCGAGGCCCTGCAGATCGAAACGACGATCCACGAAATCGCCCGCGCCGCGGACCGCGCCGGCAGGCTCTCCCGCGCCGCGGCGCCGGGCGGCGGCTGACGGCCACGCGCGCAAACGCAGGGCCCCGGCTCAACCCACCGAGATCAGCCGGATCGCCTGATCCTGCCCCATCAGCCAGAGCAGCCTGCGCGCGGCCTCGCCGCGCGGCGTTTCCAGCCCGGGATCGTCGTGCAGCAGCCTGCGGGCATCCGCCTGCGCCATCTCCATAAGGGCGGTCTGACTTTCGAGAGCGCCGACCCGGAACCTCGGCAGACCTGACTGCACCGTTCCGATCACGTCGCCGGCACCGCGCATCGCCAGGTCTTCCTCGGCGATGCGGAACCCGTCCTCGGTTTCGCGCATGATCTCCAGCCGCCGGCGCGCGCTCTCCCCCAGAGGCGGCCGATACAGCAGCAGGCAGGTCGAGGCCGCCTCTCCCCGCCCGACCCGCCCGCGCAGCTGGTGGAGTTGCGACAGGCCGAAATGCTCGGCCCGTTCGATGACCATGATCGTCGCGTTCGGGACGTCCACCCCCACTTCGATCACCGTGGTTGCCACCAGCACCGCAGTTTCACCGGCGACAAAGCGTGCCATCGCCGCGTCGCGTTCCTCGGGCGGCATCTGACCGTGCACCAGCCCGACGCGCCCCTCGCCCAGCACCGCGCGCAGGTGATCGAACCGTTCCCGGGCTGCGGTCAGATCCGACAGTTCGCTTTCCTCGACCAGCGGACAGACCCAATAGGCCTGCCGCCCCTTGCCGATGGCCCGTTGCAGATGGTCGATCACCTCCTGCATGCGGCCGGAACTGACAAGCGCCGTCCGGACCGGCTTTCGGCCGGGCGGCTTTTCGTCCAGGACCGACACATCCATGTCGCCATATTGCGCCAGCGCCAGCGAGCGCGGGATCGGGGTGGCGGTCATCACCAGCACATCGGCGGCCCGCCCCTTGGCTCCAAGCTCCATGCGCTGCGACACGCCGAAACGGTGCTGCTCGTCGATCACCGCGAGCCGCAGGTCATGGAATTCCACCCCCTTCTGGAATACCGCATGGGTGCCGACAAGGATCCGGATGGCGCCCTCCTTCAGCGCGGCGAGCCGGGCCTCCCGTTCCGCCCCCTTGTCGCGCCCGGTCAGGATTTCGAGCCGCACGCCGGCGCTTTCGGCCAGCGGCTTCAGGCTTTCCAGGTGCTGTTGCGCCAGAATGCCGGTGGGAGCCATCAATACCCCCTGCCCGCCCGCCTCCACGGCGATCAGCAACGCCATGAAGGCGACCAGCGTCTTGCCCGAACCCACATCGCCCTGCAGCAGCCGGTTCATCCGTGTACGGGAGGCCATGTCGGCCGCAATCTCCGAAATGGCGCGGCGCTGGGCGCCGGTCGGGCTGTAGGGCAGCGCAGCCAGCACCCTGGCCTGCAGCCGCCCGCTGCCCTTGCTGGGGCGGCCCCTGGCGCGGCGAATGTGCAGCCGGGCCAGCGCAAGCGTCAGCTGATGGGCGAAGAACTCGTCATAGGCCAGCCGCTGGCGCGCCGGCGATGCGGGAGCAAGATCGGCCCGCGAACGCGGATGATGCGCCCCGTGCAGGGCCTCGGCGAAACCCGGCCAGCCCTCGCGCTTCAGCAGCCCGGCGTCGATCCATTCCCCGAGCTCGGGAACGCGCTCCAGCGCCGCATGGGCGGCCTTCATCATGGTTTTCGCGCCCAGGCCGGCGGTGCGCGGATAGACCGGCTCGAATTCGGGGATCTCGCCGGCCCTGCCGGGGGGGACCATGTGATTCGGGTGGACGATCTGCGCCACGCCGTCGAAGATTTCCAGCCTGCCCGACACCAGGCGGCGCTGCCCCTCCGGAAGCTGTGCCTTCAGCCAGGCCTCGCGCGGGTGGAAGAACACCAGCTGAAAGGAGGTGCCCGCATCCTCCACAAGAACCCGGTATGGCCGCCCCCTGCGCCCGGACGGCAGATGGCGCACCACCCGGACCTCGACCGTCACCACCTCATGCGGGTCGGCCCCGAGCACCGTGTCGCGCCGGCGCCGGTCGATCACCGAATGCGGCAGGGTGAACAGCAGGTCGCGCGGGTTCCCGATTCCCATCCGGCCCAGAATGCGGGCGGTTTTCCGCCCCACGCCCTCCAGCGCCTCCAGTTCGGAGAACAGCGGGAACAGGATCGGCGGGCGGGTGCTCATGCGTCCCCGATCAGCTCCAGCCAGGTATCTTCGTCGATGATCTCGACACCAAGCTCGGCCGCCCTCTTCGCCTTCGACCCCGCCCCCGGACCGGCCACCACCAGGTCGGTCTTCTTCGATACCGATCCGGCAACCCTGGCCCCCAGCCGCTCGGCCTGCGCCTTGGCCTCGGAGCGCGTCATCCTTTCCAGGGTGCCGGTGAACACGACGGTCTTCCCGGCAATCGGGCTGTCCGGGGCCGCCGCTTCCCGTGCCGGCTCGATTTCCCGCAGCTGCGCCACCAGCCGCTCGATCAGCGCGCGCTCGCCTTCCTGATGGAAGACGATGACCAGCGCCCGCGCCATCACCTCGCCCACACCGTCGATGTTCAGAAGTTCCTCCCATTCGGGGCCCTCGCCGACCCGGGCCGCGCTCATCGCGCGCGCGAAACCGTCCCAGCTGCGATAATGGCGGGCCAGGAGCTTCGCCGCCGCCTCGCCCACATGCCGGATGCCGAGCGCGAAGATCAGCCGTTCGAGCGCGATGCGGCGGCGCTCCTCGATCGCATGGAAAAGGTTTCGCGCAGAACGCACGCCCCAGCCGTGCTGGCGCGCAAGCGGGGTTCGGCTGCGTTCCTCGAACCGCTCCCGCGCGCGCTCCGGGTCGAAATGCTCCAGCCCCAGGGCCTCGGCCAGCGCCTTTTTCTGTTCGTTCGGATCGGCACCGCCCCGCAGGCGGTTCAGCACGTCCTCCAGCCCGGCAATCGCCTTTTCTCCACCGGCATCCCGTTCGGCGAGGGTGAAGATGTCGGCCGGCTCGCGGATCCAGCCGAGAAGGTAGAAGGTCTCGACCTGCTTCGCCCCCAGCCCCTCGATGTCGAAGGCGTTGCGGCTGACGAAATGCCTGAGCCGCTCCATCGCCTGCGCCGGGCAGTACATGCCGCCGGTGCAGCGGCGCACCGCATCGCCCGGCTCGCGGATCGCGTCGGAGCCGCACTCGGGGCATCTGGCGGGGAATTCATAGGGGCGGGCATCCGGCGGGCGGCGCGCAAGATCGACATCGGCGATTTTCGGGATCACGTCGCCGGCGCGATAGACCTTTACCCAGTCGCCTTCGCGAATGTCCCTGCCGCCGCGGATGGGGTTGCCGCTGGCGTCGATTCCCCTGATGTAATCCTCGTTGTGCAGGGTGGCGTTCGACACAACGACACCCCCCACCGTCACCGGTTTCAGGCGCGCCACCGGCGACAGCGCGCCGGTGCGGCCGACCTGGATGTCGATCCTGAGCAGTCGCGTCCAGGCGGTTTCGGCCGGGAACTTGTGGGCGATCGCCCAGCGTGGGGTGTTCGAGCGGGATCCGAGCCGGCGTTGCAGGGCAAGATCGTTGACCTTGCATACCACGCCGTCGATGTCATAACCCAGATCGGCCCGGGTTGCCTCGATCTCGCGGTAATGGCGCAAAAGCTCCTCCGGGCCGTGGCACAGGCGGGTCAGCGGGTTGGTGGCAAAGCCCAGCTCCGCCAGACGGGCGAGCGCGTCGATCTGGGTGTCGGCCAGGGGTTCCGACAACTGCCCCCAGCCATAGGCGAAGAATTTCAGCGGCCGCGATGCGCTGACCGCCGGATCCAGCTGGCGCAGCGAGCCGGCGGCGGCATTGCGCGGATTGGCAAACGGTCTGTCGCCACTGGCCCTCTGCGCCGCGTTGAGCTCCGCGAAATCGGCATGCGTCATGTAGACTTCGCCGCGGACTTCGAGCACCGCCGGCGCGCCGGTCAGATGTTCCGGCAGGTCGTCGATGGTGCGGGCATTTGCGGTCACGTCCTCGCCGGTATGGCCGTCGCCGCGGGTGGCGGCCTGAACCAGATGCCCGTTCTCGTAGCGGACCGACAGTGACAGCCCGTCGATCTTCGGCTCCGAGGTATAGCTCAATACCGCCTCGCCCAGACCGAGAAAGCGGCGCAGCCGGGCGTCGAATTCGAGCACTTCCTGATCGGTGAAGGCATTGTCCAGCGACAGCATCGCCACCGCATGGCCGACCCTGGCAAACCCCTCACGGGGAGGGGCGCCGACGGTTCCGGTCGGGCTGTCGGGCCTGGCAAGCGCGGGAAAGCGGGCCTCTATCTCGCGCAGGCGCCGCCTGGCGGCATCGTATTCGGCATCGGAAATGAACGGCGCATCCTGCTGATGATAGGCGATATCGGCCCGGCGGAGCAGAGCCGCCAGACGGGCCTGCTCGCGCGACGCTTCCTTCGGAGAGAGCTCTGCCACCGGCAGCTCCGCGGTCTTTTTCCCTGCGCTCTTCCCGTTCATCGCCGCCTCCGATCCTCCCGCGATCCTCCCGCTGCGCCTTCAGGAGTGATAGGAGCCCGGCCCCCTCAGGTCCAGAGGGGGCCGCAGGAAGCGCCGGCCTGCATCGGATCGCGCGGCATGGAACGGAAACTGCCCTCAGAGCCCGTCGGAAACGGCGACAAGGATGTTTCCGGGAAGGATTTTGGGGGTGTTCCCGGACGATGCGCCATGATGGGCCGCGCATGCGACGCTGCACGGGATGACGCGCATGTGACGGCAGGCATGTGGCGATGCACGGGATCACGGAACCGCAGATCGCACGGCCGCAGACAACGGAACCGCCGATCGCGCGCGACGGCCGGGGTGGTGGCCGGCTGCCCGGGGCAGATCCGGCCGGCGCCCCCTGCCGGGCAACCGCCCCTGCCCGGCGCCCGGCTGTGGCCCTCCCCGGGTGTTCCCGTTCAGGCACCCATGGCCATCGGCCGGTCCGTCTCCGCCTCGGTCGGCTGCGGGTCACGCAGGACATAGCCGCGCCCCCAGACCGTTTCTATGTAGTTCTCGCCGCCGGTGGCCTGCCCGAGCTTCTTGCGCAGCTTGCAGATGAACACGTCGATGATCTTCAGCTCCGGCTCATCCATGCCGCCATACAGGTGGTTGAGGAACATTTCCTTGGTCAGCGTGGTCCCCTTGCGCAGCGACAGAAGCTCGAGCATCTGGTATTCCTTGCCCGTAAGATGGACCGGCTTGCCGTTGGCGCTGACGGTCTTGGCATCGAGGTTCACCTCGATCGCGCCGGTCCTGATCACCGATTGCGAATGCCCCTTCGAACGCCGGATGATGGCATGGATCCGCGCCACGAGTTCCTCGCGGTGGAAGGGCTTGGTCAGGTAGTCGTCGGCCCCGAAGCCGAACCCCTTGATCTTGCTTTCGGTGTCATCCGCCCCGGACAGGATCAGGATCGGCGTGTCGATCCGCGCCATCCTCAGCTGGCGCAGCACCTCGTGACCGTTCATGTCCGGCAGGTTGAGGTCGAGCAGGATCAGGTCATAGTCATACAGCTTGGCCAGGTCGATCCCTTCCTCTCCCAGATCGGTGGCATAGACGTTCAGATTCGCGTGGGTCAGCATCAGCTCGATGCTTTTTGACGTCGTGGGGTCATCTTCCACCAGCAATATGCGCATCTCGGGATCTCCGCTTGGAACAGGACTTTGCCGTCAACTCTGGACAAGAATGGTTAACTACAAGTTACTGCCGAGGAGAGTGTAGCAGCCACAACTCAGGGTTGTCTATACTGCTGGACTTTCGTCACCCGCAGCGCCGCAACCCCGTGCCGGTCGAGCGCGCGTTTCCACTCGGCAAGTTCCTCGCGGCTCAACCCCCATTTTTCGAGCGCTTCCCGCTGGCTGATCAACCCGCCGTCAACCGCCCGGACGACCGCCGCCTTGCGGGAGGCGACCCAGCGCCGGGTATCGGCTGGCGGCAGATCCGCCCTGGTCATCACCGTTCCGTCCGCAAGCGTCACCGCCCGCACACCCCCTATCTTCTTCAAGAACATCTGCTCACCCCTGTTTCCCACCAGGATGCCGGATTCTTGCGGGGGCCTGTTTAACGAGCGGTGAAACCCGCCCTTGAGAGTCGTTAGCATTTGCCTATATTCCGGCGCACCTTCCGGAGAAAGCCGCATGCCCCTCGCAGCCGACAGCAGAAGGCCGAACAGCCTGGGCTTTGCCAAACCGCCGGCCGAAACCCGTGTGGTCGTGGCCATGTCGGGCGGGGTGGACAGCTCGGTGGTAGCCGCCGAACTCGTCCGCGAAGGCTACGACGTGGTCGGCATCACGCTGCAACTTTACGATCACGGTGCAGCGCTGGCGAAAAGGGGCGCCTGCTGCGCAGGGCGCGACATTCACGATGCGCGCCGGGTGGCGGAAAAGCTCAACTTCCCCCATTATGTGCTTGATTACGAAAGCGTATTCAGGGAAAGCGTCATCGAGGAATTTGCCGAAAGCTACCTGGCTGGCGCAACGCCGGTGCCCTGTATCCGCTGCAACGAGCGGGTCAAGTTCCGCGACCTGATGGAAACCGCCCGCGATCTGGAGGCCGACTGCATGGCCACCGGCCATTACATCCGGCGCCTGCCCGGCCGGCACGGGGCCGAGTTGCACATGGCCGCCGATCCGGCCCGGGACCAGAGCTACTTCCTGTTCAACACGACCCGAAAACAGCTTGATTTCCTGCGCTTTCCGCTCGGTCACCTGAAGTCCAAGGCCGAAACCCGCGCCCTGGCGCTCCGCCACGGGCTGGAGGTGGCCGACAAGCCCGACAGCCAGGACATCTGCTTCGTTCCCGAGGGAAACTACGCGGCGGTGATCGAGAAGCTGCGCCCGGGCGCCGCCGAGCCGGGCGAGATCGTGGATGTGGACGGGCGGGTGCTGGGCTCGCATCGCGGGGTGATCCACTACACCATAGGCCAGCGCCGGGGGCTCGGAATCGGCGGGCTGGAAAGGCCGCTTTACGTGGTGAAGCTGGATCCGGAGGCGCGCCGGGTGATCGTCGGCCCGCGCGAGATGCTGGCCACCCGGATCATTCCGGTGCGGGAAATCAACTGGCTGGGGGATGCGCCCTTCGACAGCCGTCTCCAATGGGAGCTGGCGGTCCGGGTGCGCTCCACCCGCCCGCCGCACCCGGCGCTGGTCCGCCCCACCGGGCCGACAAGCGCCGAGGTCGAGCTTGCAGTTGCGGAAGAAGGCGTAAGCCCCGGACAGGCCTGCGTTTTCCATGCACCGGAAGGCAGCCGGGTATTCGGTGGCGGCTGGATCGCGCGGCAAGGCTGAGCCGATCTGCGGCCCCGTGCCGCCCGGGGCAGCCTGCCAATGCCGACCCCGGAAATGTCGGCGCGGTCAGCCCCTCGCCGGCCGCCGCGCAAGCCCTTCGAGCACGGCGCGCGCCGCGCGCAGTCCCGGCGCCGCCCCTCCCTGGCCAAGCGCGCGCATGCTGCGCTCCATGACCTTGATCTGCTCGGCACGCGCCGTCCGGTCCGACAGCAGCCGCTCGAGCGCCCCGGCGATCGGTCCGGCCCGGCAGCGCGGGCCGAGAAATTCGGGAATGGTGCGGGTTCCCGTGATCAGATTGGCCAGGGTGATCGTGTCCACCCGGGCCAGGGCCGACATGATCTTCCAGCTCGGCCAGCTCATGTCATAGGCGACGACCATGGGCGTGCGTGCCGCGCAGAGCTCCAGCGAAACCGTGCCGGATGCCGCCAGCGCCAGATCGGCGGCCGCAAAGGCCTGCCGCTTGCGCGCCTCGGCCAGTTCGGCAGGCAGCGCACGCGGGTCCAGCACGATTGGATCTCCGGGCCAGGCGCGAACCGCTTCGGCGACGATCCCGGCCACTCCCGGGGCTGCCGGAACCACCGGACGCAGGTCGGGGCGGGCGCGGATCAAGCGCTCCAGGACCTGCCCGAACACGGGCGCCAGGCGCTTCACCTCGCCTTGACGGGAGCCCGGCAGGAGCAGCAGCACCGACGCGCCCTGCAATCCGTGCCCGGCGCGGAAGGCGTGCACCTGCGCCGGGCTCGCCCGCGGTTCGGCCACCACCGGATGGCCGACGAAATCGCAGCGCATGCCGGCCGCCTCCATCAGCGGCGGCTCGAAGGGCAGCAGCGCCAGCACCTGATCGACGCACCCGGCCATCTTCGCCGCCCGCCCCGGCCGCCAGGCCCAGACCGAGGGCGCCACGTAATGCACGATCCGGATTTCCGGCGCGGCGCGGCGCACCCGACGGGCCACGCGCAGGCAGAAGTCCGGGCTGTCGATGGTGATCAGGACATCCGGGCGGGAGTCGAGAACCGCCCGCGCCGTTTCGACAAGCCGCTGTCGCAACCGGCGGTATTTCGGCAGGATCTCGGCGATGCCCATCACCGAAAGCTCGTTCATGTCGAACCGGCTGATCAGCCCCTCTCTCTGCATCGTCGGCCCGCCGATACCGTCAAAGGAAACCCGCGGCGCCAACTGCCGCAGCCCGGCCATGAGCGCCCCCCCGAGCCGGTCGCCCGATGCCTCGCCGGCGATCAGGAACGCCCGCATCAGCCCGCCCCCCGCGACCAGAGAAACAGGCCGGCCGCCTCGCTCTCGGCAATCACCCGCGCGCGCTCCAGAACCAGAACCCCGCCGGCCTCGATGACGATTCCGCCAAGGCCTGCCGCGGCCGCTCCTTCCACGGTGCGCGGGCCGATCGTCGGCAGGTCGATGCGCCTGTCCTGCCCGGGCTTGGGGGCCTTGAACAGGATGCCGCCGGCGGCGGAATCTCCGAGAGCGGACAGCATCGCGTCGGTGCCCCCGGGCCCCTCGCGCGCCACTTCGCGCCCGCCGGCCACGACACAGGCCTGCCCGGCATCGCCCGCTCCCAGCTCGGCCAGAACCCTGCGCGCCACCGCGATGTCGGCCGCCACCCCGGGGCCGGGGCAGACGCGGGTCGCCACGCCCTCGGGCAGCAGCAGATCGGGGGCGATTTCCTGCGCCGCGCGAATCGTCAGCCCGCGCTCCTCGAACAGCTCCAGCGCCACGCGCAACGCGCCGTCATCGCCCAGCGCCAGCGCCGCCGCGATCCGGGGCAGCAACGGCCGGGTCGCCGCATCCAGAAGCGCCGGGTCGAGCCCGGGGCGGCTGATCGCCCCGGCGAAACAGACCTCGCCGACCCCCTCGGCAGCGAGCCGCGCGAGCAGGCTGCCGAGCCGTTCGAGGCGGAAGGTCTCCACTTCCGGGCCGACGCCCGGTTCCGGCTCCGCGCCCTGCAGCGCAAATACCCGGAAGGCAGTGCCGGCCGCGCGCAGCCGGCCCGCCAGATGAACCGGCAGCTGCCCCCGCCCCGCGATCAGCGCCAGCATCGCCTCACCCCGGCGTCAGGAAGGAGCGGTCCGAATCGGCAAGGATGAACTCCAGCATCTCGCGCACATGCCGGTTTTCGGCCTCGGCGATCAGGCGGCCGGCGCGTTCCTGAAAGGTTCCCCTGCCCCGGGCCAGCGCCCGGTAGGCGCTGCGCAGCGCGGCGATGTCTTCCCGCGCCACGTTGCGCCGCCTGAGCCCGATCAGGTTCAGCCCGTCGAGCGTGCCCCGCGGCCCCTGGACCAGCCCGAACGGGATCACGTCGTTGGTGACCATGGTCACCGCGCCGATGATCGCCCCGCGGCCGATGCGCACGAACTGATGCACCCCCGAGAGCCCGCCGATGATCACGTCATCCCCGATGACGCAGTGACCGCCGAGCGCCGCCTGATTGGCCATGATCACCCGGTTGCCCACCTGCGCATCATGGCCCACATGGGCGCCGGTCATGAACAGGCAGTCGTCGCCTACCCGGGTGATCCCGCCACCGCCCTCGGTGCCGAGATTGAGCGTCGCGCCTTCGCGGATCCGATTGCGCCGGCCGATGACCAGCCGGGTCCGCTCGCCGCGGAACTTCAGATCCTGCGGCACCTCGCCGACCACGGCGAAGGGGAAGACGACGGTTTCATCGCCGATCTCGGTGCACCCGCTCACCACCGCATGGCTCTTGAGCTCGACCCCGGCCCCGAGCACCACCTCCGGCCCGACCGTGCAGAAGGGGCCGATCCGGCAACCGGGGCCGATGCGCGCCCCCGGTTCGACGATGGCCGAGGGGTGGATGCGCGCCGAGGGGTCGATCTGCGCCTTCGGGGGGGCGGACATGTTCACTCTCCGAGCAGATCCATCATCGCGGTGAACTCGGCCGAACAGGCCAGCCTTCCCTCCACCTCGGCGCGCCCGGAGAACTTCCAGACCCGACCGCCGCCCCGCAGCGCGGTGACATGCATCTTCAGCACGTCTCCGGGCACCACCATGCGGCGGAACTTGGCCTTTTCCACGCTCATGAAATAGATCAGCATCTCGCGGTCGATCACATCCATCGAGACCCCGACCAGCACCCCGGCGGTCTGCGCCATCGCCTCGATGATCGTCACCCCGGGCATGATCGGCTTGCCGGGGAAATGCCCCTGGAAATGCGGCTCGTTGAAGGTGACGTTCTTGATGCCGACGGCAGACTCGTTGACGGTGATGTCTTCCACCCGATCCACCATCAGGAACGGGTAGCGATGCGGCAGGATGCGCTGGATCAGCTCCAGATCTGCGGTGCGCGTTTCTGCATCGGCGGTCATCTCTGCTCCTTCTCCTGGCTTCATGCCCGTGGCTTCGGGTCTTGTTATCGAAGCGCCTGCCCGGACACAAGAAGCCCCGCGGGCACGGCCGCCCGCGCCGGGGGGCCGCTCCCCGGTGCCGGCAGAGGAGCGCCGGCCTTCATCCGCCGTCCCCGGCGCTGCCCCAGCTACCATTCCCGCTGCCCCCGGTGCCGTTCCCGCTGCCGTTTCCGCTGCCGGCCGTGGGTGGGTCCCCCGGCGCGGGCGGCATCGCCTCCCCGGGCGCTTCCCCCGGCGCCGCCTCCCCGGCCTCCGGCACCCCCCCGGCAGAGGCATCCAGGGTGGCATTGACCCGCCGGATCGCCTCGCGGGTAATATCGATTCTCCCGGCCGACAGCAGCACGTTGCGCCGCTCCATGATGATGAGCGCGCCCCGCTCCAGGGCGATATCCGAAAGGATCGGGGCGATCCGGTCCATGAATGCCTGCCGCTCGGAAACGCGCAGCTGCTCCAGCTCCCGCTGCTTGGCGTCCTGCTCCCGGCGAATCCGCTGCACCTTCTCGTCGAAGGCGTCGGCGAGGCGGCGGAACTCGGCCGGATCGAGCGTCGGGCGCAGCTCGGTCAGCTCCCGCTCCTCGGCTTCCAGCTCGCTGGCGATGCGCCGGTTTTCGGCCGCCAGCGCCCGCATCCGCTTCTGCAGATCGGCGGTGATGCCCCGACCGAGGAAGGTGGCCGCGAGCAGCTGCTCGGTATCCAGCACCAGCACCGGCGCGACCGGAACGCCGACGCTCTGGGCCCGCGCCCCGCCACCGGCCAGCGAGGCGAGGCACAGAGCAAGGACAGCAGCGCGCAGCATGTCAGAACGTGGTCGAGATGGTCAGGTCGAAGTTCTGTTCCTGGTCGTAGGGCTGGCGCTGGAGAACCCGCGAGAAGTTGAAGCGCAGCGGGCCGATCGGGGTTTTCCAGAACAGGGAGAACCCGGCGCTGGAGCGCAGCTGCATCGAATCATCCACCAGCCCGCCATTGGTATTGTCCAGCCCCCAGAGCGAACCGATGTCGAAGAACAGCCCGCCGGTGATGCCCAGCTCCTCGGGGATGCCGAGCGGAAATTCGGTTTCGAAACGGGCGACCGCGAAATAGTTGCCGCCCAGCGCATCGCGGTTGGCCACCGTCAGGTCGCGCGGGCCCACCCCGGCCGGCGCGAAGCCGCGCATTCGCGCCGAGGTGAGGAAGAAACGGTCGTTGAGCGTGCTGACACCGCCCAGCGAGTCCAGCGCGCCGCCTTCCAGCGTCACCCGCAGCGTCACCTCCTCGTTGAGGATCCGGGTCTCGGCCCCCAGCGTCGCCGTGGTCTTGATCCAGCGGGCATCGCCGCCCAGCCCCGCGAAGTCCTGCCCGAAGCGCAGCAGCACGCCAGCATTCGGGTTCAGCCCGCGGTTGCGGGTATCGTAGCTGAAGCTGTAGCCAAGCGCGCTGGCCGTGCTGGCGCCGGCGGCCTCTTCGGCCAGCAGGATCGGCGAGGAGCCGGCGGCGACGTTGAAGATGCGCTCGCGCGACAGCGTGTAGCGCAGCCCGAGCGAACTGTTCTCGCCCAGCGGGAAGGTGAAGGCCGGACGCAGCAGGAGCTTTTCCGTGTCATAGCGGGTATAGTCGAATTCGGTCTGGCGGTATTCGCCATCGAAGCGGAAGCTCAGATCGCGCCCGAGAAAGGCCGGCTCGATGAAGGTCACCCCGCCGTTGGCGTTGTCCAGCCCGAACCTGAGGTCGAAGTTCAGCGTCTGGCCGCGCCCCATGAAGTTGCGCTCCTGAAAGCTGGCGGTGAACCCGAGCCCGGTGGTGAAGTTGTAGGCGGCGCCGAAGCTCAGCGAGCCGGTCTTGCTTTCCTCCACCTCCACATCGACGATCACCCGATCCTCGCTCCGCCCCTGGCGGGCCCGCACGCGCGCCTCGGAGAACAGCCCCAGGGCATTGATCCGCGCCGCCGCCTCGCGGATCTCGCGCGGGTTGAACGGATCCCCCTCGACCAGGCGGAACTGGCGCCGGATCACCCGGTCGAGCGTGGTCGCATTGCCGGAAATGTCGATTCGCTCGACGATGATGCGCGGCCCCTCGACCAGGACGAATTCCACATCCAGGCTCAGGCTGCGCGGGTTGCGGCTGATGCGCGGATCGACCCGCACCAGGTTGTGCCCCAGGCGCAGCGCCTGGCGCTCCATCCGCTCGATCGCCGCATCCACCGCCTGCGGAGAGTAGACCTGGCCGCTGCGGATGCGCGCAAGCCGTTCGAAGCCGGTCGCATCGAGCCCCTCCACCTCGCTGCTGACGGTGACCTCGCCGAAGCGGAACTGCTGCCCCTCGCGCAGGGTGAAGGTGACGAAGAAGGCGTTGCGCTCGCGCGAGAACTCGCTGCTGACGTTCAGCACCTGGAAATCCGCGTAGCCGCGCGCCTGGTAGAAGTCGCGCAGCAGCACCTTGTCGAGCGCGATCCGCTCCTCCACGAAGATGTCCTTGCGGATCAGGGCGCGCAGCGCCCCGGCCTGCCTGGTCTCCAGAACCCGCCGCAGCCGGCGGTCGGAAAAGGCCCGGTTGCCCACGAAGGAGAGGCGCTCGATCTCGACGACCCGCCCTTCGCTGACCTCGAACACCACATCGACCCGGTTGTTCGGCCGGTGGATGATGCGCGGGGTAACGCTCGTCGACAGCCGCCCCTGGTCGCGGTAGGCCTCCAGCAGTGCCGCGGCATCCTGCTCCACGGTCGCCGGGTTGAACGCCTGGCGCGGCCGCGAGCGGATCAGCGCCAGCGCCTGCTCGTCGGACAGCCGCGCATTGCCCTCCACATTGACCCGGCCGATCACCGGGTATTCCTTCACCCGGATCACCAGCCGGTTGCCGCGCGGCAGAAGCTCCACGGTTTCGAACAGCCCGGTGGCCATGAGCCGCTGAAAGGCGGCATTCAGCTCGGCCGCGCTCAGCCCCTGCCCGGGCGCGATCCCGGTATGCGACAGGACCGAGGCATCATCCAGGTTGTCGTTTCCCTCTACCGAAATGCGCACGAAGCGGTATTCCTGCGCCAGCGCCCCCCCGGCGGAAACTCCGGCGAGGCCGGCCGCCAGCGCCAGCGCCGCAAGCAGCCCCGCCAGCCACCGGCGCAGGTGGCGGCAGGCTTCGGCGCACCCCGCGCCTCCCCGCCCCGGGAATGCCCGGACCGGGAACAGCCCGGCCAAGAATGCCCCGACCTTGCGCTTGCGGCGGTAAGACTGACTGCTCATATGCCCCTCACATGCCCCGTTCCGGCCCCGTTCCGGTCTCTTCCGGCCCCGTTCCGGTCTCTTCCGGCCCCGTTCCGGCATCCCGGACACGCCTTACCGGCAGGCCCCGGGCCCGGCGCGGACCGCACACACAGGATCGTGAGTATCGGGATTGGCGCAGCTTGTCAAAACCGGAAGAGAAGCACCGGAAAGCCGGCAGGGAACGGCCAGAGCCGCCAGATCCGGGAAACGGCATCCGGGAAACGGCTCCGGGAAGCGAGGCGGCGAGAGCAGCGGGGACAAGGCGGGGACAAGGGAAGGAAGGACGGGGCTGACGGGGCCGGAACCGGGAACCGCCGGTGAGCGGCCGGGCGGGTGCAACACGCCTGTGGGTGCAACACGCCTGTGACGGCATGCCTGCGAAAACGGCCCCGAAAGCGCGCCAGAACGGTGCCAGGACGGGCGCGGAAGCGGAAAGGCGGCAGGGGAGGGTTCCGCCCGGCGCCGAGCACTCGCACCGGCGGCCTGCCGACGCAGCGGAGACCGCTTCGAAGAAGCGCAGAACCGCTGCCTCTAAGGAACTGCCCCCGAAGATGCTGCGATGCTGCGCGCCCGGGGCGCGGAGCGGCTCAGAGCGAGCCGACGAAGGCCCCCAGCCACAGCGCGGCGGCGATGGTCGCGATATAGAGCAGCCGGTCCCGGTTGAGGTTGAGCAGGAGCGAAAGTCCCCGAACGCCGGTCTGGATGGTTTGCATGGTCTTCTTCCCGTGTCGTCCCGTCAGTCGCCCGAGCCGTCAGTCGCCGGTCGGCCGCCCGTTCGCACCGCCCGCCCCGCCGCACCGGCCGTTTCGTGGCGGCTTCTGCTGCGTGGCGGCTGCGCCTGCCGGAACGATAGCCGCCGATTGCGGCAGGACTGTGGCCACGCGATGGTCTTCCCGCCTTTTTCCCGCCGCTGCCCCCGGCAGCAGAGTGACGCAGACGCCGGAGACGGCCCCGGGCGCCCGGCTTCCCGCCCCGGCCGGCCAGGGAGAGGCGATCAGGAGATGCGACCAGGAGCGGCGCGATCAGGGGCAGCGCAAGTCGTTGCTCAGCGCAAACAGCATCAGGGCCAGGATCACCGCCAGCCCGAACGCCATCATCAGCCGCATCGCCCCGTCGCCGGGCGGGCGGCCGCGCAGCGCCTCGTAGGCGTGGAACATCAGGTGGCCGCCGTCGAGCACGGGGATCGGAAACAGGTTCAGAAAGCCGACCGCGGTGGACAGCACCGCGATGAACCAGACGAAGCTGAGCAGCCCCTGGCTGGCCGCCTGCCCCGAGGTCTGGGCGATCCCCACCGGCCCGCGCAGGTTGCAGCTCGAGATCGCGCCGATCACCACATGGTAGAGCCCGCTGACGCTGGCCCGCATGATGTACCAGGTCTGATCCAGCCCGTAGCCGAGCGCTTCGAAAGGCCCCGGCCGCTCGGTCCGGGGCTCGAACAGCATGCCGCCGGTGATCCCGATCAGCCAGCGGGTCTCGAAACCGCCCTCCGGCAGCGGCAGGTCAACCCGCTTCGGGCGCAGCGTGACCTCGATCTCCTCTCCCCCGCGCCAGACTCCGAGCCGCAGCGCCCGCCCCTTCGATCCTCCCACGATCTCGCGCAGTTCGGCGAAGGTGGCCACCGGCTCCCCGTCAACCGACAGGATCACGTCGCCGCGGGCAAGCCCCGCCTCGAGCGCCGCCGAACCGGGCGACAGCCCCAGCACCAGCGGCGGGTAGGGATGTGCCCCCAGCGCCGGCGTTTCCGTCCCGTCCCGGCGCACCAGATAGCCGAGGTCGTTTCGCGGCGGCAGCGTCTCGACGAAGGCGGGAAACTCCTCCAGCGGCGGCGTCGGCCTGCCCTCGATCGCCAGGATCTCGTCGCCGGCCCGCAGGCTCTGGGCATAGGGCACCGCGCGCAGCTCGGCGATGGTGAGCGGATCGGCCGGCACCCCCCGCCATCCGATGATCGCGCCGAAGATCAGGATCGAGAGGGCGAAGTTGAACAGCGGCCCGGCCGCCACCGTCACCGCCCGCGCCCAGAGCGGCGCCCCGTGCATGCTCCGCCGGCGCTCCGCCGGGGTCATGGCCTCCAGCGCCGCGCCGTCGCGCCCGCTGGCGGCGCTGCTGTCGCCCCTGAAGCGCACGTAGCCGCCCACCGGCAGGGCCGCGATCTGCCAGCGCGTGCCGCGCCGGTCGGTGCGCGAGAAGAGCACCGGCCCCATCCCGAGCGAGAACACCTCGGCATCGATCCCGGACCAGCGCCCGACGATGTAGTGACCGTATTCATGCACCGCGACGATGATCAGCAGGGCGATGACGAAAGCCCCGACGGTGAAGAGAAAGTTCCCGAACGACGGGATCAGCCCGATGATGTCCACTCTTGATGTCCGCCCTTGTCAATCCGCCCGTATCAATCCGCGTTTTCGAGCCGCGCCATCGCCGCATCGGCCTGCCTGCGTGCCAGATGGTCCGCCCGAACGACCATATCAAGGGGCGGCACCGCATCGGCCCGCAGCGCCCCGGAGGCCTCCAGCGTCTCGAGAACCGCCTCGACCACCCGCGCCATGTCCATGAAACCGATCCGCCCGGCGATGAACCCGTCCAGCGCCCGCTCCTTGGCGGCGTTGAAGGCGGCCCCGGCCAGCCCGCCCGTCGCCATCACCTCGCGCGCCAGGCGCAGCGCCGGAAAGCGCGCCTCGTCCGGCGGTTCGAAGCGCAGCCGGCCGATGCGGGCCAGGTCGAGCCGCTCCACCGGCAGCTCCCGGCGCCGCGGCCAGTTCAGCGCATAGCCGATCGCATGGCGCATGTCCGCCACCCCGAGATGCGCCATCAGCGCCCCGTCGCGAAAGCCCACCAGCGCATGGACCAGGCTTTCCGGGTGGACGAGCACCTCTATCTGCTCCGGCGAGAAGCCGAAGAACTCTTTCGTCTCTATGACTTCCAGCGCCTTGTTGAACATGGATGCGCTGTCGATGGTGATCCGCTGCCCCATCTTCCAGTTGGGGTGGTTCAGCGCCTGTTCCAGGCTCGCGCGGGCCAGCCGGCTGACGGGCCAGTCGCGGAAGGGGCCGCCCGAAGCGGTGATGATCACCCGCTCGACCGCAGAGACATCCTCTCCGACCAGGGCCTGGAATATTGCCGAATGCTCGCTGTCCACCGGCAGGATGGTGGCCCCGTGACGCGCCGCACCGGCCAGCAGGAGCGGCCCCGCAGTCACCAGGCTCTCCTTGTTCGCCAGCGCCAGGGTCGCGCCCTGCTCCAGCGCCGCAAGCCCCGGCGCCAGCCCGGCGATGCCCACGATCGCCGACATCACCCATTCCGCCGGGCGTGCCGCCGCCTCGACCAGCGCCTCCGCCCCGGCGGCGGCCTCGATGCCGCTTCCGGCCAGCGCCGCCTTCAGCGCCGCATGCAGGGCCGGATCCGCCACCACCGCCAGTTCGGCGCCGAATTCGCGCGCATCCGCCGCCAGCCGCGCCACGTTGCGCCCGCCGCTGAGCGCGACCACCGAGAACTCTTCCCTGCGCCGGCGGATCAGGTCGAGCGTGTTCTGCCCGATCGAGCCGGTGGCGCCGAATATCGAGACCCTGCGCGTCATCACCCGTTCGCCGCCCCGCCTCCCTCAGGAACCTGCCGGCCACAGCCGGGCGGCCAGCCACAGCAGGACCAGCAGCCCCGGCGCCGCGCCGATCAGCCCGTCGAAACGGTCCAGCAGCCCGCCGTGGCCCGGGATCAGCCCCGAGGAATCCTTGACCCCGGCCGCGCGCTTGATCGCGCTTTCGGCCATATCCCCGGCCTGGGCGGCCAGCGACAGCAGCAGCGCGCCGGCAACCGGCAGCCCCGGCGCCACCGGAAGCATCGGGCCCAGCGCCGCTCCGACCAGCGCCGCCCCGAGCCAGCCGGCCAGGGTGCCGCTCCAGGTCTTCTTCGGCGAAATCCGCGGCAGGACCTTCGGCCCGCCCAGGATCTTCCCGGCGAAATAGCCGGCGACATCGGTGGCGATCACCACCGCCAGCAGCCAGAGCAGCCAGCCGGCTCCCAGCCCGAGCCGGATCATCACCAGGGCGATGGCCGCGGCAATGATCGCGGCGCCATAGCCGAGGAAGATCAGCCGCCCCCGCCCCCCCAGCCGCTCCTGCCCGAGCGCCAGCGCCCCGACCAGCGGCACCGCCAGGAGCGTGCCCAGCCCGACCAGCCCGCTGCCGAGGGCCGAGAACATCACCCCGATCGCAGCGACGATGCCCAGCATCGCCGCATCGGCCGGCCGGCGCGGGGCCAGCATCCGCGCCAGCTCCCAGATCATCGCCCCGCACCCCAGCGCCGCGAGCGCCTGAAACCACGCCCCGCCGGCCCAGAGCGCGCCGCCGCCCAGCGCCAGCATGACCGCCGCGCTCAGCAGGCGCGGGCGCAGGTCGTCCCATCTGCGGGCCTTCGCACCCATCCGCTCACCCGGAGACGGCGCCGAAACGGCGCTCGCGCCGGCTGTATCCGGCCAGGATCTCGGCAAAGATCTCCCGGGTGAAATCGGGCCAGAGCGTATCCACGAATTCGTATTCGGCATAGGCCGACTGCCAGAGCAGGAAGTTGGAGATCCGCGCCTCGCCGGAGGTGCGGATCACCAGATCCGGATCGGGCAGAACGTAGGTATCGAGATAGCGCGCCAGGGTCTCGGCATCCACGTCCTCCGGGTCCAGCCGGCCATTCTTCACGTCGCGCGCCAGACGCCGGGTGGCGCGCGCCACCTCGTCGCGGCCACCGTAGTTGATCGCGATGGTCAGATGCAGCGCCTCGTTGCCGGCGGTCAGCACCTCCAGCCGGTGCATCATCTCGACCAGCTTCGGTTCCAGCCGGTCCCTGTCGCCGATGAAGCGCACCCGCACGCCATTGTCGCGAAGCGCGGTGGCCTCCTTGACGATGTAGCGCTTGAACAACGTCATCAGACCGGCCACCTCGGCCTGGGTCCGCTTCCAGTTTTCGGTCGAGAAGGCGAAGACCGTCAGATACTCGACTCCGAATTCCGGACAGCACTCGACGATCTCGCGCACCCGCCGCCCGCCGGCCTGGTGGCCAAAGAGGCGCGGCTTGCCCCGCGCCTGTGCCCAGCGGCCGTTGCCATCCATGATGATCGCCACATGGCGAGGTCCCCCCCGGGGGGGACCTTCGCCGCTGCCGCTCTGAGGCCGGATGGCGTCCTGCTTGGTCATGGCCCGTTCATACCTGCATGATCTCGCCCTGCTTGCTTTCCAGTGCCGCGTCGATCGCCGCGATGGCGGCATCGGTCAGTTTCTGCACCTCGTCCGACCAGATCTTGAAATCATCCTCGGACATGCCTTCGGCCTTCGCCTTCTTCAGCTGGTCCATGCCGTCCCGGCGCACGTTTCGCACGGCAATGCGGGCATTTTCCGCATATTGCGCGGCAACCTTGGACAATTCGCGCCGCCGCTCCTCGTTGAGCTCGGGAATCGGCAGCCGGATGATGGTGCCGTCGACCACCGGGTTGATCCCGAGCCCGCTTTCGCGGATCGCCTTCTCGGCCGCTCCCACGAGCGACCTGTCCCAGATATTGATGGTCAGCATCCGCGGTTCGGGCACGTTCACCGTGCCCAGCTGGTTGAGCGGCGTCGCACTGCCATAGGCCTCGACGGTGATCGGTTCCACCATCGCCGCCGAGGCGCGGCCCGTGCGCAGCGAGGCGAATTCCTGCCGGAGCGCGTGCATCGCCCCGTCCATCCGCCGCTGCAGGTCGTCCAGATCGATCTCGAATTCCTCCGCCATCCTTCGCTCTTCCGCTTGCCGTTTCTTCCGCTTGCCGTTTCTTCCGCTTGCCGGTCCCGCCCCGGCACCTGCGCCGCCTGCCGCCCGGGGCGGGATCCGGGGCGGAACTTCCGCCTCTGCCTGTCCTTCCGTCCGCCTGTCTATTTCAGTTGCCGACAATTGTATAGGTGCCCTGCCCCTGCAGAATTCCGCGAAACCCGCCGGGTTCGTCGAGCGAAAAGACGATGATCGGCAGGTCGTTGTCGCGCGCCAGCGCGATGGCCGAAGCGTCCATCACCCCCAGATGCCGGGCCAGCACATCGTCATAGCTGATCCGCTCGTAGCGCTTCGCATCGGCAAAGCGGGCCGGATCCCTGTCATAGACCCCGTCAACCTTGGTGCCCTTGAAGATCGCCTCGCAGGCCATCTCGCTGGCCCGCAGGGTCGCCGCCGTGTCGGTGGTGAAATAGGGGTTTCCGGTGCCGGCCGCAAAGATGCAGACCCGCCCCTTTTCCAGGTGGCGCACGGCGCGCCGGCGGATGTAGGGTTCGCAGACCTGATCCATCGGAATCGCGCTGATCACCCTGGTATGGATGCCCAGCGTTTCCAGCGCGCTCTGCATCGCCAGCGCGTTCATCACGGTCGCCAGCATGCCCATGTAGTCGGCGGTGGTGCGCTCCATCCCCTGGGCGCTGCCCTGCAGCCCCCGGAAGATGTTGCCGCCGCCGATCACCATGCAGATCTCGACACCCATCTCGTGGACGGACTTCACCTCGCCGGCGATCCGCGCCACCGTGGGCGGGTGCAGCCCGTAACCCTGGTCGCCCATCAGCGCCTCGCCGGAAATCTTCAGCAGCACGCGCCGATATCTGGACGCCGGCGCGCCTTTCTCCGCCGTTTCCCTTTCCGCCGTTTCCGGAGATGCGCATCCCGCCTGCGGCTGCCCCCCCTGCGCCGCGCCCTCCTGCTCGTCCATCTTCGCTTGCCCCCCGATTGCGGCCGGAATTCTTTTGCCGCAGGATGTCCGAAAAACCGGGGGTGTTCAATGCGCGAAAGAGAGGAATGGGAAACTTCCCGCCCGGCCGGGGCAGGCCGTCGCCAGCCGCAGGGAGGGGCGCCGGGCGGCGGAAGGTTGCATGGCGGCGGGCCCTGCCATGCCTCCGGCCGCTAAGCCTCCCGCCGGGCTGTCGGGCGAGCTGCCGGTCCTGATCGCCGGGCCGACCGCCTCGGGAAAGTCCGCCCTGGCGCTGGAACTTGCCGCGCGCAACGGCGGAATCGTGATCAATGCCGATGCGCTGCAGGTCTATGCCGACTGGCGGCTGCTCACCGCCCGCCCCTCTCCGGCCGAGGAAGCCCGCGCCCCGCACGCGCTCTACGGCCATGTGCCCGGAGACCGGGCCTATTCGGTCGGCCTCTGGCTGCGCGAGCTGGCCCCGCTGCTCGAGGGCGACCGCCAGCCGATCATCGTCGGCGGCACCGGGCTGTATTTCAGCGCGCTCACCGAGGGGCTGGCCGCGATTCCGCCGATCTCGCGCCAGGTCCGGGAAGCGGCCCGCGCGCGGCTGGCCGAGGCGGGGGCGGGCGCGCTTCTGGCCGAGCTTGATCCGGCGACCCGGGCGCGGATCGACCCCTGCAACCCGCGCCGGGTCCAGCGCGCCTGGGAGGTGCTGCGCGAAACCGGGCGCGGGCTCGCCGCCTGGCAGGCGGAGACCCCGCCGCCGCTGCTGCCGCTCTCGCGCGCCCAGCCGCTGCTGCTGGAAGCCGGGCGAGAATGGCTCAACGCCCGGATCGCACGCCGCTTCGAGAAGATGCTCGAAAGCGGGCTTCTGGAGGAGGCCCGGGCCAACCGCCCCGGGTGGTCGCCGCAGCGCCCCTCGGCCAAGGCGATCGGCGCCGCCGAGCTGATGGCCTTTCTGGACGGCCGGGCCAGCCTGGCCGAGACGCGTGCGGCCGTCATCACCGCCACCCGTCAGTATGCCAAACGCCAGCGCAGCTGGTTCCGGCGGCGGATGTCCCGCTGGCGGCCGGTCGCGGCCGGCTGATCCCCCGCCCGCCGGCGGAAAACCGCCAGCGGCCGGCCAGCCTCGGGGCCGCTCTGCGCAAGCCCTCGCACCGGTGCAACATCTGCCCACCCCGCCCGGCGGGAACGCCAAGATGTTGCGGTGGCGGCGGATCTCCGCCACCTCGCCGAAGGCACCGGGAAAACCCTTGTATCATAACGGTTTCCCGAAATAACCTGAATGAAACCACTCCGGGGATGCGCTCATGCCGGATCACGCCGCCAGCCTTGCCGACAGCCTTCTCGCGCCGCGCCCCGCCGCCGGCGCGATACCGTCTCCGCCAGCCCGCGGGGCGATCCCCGCCGCTTCCCCCGTCCCCGTCGCGCCCCCCCTCGCAGCCGGCACCTCCCTGCCCGAGGGGGCCGGAGCGACGCGCAGCGACTTCCGGGTCGTGCCGCTGCAGCACTATGCCCGCGGCGGGTCATGGCGGACCGAGGCGATGCGCGCCTACCGCCGGCCGGTGCTGCTCTGGTTCACCAGGGGCCAGGGGAGGATCACCATTTCCGGCACCACCCGCGGCTACGGGGCGCATAACGCGATCTTCCTGCCCGGCGGCACCATGCACGGGTTCGAGATGACGGGCCGGGTCTTCGGCACGCTGCTGTTCTTCCCCGACGATGCAGCGCTGGACCTGCCCTGCGAACCGCTGCACCTGCGTTTCCGCGAGGCCGCCCTGCAGAGCGAACTGACCCTCCTGATCGACAGCATCCGCCAGGAAGCCGAGGCCGACCTGCCCGGGCGGGACCGGGCGCTGCTGCACTACGGCGGGCTCCTGTCGGTCTGGCTGCTGCGCCAGAGCGCCAGCCTGCCCGACTGCCGCCTGCCCGACGACACCGCGCACCGGCTGGTCGCCGCCTATACGGCGCTGATCGAGCGGGATTTCCACCGCGGCCGGACGGTGGCCGAATATGCGGCCGAACTCGGCATCACTTCGACCCATCTTTCGCGGGTCTGCAACATCGCCTGCGGCCGGCCGGCCTCGGCGCTGCTGCAGGACCGCATCCTGTTCGAGGCCCGCCGGCTGCTGCGCGACACCGACCTCCCGGTCAAGGAGATCGCCCGCCACCTCGGATTCGCCTCGGCCGCCTATTTCACCCGCGCCTTCAACAGGAGCGCCGGCGCCCCTCCCAGCGCCTTCCGCCGCGCCAGCCGGGCCGAGTGAGCACCCTGCCGCGGCGCGCCTTCCCTCGTCCGGCCCGCCGCTCGCCCGCGCCGTCCCCTTCCCGCCCCGGGAGCAGGGGCGCCCCCGGAGGCTGCGCCGCCGCAGCGCAGCGGCGCGCCGGCAGGCGCCGATATGGCATGCACCCCGGATATGGCATGCACCCCGGAGCCGCCTGTTGTAAGTTCCGGCAGATCGGAAACAGAATCGACAGGAGTTTCAGCCATGGCGGGTTCCGTCAACAAGGTCATTCTCATCGGCAACCTGGGGCGCGACCCGGAGGTGCGCAGCTTTCAGAACGGTGGCAGGGTGTGCAACCTGCGCCTGGCCACCACCGAAAGCTGGAAGGATCGCAACACCGGCGAACGGCGCGAGCGCACCGAATGGCATTCCGTCGCGATCTTCTCCGAAGGGCTGGTGCGGGTCTGCGAGCAATATCTGCGCAAGGGCTCAAAGATCTATGTCGAAGGCCAGCTTCAGACCCGCAAGTGGCAGGATCAGTCCGGCAATGACCGCTATACGACCGAAGTCGTGCTCCAGGGATTCGGCAGCACGCTGGTGATGCTCGACGGGCGCTCCGGCGGCGGCGGCGATTTCGGCCCCGACCCGCAGGAGCGCGGCGCCGGCGGCGGCACGGGCGGAGCCCCCATGGGCAACAGCGACCTGGATGACGAGATCCCGTTCTGAGCGCCATGCCCGCAGCCCCGCCCTGCACGGCGAAGTCGCCGATGAGGGCCGTGCCGGCAGGCGCGGGCTCCGGGACGCAGGGCCGCGGGAGGCCCGGCTCCCGGCCCGCTGTCCGGTTCCGGCTTGCCTCGCCGGGGCGTATTAATTAAACATGTGTTCAATTCCATTGGGGTTCCAGCGGGAGGATCGGCCGTGGATTTCGCACTTTCCGAAGAACAGACCGCCATTTTCGACATGGCCCGGGCCTTTGGCGAAGAGCATGTCGCCCCGCACGCCCGCGCATGGGAAGAAGCCGGCACGATCCCGAAGGCGCTCTGGCCGCAGGTGGGCGAACTGGGCTTCGGCGGGCTGTATGTCTCGGAGGAAAGCGGCGGCACCGGGCTCAGCCGGCTCGATTCCACGCTGGTGTTCGAGGCGCTTTCGCGCTCCTGCATCTCGGTCGCCGCCTTCCTTTCGATCCACAACATGTGCCTGGGCATGATCGACAGGTTCGCCGCGCCCGAAATGAAGGCCCGCCTGCTGCCCGAGGCCATCGCCATGCGCAAGATCTACTCCTACTGCCTCACCGAGCCGGGGTCGGGTTCGGACGCGGCGGCGCTCAGGACCCGCGCGGTGAAATCCGACCGGGGCTGGGCGCTGAGCGGCACCAAGGCCTTCATCTCGGGCGGCGGCTATTCGGATGCCTATATCGTGATGGCGCGCAGCGGCGAGGACGGCGCGCGCGGGATTTCCGCCTTCGTGGTCGAGGACGGCACCGAGGGGCTCTCCTTCGGCGCGCTGGAAGACAAGATGGGCTGGGAGAGCCAGGAAACCCGGCAGGTGCAGTTCGACGATTGCACGGTTCCGGCCGAAAACCTGCTGGGCGAGGAAGGCCGCGGGTTCCGCTATGCCATGGCCGGGCTGGATGGCGGGCGGCTGAACATCGCCGCCTGCGCGCTGGGCGGGGCGCAGGCGGCGCTGGACGCCACCCTGCAATACATGGGCGAGCGCCGCGCCTTCGGGAAAACGCTCGACCAGTTCCAGGCGCTGCAGTTCCGCCTGGCCGACATGGAGTGCGACATGCAGGCGGCGCGCACCTTCCTGCGCCAGGCTGCCTGGAAGCTGGACCGGGGCGCGCCGGACGCCACGAAATTCTGCGCCATGGCCAAGCGGCTGGTGACCGAAACCGCCAGCAAGGTGGCCAACCAGTGCCTGCAGCTGCACGGCGGCTACGGCTACCTGGCCGATTACGGGATCGAGAAGATCGTACGCGACATCCGCGTGACCGAGATCCTCGAAGGCACCAACGAGATCATGCGCCTGATCACCGCGCGCGCGCTGCTGGCGGAGCGGGGATGATGGCACCGACGGCAGGGATGCGCCGGCCCGAGGGGGGCGCGAATGCGCCCGCCTAGGGGGCGGGCGGGCGCATCCCGGATCGCAGGCGATCCGGGGGAGAATGGCCATGAGCGACGACATCCTCATCCGCAGACAGGGCCGCGCAGGCCGCATCACGCTGAACCGCCCGCAGGCGCTGAACGCCGTCACCTGGGAGATGTGCCTGGCGATCGAGCGCGCCCTCGACGCCTGGCGCGACGACGACGATGTCGCGCTGGTGGTGATCGACGCGGCGGGCGAGCGGGCCTTTTCCGCCGGCGGCGACATTGCCGAGATGTATCGCACCGCCTCGCGCGGCGACTATGTCTACGGCCGCCGCTTCTGGGCCGACGAATACCGGATGAACGCGAAAATCGCCAATTATCCCAAGCCTTACGTCGCCTTCATGCAGGGGTTCACCATGGGCGGCGGGGTCGGCGTCTCCTGCCACGGCACGCACCGGATCGTCGGCGACAGCAGCCGCATCGCCATGCCCGAATGCGGCATCGGCCTGGTGCCGGACGTGGGCGGCAGCCTGCTCCTGGCGCGCGCGCCGGGGCGGCTGGGCGAATACCTCGGCACCACCGGCACCCGCATGGGGCCGGGCGATGCGATCCACGCGGGATTTGCCGATTTCTACATCCCCGAAGCCGACTGGCCGGCGCTGATCGAAGCGCTCGAAACCAGCGGCGACGCCGACCTGATCGCCGCCGCCGCCCGCCCCGCCCCCGAAAGCCCGCTGAAGGCCCTGCAAACCGGGATCGACGATTTCTTCGCCGGCGAAACCATCGCCGACATCGTCCGGCTGCTGGAACACCGGGGCGGCGATTTCGCCGAAGCCACGCTGGAGACGCTGCGCCGGCACTGCCCGCTGTCGCTGGCCTGCACCATCGAGATCATCCACCGGGTGCGCGGGCTCGGAACCATCGAGGCGGCGCTGGGCATGGAATACCGCTTTACCTGGCGCGCCGCCGAGATGGGCGATTTCGTCGAAGGCATTCGGGCCGCCATCATCGACAAGGACCGCACCCCGAAATGGCAGCACGCCCGCATCGAAGATGTCAGCCTGCTGGATGTCGGCCGGATGCTGATGCCCCTTGGTGAAAACGCCCTGAAGATATAGGAGTAGAACCATGAAAGTCGGATTCATCGGCCTGGGAAACATGGGCGCGCCGATGGCCGCCAACCTGGCGAAGGCCGGCCATCTGGTGACCGGATTCGATATCGCCGCCCCCTGCCCCGAGGGCGTCACCCCCGCCGCCAGCGCGCCCGAGGCCGCCGCCGGGCAGAACGTGGTGATCACCATGCTGCCCAACGGCGACATCCTGCGCGCGGTAGCGGCCGAGATCATCCCGGCGATGGAGCGGAGCGCGGTGTTCCTCGACTGCTCCACCGTGGACGTGGACAGCGCCCGCGCGGTGGCGCGCGAGGCCGAGGCCGCCGGGCTGCTGCCGCTCGACGCCCCGGTTTCGGGCGGCGTCGGCGGGGCGCAGGCCGGCACGCTCACCTTCATGGCCGGCGGCAGCGACGAAGGCTTTGCCCGGGTCGAACCGCTCCTTGACGTCATGGGCCAGAAGGCGGTGCATTGCGGCGCATCCGGCGCCGGGCAGGCGGCCAAGATCTGCAACAACATGATCCTGGGCGTCACCATGATCGCCACCTGCGAAGCCTTCGCGCTGGCCGACAAGCTGGGGCTGGACCGCCGGAAGATGTATGACGTGGTCAGCACCTCCTCGGGCTACAGCTGGACGATGAACGCCTACACCCCGGCGCCGGGCATCGGCGCCAAATCCCCGGCCGACAACGACTACCAGCCCGGCTTCTCCGCCGAGCTGATGCTCAAGGACCTGCGCCTGAGCCAGCAGGCGGCGCAGGCGGTGGATGCGGATACGCCGATGGGCGAGGCGGCCACCGCGCTCTACGAACGGTTCGTCGAGCACGAAGGCGGCCGGGGCAAGGATTTCTCGGCCATGCTGCCGCGCTTCGAAAGGCGCGGCCGGGGATGATCTGGACGGGCGAAGCCCCGTCGCTCGGCACGCTGGACGAGACGGCGCGCCGCAGGCTGGACGCCCTTCGCCCGAGCGAGGCGCCGCGCGGCACGGTGCTGTTTCGCCCCGGCGAAGCGGTCAAGGGCTACGTGATCCTGCTGTCCGGCTCGGTCGCGGTCAATCTCGTCGGCCCCGGCGGGCGCGACATCCTGCTCTACCGGGTGCAGCCGGGCCAGGCCTGCATCCAGTCCACGCTGGGGCTGATGAGCGGCGAGGACTACAGCGGCGAGGCCATCACCGAAACCGACAGCCGCCTGGTGCTGATCCCGCGCGCCCTGTTTCTGGACCTGGTGGACAGCTCGCCCGCCTTCCGCACCCTGGTCTTCGCCGCCTTCGCCGAACGGATGCAGTCGATGATGCACCTGCTCGAACGCATCGCCTTCCAGAAGGTCGAAGCGCGCCTCGCTGCCTTCCTGCTGGAACGCGCCGACGAGAGCGGCACGCTCGCCGCCACCCAGGCCGACATCGCCACCGCCATCGGCACCGCGCGCGAGGTGATCTCGCGTCGCCTGGAGGCGCTGGAGCGACGCGGCGCCATCCGCCGCTCGCGCGGCCAGGTGCACATGGCCAATCCCGAACTGCTGCGCGCGCTCGCCGAGGACGCGGCCCTGTAACCCGCCCCGCCGCCCTGCCCGGCTTCTTCTGCCGGCAACGTCCTCGGGGTGAATGCGCCGCGGCCCCCGGGGATCCGGCCCGCGCCAATGTGACCACGTCACACGCCGATTCGCGAACACGCGCTAGACAGCCCCATCGGACACCACCTGAAACGAATCGGAGACATCCCATGTTCAGGAAGAACGAAGGCACCATCGACCGCATCCTGCGCGTCGTCATCGGCGTTGCGCTGCTGATCGGATTCCTTGTCGCCCCGGCCGAGGCCGGCTACAGGCCCTGGCTTCTGATCGGCATCATTCCGCTGGCAACCGGCCTGATCGGCTGGTGCCCGGCCTATTCGATCTTTGGCATCAAGACCTGCAGGATGAAGGAGTCCTGAGCCGCTCCGCGGAGCGGGCGTCTTTCCCGATCCCGCGCAAAACGGCGTGCCGGCGCCCCGGCGCGCCGTTTCATTTCGTTATGATCTCCGGCCCCATCACCGCGTTCGGCAGCACTGTGGATATCCAGGGCACATAGGTGATCAGGATCAGGAACACGAACAGCACCGCCAGAAACGGCAGCGCCGCGCGCACCACGCGCATCATCGGCATGCCGGCAACCCCGGAGGTCACGAACAGGTTCAGCCCCACGGGCGGGGTGATCATCCCGATTTCCATGTTCACCACCATGATGATGCCCAGATGGATCGGGTCGATCCCCAGTTCGATGGCGATCGGAAAGACCAGAGGTGCGACGATCACCAGAAGGCCCGAAGGCTCCATGAACTGACCGCCGATCAGCAGGATCACGTTCACCACCACCAGGAACATCACCGGGCCGAAGCCGGCATCGAGCATCGCCCGGGCCACCTGCTGGGGGATCTGCTCCTCGGTCAGCACATGCTTGAGGATCAGCGCATTGGCGATCACGAACATCAGCATGATCGTCAGCTTGCCGGCCTCGAACAGGGTCTGGCGGGTGTCGCGATGGAAGAATGCCGTGATCAGCGCCTTGGGCCGGTCCAGAAGCGTCAGATTCGGCTGCCCCCCGGGCGTCGCCAGCGGCCCCATGTCGCGATAGACGAAGGCCGAGACCACGAAGGCATAGACGGCGGCGACGGCGGCGGCCTCGGTCGGGGTGAAGATGGCCCCGGTCACGCCGGGGATGCCGTAGATCCCGACCATGATGATCGCGATCAGCATCAGCCCCCAGAAGGCATCGGCAAAGCTCTCGAAGGCCTCGCCCCAGCCCTGCCACTCGCCCTTGGGCATGTTCCTGATCCGCGCCATCACGTAGATCGCCACCATCAGCATGACGCCGGCCAGGATGCCGGGGATGACGCCGGCCAGGAACATCCGCCCCACCGAAACCTCGACCGCGGCGGCGTAAACGACCATCACGATCGAGGGCGGGATCAGGATGCCCAGCGTGCCGGCATTGCAGATGACTCCGGCCGCAAAGTCCCGGCTGTAGCCGGCCTGGCGCATCGCCGCGATGACGATCGAGCCGATGGCCACCACGGTGGCGGGCGAGGAGCCGGAAAGGGCGGCGAACAGCATGCAGGCGAACACCCCGGCGATGGCCAGCCCGCCGCGCAGATGGCCCACCACGGCGATGGAAAAGCGGATGATCCGCCGCGCCACCCCGCCGGTGGACATGAAGGAGGAGGCCAGGATGAAGAACGGGATCGCCAGCAGCGTCGCATGTCCCTCGAAGGCCGAAAACAGCGTCTGGGCGATGGCCGCCAGCGAGGTGTCGGAATAGACCAGAAGGAACAGGATCGACGACATCCCGAGCGCCACCGCGATCGGCACCCCGATCATCATCATGCCCACCACCAGAGCGAACAGGATCGCCACGCTCATCTCAGCGCCCCTCCGCCAGATCGGCGATCTCGTCTTCCACCTCGTGGCTGGCCACGATCCGGTCCGTCTTCCCCTTCCAGATCGCGACGGCCGCCTGCAGGAAGCGCAGCAGCAGCAGCGCCGAACCCAGCGGCAGCACCGCGTAGGGTATCAGCCGCGGGATCTTCTCGTATTCCTCCCCCTCGTTGAACACATCCTCCAGCCAGCGCAGCCATCCGGGCATCGGGATGTCGTTCACCTCATACCAGCCCTGGCCGCGAAAGCTTTCCTGGAACCCGGTGGGAAACCAGCGCCCTTCGGTCCTGGGCAGGTTGGCGAAATTTGCCCAGTAGTCCCACGAACCCTTGAGCAGCAGAAAGGCATAGGCGATGCACAGCGCCACCGCCACCAGCGCGAGCGCGCGCCGGGCCGGGGGGGCAAGCACGTTGATCAGCGCATCCACCCCGAGATGCGCGTTCTTCTTCACCGCATAGGACGCCCCCAGCAGCACCAGCCAGCCGAACAGGAACACCGTGGCCTCGAGCCCCCACAGAAGCCCCGAGGCGAAGAACTTGCGCAGGATCACGTTGGCGAAGGTGATGAGCGTCATCACCCCGAGGATGAGCGCGATCAGGTTCTCCTCGATCCGCTCGAGGAATCCGCCGCCGGGCTGCCGATGCATGGGGCCTCTCCCGTTCGTCCTTTCCGTCGCCGGCGCCCTCATCGACCGGCAGGCGCGCGGCACATGAGCGCGGGCACGAAACCGGCACGGTTCCGTGCCCCGCCCATGCTCCGCCCGCCTGCAGGCCGCTGGTGCAGCGGCTACATCCTTTCGTTGATCTCCTGGGCCGCGTCGATGTTTTCCTGGCCCACATCATCGGCGAACTTCTCCCAGACGGGCCTCATCGCATCGACCCATTCCTGGCGCTGCTCGGGGGTAAGGGTGCGGATCACGCCCCCGGCGTCGATGATCGCCTGCTTGGCCGCCTCGTTCACCGCGAAGGCTTCCTTGTTGCGGGTCTCGGTCACCTCGTCGAGGATCTGCAGGAACTGCTCGCGCACATCCTCCGGCAGGCTCTCGAGCCAGTCCACGCTGGTCACCACCAGATAGTCGATGATGCCGTGGTTGGTTTCGGTGATGCCGTCCTGCACCTCGAAGAACTTCTTGCCGTAGATGTTCGACCAGGTGTTTTCCTGACCGTCCACGACCCCCTGCTGCAGCGCGCCGTAGACCTCGGAAAAGGCCATCTTCTGCGGGATGCCGCCGATGGCCTCCATCTGCGCCACCAGCACGTCGGAGCTCTGGACGCGGAACTTCAGCCCGTTGGCATCCGAGGGGCTGATCAGCGGCCGGTTGGCGCTCATCTGCTTCATGCCGTTGTGCCAGAAGGCCAGCCCCTGAAGTCCGCGCTTTTGCATGCTGTCCTTGAGCGCCTGCCCGGCTTCGGAGGCCTGGAAGGCATCCACCGCGTCGATGTTCTTGAACATGAAGGGCAGATCGAAGATGCGGAACTGCTTGGTGAACTTCTCGAACTTGGAAAGCGAAGGCGCGGCCAGCTGCACGTCGCCCTGCAGCAGCGCTTCCAGCACCTTGTTGTCGTCATAGAGCGTCGAGTTGGGGAATACCTCCATGCAGGCCTTGCCGTCCATCTCGGCGTTGACGCGCTGCTTCAGCAGCTCGGCAGCGATCCCCTTGGGGTGCTTGTCGGTATTGGTGACGTGGCTGAACTTGATGACGATCTCGCCCTCGTCGCAACCGGCCGGATCGGCCAGGGCGCCGCCCGCCGCAAGGGCGAACACGGCCGCGAGTGCCGTTGTGATCCTGAGCTTCATTCCTGCTTTCCTCCCGAAAACTCCCTGTGCCGGGTCGATAGTGCCCGACCGCCACCAGAAGACCGCAGCACGCTCGATCCTGCAAGCGGAAAATCTCCGCCCCAGCGCACGCAGGGCGCTCCCCGGCTCAGGCCGAAGGGTTCTGGTATCACGACACCGCCCCAGCGCGCCCCAGCGCACGCGGGCGCTCCCGAAGGAATGCTTGCAAGAAGGCCCGCGTTTTCCGAAAAAGCCGCCAGCGGTACGCTGGCCCGGTGCCCCGAAGCCACGGGAAGCCGCCGCCCCGCCGCCGAGGAGGAACCGCATCGCCATGCAGCACTTTCGCCAGTCTCCGACCGAAGAGTCCTTCGTGCAGAACCCGCACGCCTTCTACGAGCGCGTGCGCGAAAGCGGCGATCCGATGTTCTTCTGGGAAGACTACGGCCTCGCCGCGACCGTCTCCTGCGCCCAGGTTTCCGCAATCCTGCGCGACCGCCGGTTCGGCCGCGAGGCGCCGGCGGGGAAGGAGCCCGAAAAACCGCCCCATCAGGCCGCGTTCTGGGCGGTGGAAGACCATTCCATGCTGGAAATGGAGCCGCCGCGCCACACCCGGCTGCGCGCCCTGGTGCTGCGCGCCTTCACCTCGCGCCGGATCGCGGCGCTGGCGCCGGAAATCGCGGCGCTGGCCCATGAGCTGATCGACCGGATCGAACGGCGCTCGGCGGCGGAATTCGACCTGCTCGAGGCCTTCGCCCGCCCGCTGCCGGTGATCGTCATCGCCCGCCTGCTGGGCGTGCCCGAAGAGCGCGCCGACGATCTTCTGGCCTGGTCGAACGCGATGGTCGGCATGTATCAGGCCGGCCGCAACCGCGCGACGGAAGTCGCCGCCGCCCGCGCCGCCGGGGAATTCCGCGCCTTCATGCTGGATTACGTCGCGTTTCGGCGCGCCCGCCCCGCCGACGACCTGATCACCCACCTGATCGCCGCCGAGGAGGATGGCGAAAGACTCTCCGCCGACGAGCTGATCTCCACCTGCATCCTGCTGCTCAATGCCGGGCACGAGGCCACCGTGCACACGATCGGCAACGGCGTTTTCGCGATGCTCGAAAATGCCACGCCCGCGCAGGCGCTGGCCGCGGAAAACATCGAGCGCCTGGTCGAGGAAATCCTGCGCCACGCCACCCCGCTGCACCTGTTCCAGCGCTGGGCCTACGAAGACGTGGAAATCGGCCGCCACGTGATCCGCAAGGGCGAAAAGGTTGCCTGCCTGCTGGCCGCCGCCAACCGCGACCCGGCCCGCTGGGAAGATCCTGCGCACTTTGACCCCTTCCGCCCGGTGCAGACGAACGTCACCTTCGGGGCAGGGGTGCATTTCTGCATCGGTGCGCCGCTGGCCCGGCTGGAACTGCGCCACGCGCTGCCGGTGCTGTTCACCCGCCTGCCGGGGCTGCAACTGGCCGAAACGCCGTGTTACGCGGACAGGTTCCACTTCCACGGGCTTGAACGCCTGCTGGTCCGCCGCTGAGGGCCGCTGACCCGTCGCCGCGAAATCTTGCAAAGATTTCGGCCCGTTTTCTTGGCAAGAAAACGGCGTCTCAGATCGGCAGCAACGTGGTCGACTTGATTTCCTGCATCGAAAGAAGCGCGGTCACGTTGTAGATCTTCACGTCCGAGATCAGCGCCTGGTAAAACGCGTCATAGGCGCGCGCATTGGCGACACGCACCTTCAGGATATAGTCGATGTCGCCCGCCAGCCGGTGCGCCTCCATCACCTCCGGGCGCGCCTGCAGCGCCTTCAGGAATGCCTCCTGCCAGGCAGCCTCGTGTTCGCTGGTGCGGATCAGCACGAAGAAACAGGCCTCGAGCCCCAGCGCCTCGGCGTCCAGCACCGCGGTGATGCGCCCGATCACCCCGGCCGCCTTCATCTTGCGAATCCGGTTCCACACCGGCGTCTTGGAAGACCCCACCTTGCGCGCGATCTCGTCCAGCGACTGGCTGGCGTCGCGTTGCAGCTCGGCCAGGATCTTCCGGTCCAGCCGGTCGATCGAGGTTGTCATCCCATGCCCTCCGCCGGTTGCAGACATCCGTTCTTTGCCGCCAGAGATACGAAACGTTTGTCCTTATTCTCCGGCATATATGGCGATCATATAGAACAATATCCTATATTGAGACAAGAGCCACCTGAATGCGTTCTTTTCAAACAGACAAGGACACCGCCGATGAACCGCCCGTTTTCCCCCGTGATCATCACCGCCAACGCACTGGAGAGCGGCGAGGTCGTCTATCTGAGCGAAAACGACGGCTGGAGCGACGACATCCGCACCGCCGAACTGATCGAGGACGAAGCCCACGCCCAGTTGCGCCTGCTCGCCGCCCAATCCGATGCGCGCGCGGTCGGCGCCTATCTGACTCCGGCCAGACCCGGTCGCAACGGCCCGGAACCGCTTGCGCTGCGCGAAGGATTTCGTCAGCGCGGGCCGTCGAACTATCCGCATGGCAAGCAGGAAAAACAGAAGGCGAGGCACCATGTATAGCTACACCGATTTCGACCGCGCCTTCGTCAGGGCCCGGGTGGCGCAGTTCCGCGACCAGGTGGCGCGGCGGCTGAGCGGCGCGCTCGGCGAAGAGGAATTCCGCCCGCTGCGGCTGCTGAACGGGGTCTATCTGCAGCTGCACGCCTACATGCTGCGCGTGGCCATCCCCTACGGCACGCTCGACAGCGCCCAGATGCGCGCCCTGGCCGATATCGCCGAGCGCTGGGACAGGGGATATGGCCATTTCACCACCCGCCAGAACATCCAGTTCAACTGGCCCCGCCTGGTGGACGTGCCCGACATGCTCGAGGCCCTGGCCGAGGTGAACCTGCACGCGATCCAGACCTCGGGCAACACCATCCGCAACGTCACCGCCGACCCTTTCGCCGGCGCCGCCGCCGACGAGGTCGAAGACCCCCGCCCCTGGGCCGAACTGCTGCGCCAGTGGTTCACCGACCATCCCGAATTCCAGTATCTGCCGCGCAAGTTCAAGATCGCGCTCACCGGCAGCCCCCGTGACCGCGCGGTGACGCGCGCCCATGACATCGGGCTGCAGCTGCGCCGCGGCGCCGGCGGCGCGCTCGGCTTCCGGGTGCTGGTGGGCGGCGGGCTGGGCCGCACGCCGATGCCGGGCAAGGTGCTTGCGGACTTCCTGCCAGCCGACGATCTGCTGCCCCATGCGGAGGCAATCGTTTCGGTCTGCAACCTGCTGGGGCGGCGCGACAACAAGTACAAGGCGCGCCTCAAGATCGCCGTCCAGGACATTGGCATTGCACGGCTTCGCAAGCTGGTAGACGAACGTTTCGCGCTGCTGGAACCGGCATTCGACCGGGCGGCGGCCCGGGCCCGGCTGGCGCGCATCCGCCACCAGTTCGCCCGCCCTGCGCCGCCGCCGCGCCCGGCGGATGGCTTCGAGTCCGCCCGCCGCGCCGATCCGGCCTTCCGCGCCTGGTGCGACACCAACCTGGCCGCGCACCGGCTGGAGGATCACGCGATCGTCACCGTGTCGCTCAAGGCGCCGGGCGCCACCCCGGGCGATGCGACTGCGGCGCAGATGCGGCTTCTGGCCGACCTCGCCGAAAGATACAGCCACGACGAGCTGCGCATCAGCCACGAACAGAACGT
Organism: Paracoccaceae bacterium; assembly: GCA_026989055.1. Taxonomy (GTDB): domain Bacteria; phylum Pseudomonadota; class Alphaproteobacteria; order Rhodobacterales; family Rhodobacteraceae; genus JAJRUE01. Next base: position 109,129 of record JALSKC010000043.1, read on the forward strand.
GATCCTGCCGCATGTGCACAAGGCCGACCTGGCCGCCCTGCACGCGGAGCTTCTCGGCGGCGGGCTGGCCACCGCCAATATCGGGCTGGCCAGCGACATCGTCGCCTGCCCGGGGATGGATTACTGCGCGCTGGCCACCGCGCGCTCGATCCCGGTGGCCCGGGCGATCGCCCGGCGCCTGGACGCGCTGAAGATCGAACACGAGATCGGCCCGCTCAGGATCAGGATCTCGGGCTGCATCAACGCCTGCGGCCACCACCACCTGGGCGATATCGGCATCCTCGGGCTGGAGCGCGCGGGCGTGGAAACCTACCAGATCACGCTGGGCGGCGACGGCGGCGAGGATTTCGCGATCGGCACCCGCGCCGGCCCCGGTTTCGCCCATGACCGGATCGTGCCGGCGATCGAGCGGCTGATCGCGGCCTATCTCGACCTGCGCGCCAGCGCCGAAGAAAGCTTCCTGCAGACCTTCCGCCGCCTCGGCCCGGCGCCGTTTCGCGCCGCTCTCTACCCGGAAAAGGACAAGACCCATGCCCCTGCCGATGCCGCCTGATCGCCCCCGGTCCGATCTCGACGCCCGCGCCGCCGCCCTGGCGCGGCGCTATGAAACGCTCTCGGCAGCCCAGATGCTGGAACAGGCGCTGGCCGACCCGTCGCTCGGCCCGGTGGCGCTGGTGTCGAGCTTCGGCGCCGAATCGGTGGTGCTGCTGCACATGCTGGCGCAGATCGATGCGGCCACGCCGGTGCTGTTCCTCGACACCGAAATGCTGTTTCCCGAAACCCTGGCCTATCAGCGCGAACTCTCGCAGGGGCTCGGGCTGCGCGATCTGCGCGTGATCCGCCCCGACCGCGCGGCGCTGCTGCTGCGCGACAGCGACGGGCTGCTGCACCGCGCCGACCCGGACGCCTGCTGCGCCCTGCGCAAGCGCGAACCGCTGGAGCGCGCGCTGGCGGGCTTCGGGGCCTGGATCACCGGGCGCAAGCGCTACCAGAACGGCACGCGCAACACCCTGCCGCTTGTCGATCACGACGGCACCCGGCCCAAGCTCAACCCGCTGGCGCGCTGGGACCGCGCCGCGCTGCAGCGCTACATCGCCGACCACGGGTTGCCGCGCCACCCGCTGGTGAACCGCGGCTATCCGTCGATCGGCTGCCTGCCCTGCACCACCCGCGCGCTTCCCGGCGAAGACGCGCGCGCCGGGCGCTGGCGCGGGCGCGAAAAGACCGAATGCGGCATCCATTTTCCGCCCGCCGCCGGGGGCCGCGCGGCATGAGCGTGATCGTGCGTGATTCCGGCTTTGCCCCCGAGGACATGGCCGAGGCCGACCGGCTGGTGCTGGCGCCGGACACGGACCCGGCCGATCTTGCCTCAATGTGGCGCGGGAGAAGCTTGATTATCATAGATTTTCCGTCTCACACCGACGGGCGCGGCCTGACCCTGGCCCGGCTGCTGCGCCACCTGGGCTACCGTGGCCGGCTGCGCGCCCGCGGCCAGGTGCTGCCGGACCAGTATCGGCTGGCCCGCCGGGCCGGTTTCGACGAGGTGGAAATCGACGACGCCCGCGCCGCGCGCCAGCCGGAAAGGCAGTGGATCGCGGCGCTGCGCGCACAACCGCATGACTACCGGGGGCCCCCGTGCGGCAATCTTTGGCCTTCAACCCGCGCCCCCGACCGCCTATGAGGGGGCGAACGCGCCACATCGGATGAATTGTGCCATGAACGATCGGATCCCCGCACCCGACGCCGCGCCCCGCACGGCCCCGGCCCTGCCGGATGCCCAGACGGTAACCGCCGTCACCCACTGGACCGACCGGCTGTTCTCCTTCCGGGTGACGCGCCCGCGCTCCCTGCGCTTCCGCTCCGGCGAATTCGTGATGATCGGGCTGATGGGCGAGAACGGCAAGCCGCTCCTGCGCGCCTATTCCATCGCCTCGCCCGCCTGGGATGACGAGCTGGAATTCTACTCGATCAAGGTGCCGAACGGCCCGCTCACCAGCCGCCTTCAGCACATCGAGCCGGGGGAACAGATCATCCTGCGTCCCAAGCCGGTGGGCACGCTGGTGCTGGATGCGCTGCTGCCGGGGAAACGGCTGTGGTTCTTCGCCACCGGAACCGGCATCGCCCCCTTCGCCAGCCTCCTGCGCGACCCGGATACCTACGCACGCTACGAACAGGTCGTCATGATGCACACCTGCCGCGAGCGGGCCGATCTGGAATACGGCCGCCAGCTGATCGAGAGCCTCCCCGAAGATCCGCTGATCGGCGCGTTCGTGGCCGACAGGCTGCGCTACTACCCCACCACCACCCGCGAGAAGAGCGAGCACATGGGCCGGATCACCGACAACCTGCGCTCCGGCAAGGCCTTCGCCGATCTCGGCATCGACGGAATCCGCCCCGAGACCGACCGCGCCATGGTCTGCGGATCGCTGGCCTTCAACATGGAGATGAAGGAGATCCTCGAAGGCTGGGGCCTGCGCGAGGGGGCCAATTCGGAGCCGGCAGAATATGTGGTGGAAAAGGCCTTCGTGGACTGATCCGGCCCCGGACCGGCCTGCGTGCAAGGCCATTGCCGCCACGGACCGGGCGGTTGACAACCTCCCCCCTGAAGTGAAAGCCTGAAACGGGCGCGCGCTGGCGCAGAACAGACAGGCGGCGGCGCGCAGGGGCGCAACAGGCATCCTCGCGGGCGGGGGGCGCTCGCGGGCGGATTTCACTGGCGGGATTATCTGGGATTATCCGAGATGACGGCAGCCGAGACTCCAGCCAGCCATGACGATGACACGGGAAAGGGCGACGCGGGCGAAGAAAGCCGCTGGCCGCCGGAGGGTCTCGAAACGCCGGGGCGCTGCCCCGTCTGCGCCGGAAAGGAGCGCCGCCTGCTGCACCCCGCACTCGTGGATTCGACATTCGCCTGTGCACCCGGGAAATGGCAGATGTGGTCCTGCCGGAGCTGTGGTGCCGCCTATCTCGACCCGCGACCGACGCCGGAAACCATCGGCCAGGCCTACAGCGCCTATTACACCCATGCGAAAAGACGGCCGGAATACGCCTCCCTGAGCCGGTTGCGCCGGCTCCGGCGGAGGCTGGTGAACGGCTACACCAACTGGCGGCTGGGCACCGGGCTTTCGCCGCAGAGCCGGGCCGGCGTGCTGCTTGCCTGGCTGGTTCCGGGGGCACGCGGAACCTGGATCAGCAACTGCCGCAACCTGCCGCCGCTCCCCGAGGGGGGGCGGGCGGCTGCTGGACCTCGGATGCGGCAACGGGGACTATCTGGAATTCGCCCGCAGCTGCGGCTGGTCGGTCGTCGGGCTCGAACCCGACCCCCGGGCCGTGGCCACGGCCCGCCAGGGCGGGCTCGATGTCCGCCAGGGCGGCATCGAACTGCTCGACGGGGAATCGGAGAGCTTCGATGCCATCACGATGAACCATGTCCTGGAGCATCTTCACGACCCGACTCGGGTGCTGCGCGCCTGCCACCGGCTGCTGAAGGACGGCGGGCAGCTCTGGCTGAGCACCCCGAACATAGACAGCTACGGGCACCGGATCTTCGGAAAGGACTGGCGCGGCCTGGAAGCGCCCCGCCATCTCGTGCTGTTCGGCCCGGATTCGCTGAACAGGGCGCTGCGGGATGCCGGCTTCGGGCGGATCCGCTGGATGCCCCAGCAGAACGTCTATCAGGGCATGTTCCGGGCCAGCCACGCCATCAAGCGCGGAAGGCTTCCGGAAGGTGCCCCGCCGGCACCGCTCCGGACGAGGGCGCTTGCCGCGCTTGCCCGGGCTTGCGGGCTGCTTGCACGAAACAGGCGCGAATTCCTCACCGCAACCGCCTTCCGCCTGCCCGCCGGACGGGGCCGGCCGCCGCAGCAGGGCGGCGCGGTTCGCCCCCGCCAGAAGCAGGAACGAGGGCGGGCGGCGAGCGAACGCACGCCCCGGTAAGGAAGGGTCGGTGAAGCGGATTCCCCGCGAATTTCCCGAGCGGAAAGGCTTCAGGGCCGGATGCTGCCCGCGCCTTCCACCAGATACTTGAAGCTGGTCAGCTGTTCCGCCCCTACCGGGCCGCGGGCGTGCATCTTGCCGGTGGCGATGCCGATCTCGGCGCCCATCCCGAACTCGCCCCCATCGGCGAACTGGGTCGAGGCGTTGCGCATCAGGATCGCGCTGTCGAGACGCTCGAAGAAGCGGGCGGCGGCGGCATCGTCCTCGGTCAGGATCGCATCGGTGTGGTTGCTGCCGTAGCGGCGGATATGGGCCATCGCCTCGTCCTGATCGGCGACCACGCGCGCGGCGATCTCCATGTCGAGATATTCGCGCCCCCAGTCGGCCTCGGTGGCCGGCACCGTGCCCGGCAGGTGCTGCAGCGCCCGGTCCGCGTGCACGGTGACGCCGGCCTCGACGAGGGCCCCGATCGCCTCGGCGCCGAGGGTCTCGGCCACGTCGCGGTGGATCAGCAGGCATTCGGCGGCGCCGCAGATGCCCGGACGGCGGGTTTTCGCGTTCAGCACCACGGCAAGGGTTTTCGCCGGGTCGGCGGCCTTGTCGATGTAGATGTGCACGATGCCTTCGAGATGGGCGAATACCGGCACCCGGGCCTCGCGCTGCACCAGCCCCACAAGCCCCTTGCCGCCGCGCGGCACGATCACGTCGATCGTATCGGTCATGGTCAGCATTTCCTGCACCGCGGCGCGCTCGCGCGTCGGCACCCGCTGGATCGCGTCGTCGGGCAACCCTGCCGTGCGCAGCCCTTCGACCAGGCATTCGTGGATCGCGCGGGACGAATGGAAGCTTTCCGAGCCGCCCCGCAGGATCACCGCATTGCCGGCCTTCAGGCACAGCGCCCCGGCATCGGCGGTGACGTTGGGGCGGCTTTCGTAGATCACCCCGATCACGCCGAGCGGCGTGCGCACCCGGCGGATGCGAAGCCCCGAGGGCATCTCCCATTCCCTGATCACCTCGCCCACCGGATCCGGCTGGGCGGCGATGGCGGTGAGGCCTGCGATGATGCCGTCGATACGCGCATCGTCCAGCATCAGCCGGTCGAGCATGGCCGCGCTCAGCCCCTTGTCGCGGCCACAGGCCATGTCGCGGGCGTTGGCGGCGATGATCCCGGCGCGGCGCGCGTCTACCGCCTCGGCGGCGGCGGTGAGCGCCAGCGCCCTGCTCTCGGCCGGGGCGAAGGCAAGCTGTTCCGAGGCGGATTTCGCGCGCCGGCCGATCTCGGCCATGAGCGCGGGGATGTCGTCGGTGTCTTTCATCAGGCGGGCCTTCGGGTTGCGTGGCGGCGGCGGATGCCTCCGGCGGGGATATTTATGGACAGAAGAAGGGGGCGGGTCAAAGGGCCATGTCATCGCGGTGAATGAGGGCGGCGCGGCCCGGGTAGCCGAGCAGGGCTTCGATCTCGCGGCTGTGGTGGCCGGCGATGATGCGGGCCTCCTGCGCGGTGTAGCGGGTCAGGCCCTGGCCGAGCCGGGCGCCGTCGGGGGCGAGGATCGCCACCGGATCGCCGCGTCCGAAGTCGCCGGCGACGGATTTCACCCCGGCCGGCAGCAGGGATTTTCCCGCGCCGAGCGCCCGGGCCGCGCCGGCATCGACGGTGATTTCCCCTTGCGGCTTCATCGCCGCGATCCAGCGCTTGCGGGCGGTCTGCGGGTCGCCCTTGGGGGTGAACCAGGTGGCAGGCGCGCCGTCTGCGAGGGCGCGGATGGGGTGGGCGCGCCGCCCGTCGGCGATCGCCATGGCGCAGCCGGCGCCGGTGGCGGTCTTGGCCGCCCAGAGCTTGGTCTTCATGCCGCCTTTCGAGAGACCCGAGCCGGCATCGCCCGCCATCGCCTCGATTTGCGGGGTGATGACATCGATCACCTCGAAGCGGGTGGCGCTGGCGTCGGTCCGCGGGTTGGCGCTGTAGAACCCGTCCACGTCCGACAGCAGCACCAGCGTGTCGGCGCCGATGGTCACCGCGATCTGGGCGGCGAGGCGGTCGTTGTCGCCGTAGCGGATTTCGTCGGTGGCGATGGTGTCGTTTTCGTTGACGATCGGCACCACACCGAGGCTCAGCAGCTGTTCCAGGGTTGCGCGCGAGTTCAGGTAGCGCCGCCGGTCGGCGCTGTCTTCCAGCGTCACCAGCACCTGGGCGGTGGTCAGCCCGTGCGGCGCCAGTGCCTCTTCATAGGCGCGCGCCAGCCGGATCTGCCCCACCGCCGCCGCCGCCTGCGCCTGTTCCAGCGCCAGCGAATCGCCCGTCATGCCGAGTGCCGCGCGCCCCAGCGCGATCGAGCCCGACGAGACCAGCACCACGTCGCCGCCGCGCGCCTTCAGCGCCGCGATGTCTTCGGCCAGCGTGTTCAGCCAGTCGGCGCGCAGGCTGCCGCGGGCGACCAGCAGCGACGAGCCGATCTTGATCACCAGCCGCCTGGCATCGTTCAGAGGGGCATCGTTCAGGGGGGCATCGTTCAGGGGTGCCACGGCGCGTCCACCTCTTGCGACCTGCCCGCCCGCAGGCGGTCGGCATCGATGTTGCGGCGCAGCGCGCGCAGCACTTCGCTGATGCCTTCGCGGGTGGCGCCCGACATCAGCATCACCTGCCCGCCGGACGCCTTTTCAAGCGCCTTCGCCCTTTGCGCGCGTTCGTCTGCGTCCAGCGCGTCGATCTTGTTGAGCACCGTGAGGCGCGGCTTGTCGGCCAGCCCGCCGCCGTAGGCCTGGAGTTCGCCGATGATGGCGGAATAATCGGCCACCACATCTTCGGCGGTCCCATCGACAAGGTGCAAAAGAACCGCCGAGCGTTCGACATGGCCCAGGAACAGGTCGCCCAGACCGCGGCCCTCGTGCGCCCCGGCGATCAGGCCGGGAATGTCGGCGACGACGAATTCCACGTCATCAACGCCCACGACCCCGAGGTTGGGCACCAGCGTGGTGAACGGGTAATCCGCCACCTTGGGCCGCGCGTTCGAGGTGGCGGCCAGAAAGGTGCTCTTGCCGGCGTTCGGCAGGCCCAGGAGCCCGACGTCGGCGATCAGTTTCAGCCGCAGCCAGAGCGTGCGTTCGACCCCCGGCTGGCCGGGGTTGGCCCGGCGCGGCGCCTGGTTGGTGGAGCTCTTGAAGTGCAGGTTGCCCCAGCCGCCGTTGCCGCCCCTGGCCAAGAGCACCCGCTGGCCCGGCCCGGTCAGGTCGGCGATCACGGTTTCCTGGTCTTCGTCGAGGATCTCGGTGCCCACCGGCACCCGCAGGACCGCATCCGCGCCATCGGCGCCGGTCTTCTGACGCCCCATGCCGGCCTGGCCGTTCTTCGCGAAGAAATGCGGCTGGTAGCGGAAGTCGATCAGCGTGTTCAGCCCCTCCACCGCCTCGGCCCAGACATCGCCGCCCTTGCCGCCGTCGCCGCCGTCGGGACCGCCGAACTCGATATACTTCTCCCGCCGGAAGGACACGCAGCCCGCCCCGCCGCTCCCCGAGCGGATATGGACCTTGGCGAGATCGAGGAATTTCATGGCGCGGCCTCGAATTGGGTTCGGCTCAGGCGATAGAGGTATTCCGGCACTTCCTCAAGCCTTGCCGGCGATTTGCATGTGGCGGTGCCGGTGCGTTGGAAGCCCAGCTTTTCCAGCACGCGCCGGCTGGCGGGGTTGTCGGCCATGGCGCCGGCGGTGATTTCGGTCAGGCCGAAGGCGGCAAAGGCCCAGCCAAGAAGGGCGCGCATCGCCTCGGTGGCGTAGCCCCGGCGCCAATGCCGGGGGCCGAAGAAATACATCGTGGACAGCGGCGTGCCGCCCAGGCCGAGGTTGCCCACCAGCGTGCCGTCGCGCAGGAACACGCCCAGGCAAAAGCCGGGACGGCCCGTCCAGGCGCGCGCGGCAATCCAGTCGGCGGCCTGCGCTTCGCTCATCGGATGGGGCAGGCTCGCCATCATGCGCGCGACGCCTGCGTGGTTGGCGATGGCGCGAAAGGCCGGGGCGTCGGCGGGCCTGTAGGGGCGGATCACCAGGCGCGCGGTTTCGATGCGCAGCGGGGTGGCGGCCAGCCAGCGGGCGCGGCTCAGCGCGAAATGGGTGATCGGCAGGGACGCGCCCTGCGCCGCGTTGGCGTGGGTGCCCTGCCCGGTTTCGGCAAACCCCAGCTTTTCCAGCACCCGTATCGAAGCCGCGTTGCCCGCGAACACGCTTGCCTCGATCTGCGGCCAGTCGTGGCGCTGAAAGGCGCGCGCGATCATGGCGGCGGCCATTTCGGTCGCATATCCCCGGCCCCAATGCCTGCGTGCGAACATGAAACCGAGCTCGGCCTCGACGATCCCCATGGCACCGATGCAGGCGCCGTCGCGCCAGATCAGCCCGGCAAAGCCCTGTTCGGGCGGCACCGGCTCGCAGCGGCGGCGCACCAGTTCTCGGTCGGGCGGGTGCGGCCATGTTGCCGTCCACTTGACCACCTCGTGGTCGGACACGAGGCCGAGAAAGGCGGAAAAGTCGCTTTCCCGTGGCAGGCGCCAGTGCAGGCGGCGGGTGCGGATGTCATCCATGGCGCGCCTGCCAGTCGGCGCGCATCAGGCGCAGTTTCTGCAGCTCCACTTCGCGCCCCTGCGAAACACTGTGCTCCGGCACGACCGCACCCGGGATGAAGCCGAGCTTTGCGTGGATCGCGGCCGACGCGGCGTTGCCGAGGAAACAGCCCGAACTCAGATCATCGTGGCCGGCCGAAAACCAGGCACCCACAAGCGCGGCTGCTGCTTCGCTCATGTAGCCGCGCGCCCAATGGGCGCGCCCCAGCCAGAAGCCCAGCCCGCCCGATATGCCGATACCGCCAAGCAGGCGGTCGCCATCGATTATGGCAAAGCTCCAGTCGCCGGCGATTTCGGTGATATATGTCGTCGCATCGTCAAGCGTGTAGGGATGGGGAACCACGCTGAGCCAGCGCACAACCTCCCAGTCGTCGATCAGGCGGGCAAGTTCGGGGGCGTCGTCGGGTCGGTAGTGGCGAAGCAGCAGCCTGGGTGTGGTGATGCGCTGGGGCATTGGCCGTCGATTCACTCTTGTGCAGATGGCGAAGCCTCCTGTGCGGCATGTTCACTGGCCGCGGGTCAAGTTCAATTCCGTCGACGCGAACCTTCAGGGCCGGACCCGGCACAGCGAACCGCCGTCAACCGGCAAGAGAACGCCGGAATATCGAAACAATTCGGGTTCTTTCACCGTAATTGGCCACATATCTGGAACTCGCGTTGACCCGGCACCATATTTTCTATAGCCACCTCCCATATCGGGGATCAAGCGAAACCGCTGGCCGTTCGGGCCCCCCCACAGCAGACGTTACGGGCGTGAAAAGTCCGTAAAAAAGCGGACGTACATGACTAAGTTCTCTGAACTGAACTTGGCACCCAAGGTGCTGAAAGCCGTCGAAGACGCCGGCTACGAAACCCCCACCCCGATCCAGGAAGGCGCGATACCGCCGGCGCTCGAAGGGCGCGACGTGCTGGGCATCGCCCAGACGGGCACCGGCAAGACCGCTTCCTTCACGCTGCCGATGATCACGCTTCTGGCCCGGGGCCGAGCCCGGGCGCGCATGCCGCGCTCCCTGGTGCTCTGCCCGACCCGGGAACTGGCCGCACAGGTAGCCGAGAACTTCGACACCTATGCGAAATACGTGAAACTTTCCAAGGCGCTGCTGATCGGGGGGGTATCCTTCAAGGAGCAGGAAAAGCTGATCGACCGCGGGGTGGACGTGCTGATCGCCACGCCGGGCCGGCTGCTCGACCATTTCGAGCGCGGCAAGCTTTTGCTGACCGGCGTGCAGATCATGGTGGTGGACGAGGCCGACCGGATGCTCGACATGGGCTTCATTCCGGATATCGAGCGAATCTTCTCGATCACGCCCTTCACCAAGCAGACGCTGTTCTTCTCGGCCACCATGGCGCCGGAAATCGAGCGCATCACCAACACCTTCCTGTCGAACCCGGCCCGCATCGAGGTGGCCCGTCAGGCCACCGCCGCCGAGAACATCGAGCAGGGCGTGGTGATGTTCACGCCCCGCCGCCGCGATCGCGCAGCGAGCGAAAAGCGTGCCCTGCTGCGGGCGCTGATCGACGCCGAGGGCGAAAAGCTGATCAACGGGATCATCTTCTGCAACCGGAAGGTCGATGTGGACATCCTGGCCAAGTCGCTGAAGAAGCACGGCCATGACGCCGCCCCGATCCACGGCGACCTGGACCAGTCGCAGCGCACCCGCACGCTGGAAAGCTTCCGCAACGGCCAGTTGCGGCTGCTGGTCGCCTCGGACGTGGCCGCGCGCGGGCTCGACATTCCCTCGGTGAGTCATGTGTTCAACTTCGACGTGCCCGGCCATGCCGAGGATTACGTCCACCGGATCGGGCGCACCGGGCGCGCCGGGCGCGAGGGCAAGGCGATCATGATCTGCGAACCGCGCGACGAGAAGAACCTCGCCGCGGTCCAGTCCCTGATCAAGAAGGAAATCCCGCGGCTGGACAACCCGCTCGCCACCCCGACCAGCGACTCCCCCGCGCCGGACAGCCCCCCCGCGCCGGACGAGGAAAGGACCGCCGCCAGGAAACCCAGGCGCTCCCGCTCCCGACGCAAGCCGCGCGACGAAGGCAGCAGGAACTGCGGCAAGTCGCAGGAAGGCAGGCCCGACAGCCCCCGCAAGCCGGAGCCGGAACGGCCGGCCCCCACAGCCGGAGCCGGCACGCGCAGCTCCCGGAAGGGGGGCCCCGACCGCTCCCGCCCGCAAAAGGACGAACCCGACGTCATCGGCATGGGCGATCACCTGCCCGGCTTCATCGCCCGCAGCTTCTCGGAGCGCCGCTCGGGCTGAACCCTGTCACGCAGCACGCAAGGCTTGCCTTCCGCGCCTGCCCGTGCTTTCCCGGAAGGGCCGCTGCCGCTGCCACCCGCCGGCGGCGGCATGACCGGGAGGCCCGCGCGGCTGGCCGGGGTCAGGCGCGGGCGCTTCGCCCGGATGGCGGAGACGACGCCACGCGCGCCAGGGGCCACGCGCACAAGAAGGAGAACGGCAGCCATGCACGAGCGGGGATTCCTGCACCGCTATTTCCTGAACAACGGCGGCAAGCGGCTGCACAAGTGGATTCACTATTTCGACATCTACGAGCGCCATTTCGCGCGCTTCCGCCAGCGCCCGATCACGATGCTCGAAATCGGCGTCCACGGCGGCGGCTCGCTGCAGATGTGGCGCGACTATTTCGCCCCCGGCTCGACCATCGTCGGGATCGACATCAATCCCGACTGCAAGCAGCACGAGGGCGACAACATCCGGATTCACATCGGCAGCCAGAACGACCCGGAATTCCTGCACGAGGTCGCCGAGCGATACGGCCGGTTCGACATCCTGCTGGATGACGGCAGCCATGTGAACGCGCATGTGATCACGAGCTTCGAGACCCTCTACCCCAGGGTTGCCGAAGACGGGGTCTATCTCGTCGAGGACATGCACACCTCCTACTGGCCCAAATGGGGCGGCGGGCTGGGCAAGCCCGGCAGCTTCATCGAATACGCCAAGCGGCGGATCGACGATCTGAACGCCGCCCATGTCCGCAAGGGTCTGGAGGTGAGCGCCTTCACCCGCAGCACCGACAGCATCATCTTCTACGACAGCGTCGTCGTCTTCGAGAAACGCCCCCAGGGGGCACGCCAGCACCTGAAGACCTTCGCCATGCCCCCGGAACGGGACGCCGAAGGCTGAGCCCCGCCGCCGGCGCCCGGCTCCCTTCCGCTCCCCTCCGCGCGGGCCACACCGGCAATCGCCCGGCGCGGCTCCGGCCGCCGGACTCAGCCGCTCAGGCGGCTGATGATCACCGTCACCTCGGGGTTTCTGCCGATCTCGCTGCCCGCGCTCCTTCTCAGCACCCGGCGCAGCTCCTCGCTCAACCTGTCGTCATCGGCCAGGGTCTTGCGCCCGGCGCGCCGGAGCGCCCGGTTCGCCTCCTCCTCCAGAACCTCGACCAGCGGCACCCGCGACAGGCCGCTTTCGGGCAACCCCATGGTCTCGCACCAGACATCGCCGAGCGGCCGGTCGTCCTCCAGGATCAGCGTTGCCACCACATGGCCGTTCCGCGCCATGCGGATGCGCTCGCGCACCACCCCGTCGAACGCACCGATCTGAACGCTTCCGTCAAGATAGATCCGCCCGGTCTCCACATGTTCCACCAGCCGGGCCTGCGCCCCCGACAGATCGACCATCGCCCCGTTTGGCGCGATGATGCCGCCAATGCCGTTTTCTGCCGCCAACTTCACATGCTCGCGCAGATGCCGGTGCTCGCCGTGCATCGGGATCACGAGGCGCGGCTTCAGCAGCCGGTGCATCCGCTCCAGATCCGGGCGGTTGGCGTGGCCGGAAACATGGTAGCGGTCGGTATGATCGTCCACCACCTCCACCCCCATCTCGGAAAAGGCGTTGACGACGCGCGCCACCGATTTCTCGTTGCCCGGGATCGTCTTGGAGGAAAACAGGAACAGATCGCCCTCCCGAAGCGACAGGCCCATGTACTTGCCCCGGCTGAGCTGGGCCGTGGCCGCGCGGTGCTCGCCCTGGCTGCCGGTGGCCAGAACCAGAAGGTTCTCGCGCGGGACATCGGCGGCATCCTCCGGGGCGATGGTCGGCGGGAAATCGGTGAGGATTCCGGTTTCGACCCCGGCGGTGATCATCCTGCGCATGGCCCGCCCGAGCAGCACCACCGAGCGCCCCGCGGCGCGCCCGGCCTCGGCCAGGGTCTTCACCCTGGCGATGTTGGAGGCGAAGGTGGTGGCGACCACCATCCCCCCGGCGCCGGCGACCAGCTCCTCGATTGCCGGTCCGACGCTGCTTTCCGAGCGCCCCGGATGCGGCGAGAACACGTTGGTGCTGTCGCAGACCAGCGCCCGCACCCCGGGTTCGGCGATTTCCGCCCAGAGCGCGGGGGCAAACGGCTCTCCCACGCCGGGGGTTTCGTCGAGCTTGAAGTCGCCGGTATGCACGATCCGCCCGGCCGGGGTGTCGATCACCAGCGAGGAGCTCTCGGGAATCGAGTGCGAAACCGGCACGAACCCCACCTCGAAGGGACCGGCCTGCACCTTTTCCGGCCAGGCGCCGACGGTCCGTATCGCCAGCTCGTCCAGCCCGTGTTCCTCGAACTTGAGGCGCGCGATATGGGCGGTGAAGGCGCGCGCATGGATCGGAGCGCCCAGCCTGCCCCACAGGTGGCCGATGGCGCCGATATGGTCTTCGTGGGCATGGGTGATGAAGATCGCCTCCAGCCGGTCCTTGCGCTGTTCGATCCAGGAGATGTCGGGCAGGATCAGATCGACTCCCGGCGTCGTTTCCATGTCCGGAAAGGTGACGCCGAGATCGACGATGATATAGCGTTCCCGGCCCGCCGGCCCGTAACCGTAGACGTAGCAGTTCATGCCGATCTCGCCGGCGCCACCCAGCGGCAGGTAGATCAGCCGCGCATTCTTCTTGCTCATGAATTTTCCTTGTTGAAACGGTGAATCACGGTCAGCCCGTGCATTGTCAGATCGTCCTCGAGAGCATCGAACAGTCTTTCGCCCTGTTCGAACAGGGAAGCAAGCCCGCCGGTGCCGATCACCCGCATCGGTCGGCCGTATTCGCCCCGGATCCGCTCGCATATGCCCCGAACCAGCCCGATATAGCCCCAGAACACCCCCGACTGCATGCAGGCCACCGTGTTGGTGCCGATCACCGCCTGCGGTCTGCTGACATCCACATGCGGCAGCGCTGCGGCGGCGTGGTGCAGCGCTTCGAGGCTCAGATTGACACCCGGCGCGATGACCCCGCCCACATAGGCGCCGTCGTGGGCCACCACGTCGAATGTGGTGGCGGTGCCGAAATCGACCACGATCAGGTCGCCTCCGTGCCGGTCATGGGCGCCGGCGGCGTTCACCAGCCGGTCGGGGCCGACGGTGGTGCCCGCATCCACCCGCGGCGGCGCCGGCAGGGCGCATCCGGGCTTGCCCACCACCAGCGGGCGGCAGTTGAAGTAGCGGTCGCACAGGACCCGCAGGTTGAACACCACCCGCGGCACGGTGGAAGAGATGATCACCTCGTCGATCGTCACCCGCAGCCCTTCAACCTGCATCAGCGTCGAAAGCCAGACGAAATACTGATCCGCCGTGCGCTGCCATTCGGTGCTGGTGCGCCAGGTCGCCAGGAACCGCTCGCCATCCCAGATCGCGAACACGGTATTGGTGTTGCCGGTATCGATGCAAAGCAGCATTGCTCCTCCGCCCTTCAGAAGAACACCTCGGCCGCGGCGAGTGCCTCGCGCCCCGTGGGGGTTGATAGGACGAGCCTGCCTTGCCCGTCCACCGTTTCGAACCGTCCCGATGTTTCGCGCCCGCCGATGCGCGCGGTGATCTCCCGGCCGAGCCGCGCGGCGCGCTCCAGCCAGGCCTCGCGGATCGGCTCGAAGCCGAACGCGGCGAACTGCGCCTCGCGCCGGGCATAGGCCGGGGCCAGGGCGTCGAGCAGTTCTTCGGGGGTGAGCGCAACCCCGGTTTCCGGCAGCAGCGCCACCGGGCGCGGAGCTTCCGCCCCGAGCTCCTCCCCGAGCGCGGCGGGAGCAGGAGCCGCCCGCAGGTTCACCCCGAAGCCGATCGCAAGCCGCCCCCGCTCCAGCCCTTCCAGCAGGATCCCGGCCAGCTTGCCGCCGTTCAGAAGCACATCATTGGGCCATTTCAGCGCCAGCGCCGCGTCGCGGCCGCTCGGCTCCGCCAGCGCGTCAAACAGCGCCAGCGCCGCCACGAAGGAGCGCAGCGCCGCCCGCTGCGCAGGCTCTTCCAGCGGCAGCAGCAGCGTGGCCGCGAAATTGCCCGGCGGATCGTGCCAGCGCCGCCCCCGCCGCCCGCGGCCATCGGTCTGGCGCAGGGCCAGAATCCACACGGGCCCGGAGACCTCCGCCGCAATCCGCGCCGCCTCGGCATTGGTGCTGTCAACCTGCGGCAGGATCCGCCGGGCGTAGCCCTCGGGCCAGTCCGGGCGGGTGGCGGGATCACTCGACAAGGGCAAGCGCAGCCGTTGCCGCGGCGCCGTCAACCCCGAACAGGTTGATCACCCCGAGCAGCATCGCGGCCGCCGCCCCCAGCAGCAGCGCCCGCTGGGCAGGCGCCATCGCCCGGTCGAGCCCCTCTCCCTCCTGTCCGAAATACATGAAATAGACCAGCCGGAGGTAGTAGAAGGCCCCGATCACCGAAGCG
This sequence comes from Paracoccaceae bacterium, assembly GCA_026989055.1. GTDB lineage: Bacteria > Pseudomonadota > Alphaproteobacteria > Rhodobacterales > Rhodobacteraceae > JAJRUE01. Next base: position 124,332 of record JALSKC010000043.1, read on the forward strand.
ATCACCCCGGCCAGTGCCAGCCAGCCCAGCCCGGCCTCCAGCGCCGCCTTCAGCACGTAGAACTTGCCGAAGAAACCCACCAGCGGCGGCACCCCGGCCAGAGAGAACAGCAGCACCAGCATCGCCAGCGCCTTGAGCGGCGCCCCCCGCGAGAGCATGTGCAAGGAGGAGATGTCGCTCACCGCGCGCCCGTCGCGCTCCATCGACAGGATGAAGGCGAAGGTGCCGATGTTCATGGTGACATAGATCGCCATGTAAACCAGCATCGCCTGCACCCCCAGCGCGCTGCCGGCAGCCAGCCCCATCAGCGCGAACCCCATGTGCGCGATCGAGGAATAGGCCATCAGCCGCTTGATGTCGCGCTGGCCGATGGCCGCCAGGGCGCCCACGAACATCGAGGCCACCGACAAGAGCGCCAGCACCTGGCTCCAGTCGGCACCGGCGGCCCCGAACGCCTCGAACAGGAGCCGGGCCAGAAGCGCCATCGCCGCCACCTTGGGCGCGGTGGCGAAGAAGGCGGTCACCGCGCTGGGAGAGCCTTCATAGACATCCGGTGTCCACATGTGGAACGGCACCGCCGAAACCTTGAAGGCCAACCCGCTCATCATCAGCACCAGCCCGATCAGCAGCCCCGGCGGCAGCCGCTCCTCGCCGGCGGCCGACAGGATGCCGGAAAACAGGGTCGTGCCGGAAAAACCGTAGATCAGCGAGGCCCCGAACAGGAGCAGCCCCGAGCTCAGCGCCCCGAGCACGAAATACTTGAGCCCGGCCTCGGTCGAGCGCAGGCTGTCGCGCCGCAGCGACGCGACCACGTAAAGCGCCAGCGACTGCAGCTCGAGCCCCATGTAGAGCACCATCAGATCGCCTGCCGAGACCATCACCATCATGCCGACGACCGCCAGGACCACGAGAACCGGGTATTCGAACCGCAGCAGCCCGCGCCGTTCCATGTAGGGGCGGCTCATCAGCAGGACGGCGGCGGCGGCCAGCAGCAGAACCACCTTGGCAAAACGGGCAAAGGCATCGTCCAGGAACATCTCTCCGAAGGCCGAACGCGCCGCCCCCTCGCCCATGCCGATCAGAAGCGCCGCCAGAAGCAGCGCCGCGACGCAGAGCGTGTTGACAAGAGAGGCCAGCCTGTCCTGCCCGCCATAGACGCCCAGCAGCAGCACCGTCATGGAGAACAGCGCCAGAAGCACTTCGGGCAGCAGGATCGAGAAATCGGCAGCAGTCATGTCACTTGCCCCTGTTCAATGCCCCGCCCGGACCACTTCCGCGGCCGGCAGGGCTGCGTGATACTGGCTCAGAAGCGCCTCCACCGACGGACCGATGATGTCGGTGACGAGGCTCGGATAGACCCCGAGCAGCAGCGTCATCGCCACCAGCGGCGCGAAGATCAGCTTCTCGCGGGCATTCATGTCGGAAATCGCCCGCAGGCCTTCCCTGATCAGGTCTCCCATCACCACCCGGCGATACAGCCACAGCGCATAGCCCGCGGACAGGATCACCCCGCTGGTGGCGATGGTGGCGATCACCGTATCGGCCCGGAACATGCCCACCAGGGTCAGAAACTCGCCCACGAAACCCGAAGTGCCCGGCAGCCCCACATTGGCGAGCGTGAAGAACATGAACACCAGCGCATAGCGCGGCATCCGCATCACCAGCCCGCCGTAAGCGTCGATCTCGCGGGTGTGCATCCGGTCGTAGATCACGCCCACGCAGAGGAACAGCGCTCCCGAGATGAAGCCGTGGGAAAGCATCTGGAAGATCGCCCCGTCCACCCCCTGCTGGTTGGCGGCGAAGATCCCGGCGGTGACATAGCCCATGTGCGCGACCGAGGAATAGGCGATCAGCTTCTTCATGTCCTCCTGGGCCATGGCCACAAGCGAGGTATAGACGATGGCGATGACGCTGAGCCAGAGCACCAGCGGGGTCAGCAGATCGGCGCCGATCGGGAACATCGGCAGGCTGAAGCGCAGAAACCCGTAACCGCCCATCTTCAGCAGGATCGCCGCCAGGATGACCGAGCCGGCCGTGGGCGCCTGAACATGGGCGTCCGGCAGCCAGGTGTGCACCGGCCACATGGGCATCTTGACCGCGAAGCTGACGAAGAATGCCAGAAACAGCAGCGTCTGCAGCCCGCCGATCACCTGGAAGCCGAGCAGGCTCAGCGTTTCCGAGGCGAATTCGTGCTCCATCAGCGCCACCATGTCAGTGGTGCCGGCATCCACATACATCGCCACCATCGCCACCAGCATCAGCACCGAACCGAGGAAGGTGTAGAGGAAGAACTTGAAGGCGGCATAGATGCGCTCCTTGCCGCCCCAGATGCCGATGATCAGGAACATCGGGATCAGCCCGGCCTCGAAGAACAGGTAGAACAGCACCAGGTCCAGCGCCATGAACACGCCCAGCATCAGCGTTTCCAGCACCAGGAAGGCGATCATGTATTCCTTGACCCGGTGGGTGACGTTCCAGCAGGCCAGGATGGTGACCGGCATCAGGAAGGTGGTGAGCATCACGAACAGCACCGAGATGCCGTCCACCCCCATCTTGTAGCGCAGCCCGAGGATCCACGCGCCTTCCTCGACGAACTGGAATCCGGTATCGGCCGGGTCGAACATGAACAGGACGAACAGCGACACCAGGAAGGTGGCGGTGGTGGCGATCAGCGCCAGCCACTTGGCGTTCATCTGCGCGGCTTCGTCCTCGCCGCGCAGGAACAGCGCCATGATCGCCGCCGCCACCAGCGGCATGAAGGTGATGATCGACAGGAGATTCGCCATCAGCCCGCCCCCCCGCTGAGCATGAGCCAGGCGATCAGCACCGCGACCCCGATGACCATCGCGAAGGCGTAATGGAACAGATAGCCCGACTGAAGCCGCGCATAGCCGCGGGTGAGCAGCGGCACGATCCCCATCGCGATGCCGTTGAGCGCACCGTCGATGATCCTGCCGTCGCCGAACCTCCACAGGAACCGGCCCAGCCGGAGCGTCGGGCGCAGGATCAGCGCGTCATAGATCTCGTCAAAATACCACTTGTTCAGCAGGAACAGGTAGAGCGGGCGCTGGTTCCCGGCCAGCCTGCCGGGCAGATCGGGCCGGCGGATGTAGAACAGCCAGGCCGTGAAAAGCCCGATCAGCATCGCGACGAAAGGCGACAGCTTGACCCATTTGGGCACCTCATGGGCTGCATCGAGGATGTCGTTTTCAGGCCCCATGAAAATCGCCCCCCGCGGCGCGATTCCGCCGGCCGCATGCCCGCTTTCGCCCGCCTCCACGCTGCCCGCGCCTTCTCCGGCCGCATGCCCGCTTTCTCCCGCTTCCACGCTGCCCGCGCCTTCTCCGGCCGCAGCATGAGCCTCAATGCCGAAGAAGGCGTTCACCTTTTCGTGGCTGCCGAAGAACGGCCCGTACCAGAGCATCCCGGCAAACACCGCGCCCAGCGCCAGCACGCCGAGCGGCGCCAGCATCGAGGGCGGGCTTTCATGGGCGTGCTCATGGGCGTGGGCATCGCCGCGCGGGGCGCCCCAGAAGGTCATGAACATCAGCCGCCAGCTGTAGAAGCTGGTGAAGGCGGCCGCGATCACCAGCGGCCAGAAGGCGAAGCCGATGCCCGAGGCATATGCGCTTTCGATGATCGCATCCTTGCTCTGGAACCCGGCGAAGCCGATCGTCGTCAGCGGAATGCCCACGCCGGTGATCGCCAGCGTGCCGATCAGCATCGCCCAGAAGGTGAGCGGGATCTTCCGGCGCAACCCGCCATAGGCGCGCATGTCCTGTTCGTGGTGCATCGCATGGATCACCGAACCGGCCCCCAGGAACAGCATCGCCTTGAAGAAGGCATGCGTCAGCAGGTGGAACATCGCCACCGGATAGGCGCCCACGCCGGCGGCGACGAACATGTAGCCCAGCTGCGAACAGGTGGAATAGGCGATCACCCGCTTGATGTCGTTCTGCACCAGCCCCACGGTGGCGGCGAAGAACGCCGTGGCCGCGCCGATGTAGGCGACGATCATCTTCGCCTCGGGGGCGTATTCGAACAGCGGCGACATGCGCACCACCAGGAACACCCCGGCGGTGACCATGGTGGCGGCGTGGATCAGCGCCGAAACCGGGGTCGGGCCTTCCATCGCGTCGGGCAGCCAGGTGTGCAGGAACAGCTGCGCCGACTTGCCCATCGCCCCGATGAACAGCAAAAACGCCAGCAGGTTGGCGGCGTTCCACTCACGCCAGAGGAAATGCAGCTCGGTCTCGGCCAGCCGCGGCGCGGCGGCGAAGATGTCGTCCAGGCGGATGCTGTCCACCATCCAGAACAGCCCGAAGATGCCGAGCGCGAAGCCGAAGTCCCCCACCCGGTTGACCACGAAGGCCTTGATCGCGGCGGCATTGGCGCTCGGCTTGCGGAAGTAGAAGCCGATCAGCAGGTAGGAGGCGACGCCCACGCCTTCCCAGCCGAAGAACATCTGCAGCAGGTTGTCGGCGGTCACCAGCGTCAGCATGGCGAATGTGAAGAAGGACAGATAGGCGAAGAAGCGCGCCCTGTAGCGGTAGCCCTCGCCGAAATGATCGTCATCGGCCATGTAGCCGAAGGAGTAGAGATGCACGAGGCTCGAGACCGTTGTGACCACGATCAGCATGATCGAGGTCAGCCGGTCCATCCGGATCGACCAGTCGGTGACGAGCGTGCCGCTCTCGACCCAGCGCAGCAGCCGGATCTGTTCGGCCCCGCCGGCCGGATCGAGGGTGAGAAAGATGATCCAGCTGAGCACGGCCGACAGGAACAGCAGCCCGGTGCTGACCCACTGCGCCGCCCGTTCGCCGATGATCCTCCAGCCGAAGCCGGCGATGATGGCGCCGACGAGCGGGGCAAGGATGAGAACGGTTGCCATGGCGCCTACCCCTTCATCACGTTGACGTCTTCAACGTCGATGGTGCCGCGGTTGCGGAAGAAGCTGACCAGGATCGCCAGCCCGATGGCGGCCTCGGCGGCGGCAACGGTCAGGATGAACATGGTGAAGACCTGCCCCACGAGGTCCCCGAGAAAGGAGGAAAACGCCACCAGGTTGATGTTCACCGCCAGCAGCATCAGCTCGATCGACATCAGGATGATGATCACGTTCTTGCGGTTCAGGAAGAGCCCGAAGACGCCGATCACGAACAGCCCCGCGGCCAGCGTGAGATAATGTTCAATTCCGATCATCTGTCCCTCAAACCCCGTTCTGGTTGCCGCCCCTAGAGCCCCTGCCCCGGCTTCACGTCCTTCAGCTCCAGCGCACTGGCCGGGTCGCGGTGCATCTGCGCAACCACGTCCTGGCGCTTGACATCCGGCCGGTGGCGCAGCGTCAGCACGATCGCGCCGATCATCGCCACCAGCAGGATCAACCCGGCCAGCTGGAACAGCAGGATGTAGTCGTCATAGATCAGACGCCCCAGGGCGGCGGTGTTGTGAACCTCGGCCGGATCGGGCGTCACCGCCGCGCGCAGGCCCGGAGCGGCATCGGAAAACCGCCAGACGCCCACGGCCATCCCGAGCTGCACCAGCAGGATCACCCCGATCAACAGCCCGACCGGCATGTACTGCACCATGCCCGATTTCAGCTCCTCGAAATCCACATCCAGCATCATCACCACGAACAGGAACAGCACCGCCACCGCGCCCACATAGACGATGACAAGCAGCATCGCGACGAACTCGGCCCCGAGCAGCACGAACAGCCCGGCCGAGGACAGAAATGCCAGGATCAGCCAGAGCACCGAATGCACGGGGTTCTTCGAAACCACCGTCATCAGCCCGCCGGCCAGAACCGACAGGGCGAAGACGTAAAAGGCGAAATCGGCGACGCTCATCCGTCCCCCTCCTTCTGCTCACGACCGGCTGAGCCATGCCGCACCGGCGCTTTCCCGCGCACCGGGCCCGCCCCGGCAGGGACATGCCCGAAGATGCCGCCCCCCGTGTTCCGCGCGGCCGCTCCCCCGCCCCCGGCCGCCGCCGGAACGAGGGCACGGGCGGCCGGCCGGAGCAGCGCCCCTCCTCGCCCGAAGGACTCGAAATACCTGACAAGCTCGCTCATCGGTAGGGGGCGTCCAGTTCCAGGTTGCGGGCGATCTCGGCCTCCCAGATCTCGCCGTTCTCCAGCAGCTTTTCCTTGTTGTAGAACAGCTCTTCCCGGGTCTCGGTGGCGAATTCGAAATTCGGCCCCTCGACGATCGCATCCACCGGGCAGGCCTCCTGGCAGAAGCCGCAGTAGATGCATTTGGTCATGTCGATGTCGTAGCGCGTGGTCCGGCGCGAGCCGTCCTCGCGCGGTTCGGCCTCGATGGTGATGGCCTGGGCCGGGCAGATCGCCTCGCACAGCTTGCAGGCGATGCAGCGCTCCTCGCCGTTGGGGTAGCGGCGCAGCGCGTGCTCGCCGCGAAAACGCGGGCCGAGCGGCCCCTTTTCATGCGGATAGTTCAGCGTCGCCTTGGGAGCGAAGAAATATTTCAGCCCCAGTCTGAAGCCGACCAGGAAATCCCAGAGCAGGAAATACCTGGCGGAACGTGCATAATCGAATGCCATCTTGTCAGCCTCCCACGGCCCAGCGGACATATGCACCGCCGAACCACTCGAATTGCGCCGCGAAGGCCACGAACACCACCCAGGCCAGCGACAGCGGCAGGAACACCTTCCAGCCGATCCGCATCAGCTGGTCGTAGCGGTAGCGCGGCGTGATCGCCTTGACCATCGCGAAGACGAAGAAGAAGAACGCCATCTTGGCGATCAGCCACAGCACCCCGTCGGGCAGCCCCGGAATCGGCGACAGCCAGCCGCCGAAGAACAGCAGGCTGGTCAGCGCGCACATCAGGAAGATGGCGATGTATTCGCCGGCCATGAACAGCAGGAACGGGGTCGAGGAATATTCCACCTGATAGCCGGCCACCAGCTCCGACTCGGCCTCGGGCAGGTCGAAGGGCGGGCGGTTGGTCTCGGCCAGCGCCGAGATGAAGAACAGGAACACCATCGGGAAATGCGGCAGCCAGTACCAGCTGAACAGCCCGTAGTCGCCATCCTGCGCGGCCACGATGTCGCCGAAATTCATCGAGCCGGTGGACAGGATCACCCCGATGATGATCAGCCCGATCGACACCTCGTAGGAGACCATCTGCGCCGCCGAGCGCAGCGCCCCGAGAAACGGATATTTCGAATTCGAGGCCCAGCCGCCCATGATCACGCCATAGACCTCCAGGCTCGACATGGCGAACACGTAAAGGATCGCCACGTTGATGTCGGCCAGAACCCAGCCCTCGTTGAACGGGATCACCGCCCAGGCGAGAATCGCCAGCACGAAGGAGATCATCGGCGCCAGCATGAACACCGGCTTGTCGGCGCCGGCCGGCACGACGACTTCCTTGACCACGTATTTCAGCGCATCCGCCACCGATTGCAGGATCCCGTAGGCCCCCACCACGTTGGGGCCGCGGCGCATCTGCACGGCGGCCCAGATCTTGCGGTCGCCATAGACGAGGAACAGGAGCGAGATCATCACGAAGCCGACGACAAGCAGGCTTTGCGCGAATATCAGAACGAAGGTGCCGAATGGTGTCGCCAGAAAGTCAGCCATGTCGCCCCATGCCCTCAGTCCGTCGGTATGCCGCGCGCGGCACGGTCACGCGCGGCGAATTCCGGCTCGGAGCCACGCGGACCGGCAGGCAGCGCTGCCGCCATGCTGTAAACCGCATCTGTGCGTCGAATGCCACCCTGAATCGCGATATCCGCCGCCATATGGCGGACGGGTCGCACTTCCGCCGCCCCCACCCGCACGCCGGGCCCTTGCCGGCGACGGCAGGCCCAAGCGGCGCTCCCGGCGCCATATGTCGGGCTGCGGCAGCCACCCTATTCGGCCGCGGCCCTGGCCCCGGAACGGGCCTTTTCCAGCGCCGACATCTCGGCCATCAGCTGGCTGGAGCGGGCGATCGGGTTGGTCAGCCAGAAATCGCCGATGGCACCGCGAAAGCGCCCCTTGCCGAGCCGGCCGGCCGGCAGCGGCACCCAGTCGTTTTCCGGCACCCGGTCGATGTGGCGCAGATGCGGCACGGCCTCGACCAGCGCGCTGCGCAGCGCCGCCAGCGAATCCCAGGGCAGCGCCCGGCCCAGTTCTCCCGACAGGGCACGCAGGATCGCCCAGTTTTCCCTGGCCTCGCCCGGCGGAAAGCCCGCGCGCAGCGCCAGCTGCGGGCGCCCCTCGGTGTTGACGAACAGCGCATCCTCCTCGGTCCAGGCAGCGCCGGGCAGGATCACGTCGGCCCGGTGTGCGCCACGGTCGCCGTGGCTGCCCTGATAGATCACGAAGGCGCCGGGCTCGATCTCGATTTCGTCGGCACCCAGGTTGTAGATTACATCCGCCCCGTCCAGCGCCGCCGCCAGGCCGCCCTCGGTGGTGCAGCCGACATCCATCGCCCCCACGCGCGAAGCCGCCGTGTGCAGCACCAGCAGCTTCGATTTCGTCGCCTCGGCCAGCTGCATCGCCGCCGCCAGCACCGCTTCGCCGTCGGCCCCGACAATCGCCCCCTGGCCGACGATCACCAGCGAGGGCACTTCAAGCACCTTCTCGAACTTGCGTTCAAGCACCCTGGCCAGCGCCGCGCGATCGTCGCCCATGTGGGTATAGTCATAGGTCAGATCGACCGCCTCGCCGATCAGGCCGACATCGGCCCCGTTCAGCCAGGCCTTGCGGATGCGCGCGTTCAGCACCGGCGCCTCGACGGCCGGGTTGGTGCCGATCAGCTGGATCATCTTCGCGCTGTCGATATCCTCGATGCGCGCCGTGCCCACATAGGCCGAACGGTTGCCCGCCGGCAGCCGCGCGCCATCGAGGCGACATTCGACGGTGCCGCCCTGCCCCTCGATCAGCCGTTTCAGCGAAAAGGCGGCCTCCACCGGCGCCAGATCGCCGACCAGCCCGGCCACCTTTCCGCCCTGCATCGCCGCCGCCGCCGCCGCCAGCGCCTCCTCCCAGCCGACGGGAACCAGCCTGCCCTCCTTGCGGAGATAGGGCCGGTCGAGCCGCTGGCGCTTCAGCCCGTCCCAGACGAATCGGGTCTTGTCGGAAATCCATTCCTCGTTCACGCCGGCATGTTCGCGCGGCAGGATCCGCATCACCTCGCGCCCCCTGGTATCGACCCGGATGCTGGAGCCCAGCGCGTCCATCACGTCGACGGTCTCGGTCCTGGCCAGCTCCCAGGGGCGGGTGGTGAAGGCGTAGGGCTTGCTGGTGAGCGCACCCACCGGGCACAGGTCGATGATGTTGCCCTGCAGGTTGGAATCGATCAGCGCGCCGAGATAGGTGGTGATCTCGGCATCCTCGCCGCGCCCGGTCTGGCCCATCACCGCCACCCCGGCCACTTCGGTGGTGAAGCGCACGCAGCGGGTGCAGGAAATGCAGCGCGTCATCTGGGTGGCGACCAGCGGGCCCAGGTCGAGATCCTCGCTGGCGCGCTTGGGCTCGCGGTAGCGGGAAAAGTCCACCCCGTAGGCCATCGCCTGGTCCTGCAGGTCGCATTCGCCGCCCTGGTCGCAGATCGGGCAGTCCAGCGGGTGGTTGATGAGCAGGAACTCCATCACCCCCTCGCGGGCCTTCCTGACCATCGGGCTGTTGGTGCGCACCTCGGGCGGGGCGCCTTCGGGGCCGGGGCGCAGGTCGCGCACCTGCATGGCGCAGGAGGCCGCCGGCTTGGGCGGGCCGCCGACGATTTCCACCAGGCACATCCGGCAGTTGCCGGCGATCGAGAGCCGTTCGTGGTAGCAGAAGCGCGGAATCTCGATTCCGGCCTGTTCGCAGGCCTGGATCAGCGTCATCGCGCCGTCCACTTCCAGTTCCTTGCCATCGATGATGATCTTGCGCAATTCGGTCATGGGCAGATTCCATCCTGTTTCGGGGCCGGCATCCGGCACGGCACCCGGGCCCGGTTCCTCCTGTCCCGGCATCTCCTGTCCCGGTTCCGCCTGTCCGGGGCGGCACCGGCAGCGGCGGGCATGGCGGCCACCGGGGCGCGAGGGCACCGACAGTTCCCGTCGGCGCGCCCTTCCGCACCCCTTTCCGCATGGCGCCCCCCCGCACGATCGGCCCGCGGCGAGGCAGATGGTTCCATCACTTCCACGACCACAGCAACTGTCCCGTCAGCGTGCCGGCAGCGATCTCGGCGCGTCCCAGCCTGCAATACGTTTCTTTTTCGCCCTCGACAACGCCCTTTTCAACCATGTAGGCCCGGGCCAAGGCGATGATGCGCGCCTTTTCCTCCGGATCCCTGATGAAGGCCTGGATCTCCTCCTTCGAGTAGCCGAGACCCAGCGCATAGCGTTCCAGTTCCCTGGCCTTGCGCAACGCGACCAGCAGCCGGGCGTGAATCGAGGGGCAGGCCCGGCGGATCCCCTCGCCCACCATCGCCGCAACCAGCGAGCGGGTGACGTGGGCGTTTTCGCGCAGCGGCGGCAGGGCCTGCGCCGGCGCGCGCGCGGCTGCCGTCGCCAGCACCGCCGCCAGCGCCAGCGCGAGCAGCGCCCTGGCCGCCGGAACGGGCCGAAAGCCGGGAAAACCGGAACCGCGGGAAGCGCCACGGAAAACGGAACCACGAAAAGCGGAAAAATGCCTCATCCTTGCCTTCTCCTCGGTGCGCCCGGCTGCGGATCCTGCCCGCGCGCGGACTGCCGCCGCCCTTCCCGCGGGCGGAACGCGGCCGTGTTCCCCGGCTTTTGCGCGATTGCGCCGCAACGGCGGCCGCCGGGCTGCCCCCGGTCTTGCTCCCTGCAGCGGAGCATGCGCCATGCGCGCGCCCGTTTCCAGTAAAAACCGCGTCTTCGCGGAGCGGACGCCCCTCCGCATGCCCGGACCGCCTCAGCGGATCCGGAGCAACTCGGCAAGCGCCTCGTTCTCCTCCGCCTCGGCCCGGATCGCCGCGCAGAGCGCCGCATCGCCCTGCGCCTCTACCCCGTGCCGGGCGCGCAGTGCCGCCTCGCGGGTGGCGATCTGCGCCCGCGCCTCGACGCCCTGAAGATGCGCAACCGCATCCTGCACCGAAATTCCGTCGGCCGCCAGCCGCCGGTAGAGCGCCACGATCCGCTCCTCGAGCTTCTTCGTCCGCGCCCCCATCCCCCGGCATTTCAGATCCGCCGTGGTCGCCATGCTGACCTCGGCCACCATGTCGTAGGCATAGGCGGGAAGTTCCGCCACCTGGGCCGCCCCCCGGGCCGGCACCGCGACGGACAGCAGCGCCGCCGCGATCGCAAGAGCCGGAAATCGCACCGAAATGTTCATCCTGCAATGTTCATCCTGCCGCCTTCTCCGCCTTTCGGGTTTCGGGGTCGCGGAGTCCCGCCCCGCGGCCGCCTGCCGGAGAGAGCATCATCCGAAACCGCTTTCCGAAACCGAATTCCCGGGCAACCGATTCCCGGGCATCGATCCCCTCCCCGCATCTCCACCGTGCGGGGGACGCTGTCAAGATTTCCCTGCCCCGGCCCCGCCGACAGGAGAAAATCCGCCGCCCGCCAGCCGGGCGCGACCTGCTTGCCCGCCGCTTTCGCCCGCCCGCGTCGCGCCCGGAACGGCCGGGCCGGTAGCGGACAGGCTAGCCGGCCGCCTGGGCACCGGCGCGCCCCCTCCTGCGGGCGAGGATCCGCTCCTCGATCTCGTCGCGGAAGTGGCGGATCAGCCCCTGGATCGGCCAGGCGGCGGCATCGCCGAGCGCGCAGATCGTGTGGCCCTCGACCTGTCTGGTCACATCCAGCAGCATGTCGATTTCCTCGATCTCGGCCTCGCCGGTGACCAGACGCTCCATGACCCGCATCATCCATCCGGTGCCTTCGCGGCAGGGCGTGCACTGGCCGCAGCTTTCGTGCTTGTAGAAGGCCGCCAGCCGCCAGATTGCCTTTATCACGTCGGTGGACTGGTCCATCACGATCACCGCGGCCGTGCCAAGCCCCGACTGCTGCTCGCGCAGCCAGTCGAAATCCATGATCGCCTCGCGGGCGATGTCGGCAGGCAGAAGCGGCACCGAGGAGCCGCCGGGGATCACCGCCTTGAGGTTGTCCCAGCCGCCGCGGATGCCGCCGCAGTGCCTTTCGATCAGCTCCTCGAAGGGGATCGACATGGCCTCTTCCACCACGCAGGGGTTGTTCACGTGGCCCGAAATGGCGAACAGCTTGGTGCCGGCGTTGTTCGGCCGCCCGAAAGAGGCGAACCATTCCGCGCCGCGCCGCAGGATGGTGGGCACCACCGCGATACTTTCGACGTTGTTCACCGTGGTCGGGCAACCATAAAGGCCCACCCCCGCCGGAAACGGCGGCTTCATGCGCGGCATGCCCTTCTTGCCCTCCAGGCTTTCGAGCAACGCGGTTTCCTCGCCGCAGATATAGGCCCCGGCGCCGTGGTGCAGGTAGAGGTCGAAATCCCAGCCCGATTTCGCGGCGTTCCGGCCCAGCAGCCCGGCATCGTAGCATTCGTCGATCGCCGCCTGCAGCGCCTCGCGCTCGCGGATGAATTCGCCGCGGATGTAGATGTAGGCGGTATGCGCTCCCATGGCGAAAGCGGCGATCAGCGCGCCCTCGATCAGCGTGTGCGGATCGTGGCGCATGATCTCGCGGTCCTTGCAGGTGCCGGGCTCGGATTCGTCGGCGTTGATCACCAGATAGGCGGGCCGCCCGTCGCTTTCCTTCGGCATGAAGGACCATTTCAGCCCGGTGGGAAAGCCCGCGCCGCCGCGCCCGCGCAGCCCGCTGGCCTTCACCTGCTCGATGATCCACTCCCGCCCCCTGGCGATGATGGCGGCGGTGCCGTCCCAGTGGCCGCGCGCCCGCGCCCCGGCCAGCGTGCGCTCATGCATGCCGTAGAGGTTGGTGAAGATCCGGTCCTGATCTCTGAGCATCGTCTTTCCCTAATCTTGCCGGCGCGCGCGCCAGATCTGATAGATCACTACCATAGACCACACGAAGCCGGCCAGCGCCAGCAGGTCGAACAGAACGGCATAGCGCCCCGGCAGCCCGAGCTGACGCCCGGCGAGATTGGCCCCGAGCCACAGAAGCATCGTGCCCGCGATCACGACGGCGACCACGCGCATCCTGCGCGCGATCTGCCGTTCCCGCCGTTCCCGCCCGGAGCTCACGGCTCATCGCCTCCCGACATCGGCAAGCATCAATACAAGCATCAATAGACGTCACCCCTCCCGACGCGCCTGGAAAACTCCGTGCTGCCGCCCTCGGCAAGGATCCCGGCCTGCCTGACCCATTCGTCCCGGCTGACCCGCCCCCTGAAACCCTTGAGGTTCTCATCGACCCATTTCACCTCTTCCGCGCTCCAGGAGGCGATCTGCTCGAAATGATAGATCCCCATCGAATTCAGCAGCTGTTCCAGCTTCGGACCGATGCCCTTGATCATCTTCAGGTCGTCGGCCTTTCCATCGCGCGGCCCCTCCAGGGCCGGCGGCCTGCCGGAGCCGGCGGCGCCCCGGTCGGCGGGTTTCTGCGCCGCCCGCCCCGCGGCCGGCTTCCCGGCCGCCGCCGTCTTTCCGGCCGTCTTTCCGGTCTCCTTCTTCCCCGCTGCCGGTTTCCCTGCTTCGGAGGATCCTGCCGCCGGCTTCCGCGTTGCCGTCCCCCCGTCCGCCCTCCGGGATCCGGAGGCGGAGCCCGCCTCCTCCGGCGGCGCGCCGGCGGGCTGCTCCGGGCGTCTGTCCCGGGGCAGCGCGAAGGCGGGCTTTTCCACGCGCCGGGGGGCCGGCTCCCGCGCCGGGCCGTCCGCTTCCGCGCCGGCCCCGGCCTGTCCGCGCCCCTCCCGGGCAGCCGTTTCGCCCCCGCCGGAAGCAGCGCCGTCCTCCTCGTCGCGGTAGAACCCGATCCAGAGCAGGATCGCGACCAGCAGCCCGATCAGGATCGCCAGCAGCAGCGCCGCCCAGAACCCGTAGCTTGCCAGAAACTTCAGCGCCAGAAACGCCAGCAGGCCGGCCAATGCCGCCAGCCCCCAGACCCTGCCTGCGTTGTTGTCGCTCGAGCGCATCGGAACCTCCCTGTACGTTTACCGTTACGTTTTACCGTTACGTTTACCGTTACGTTTTACCGTTTCACACTTGATCTTTGCAGTCTCACACTTGTCTTTGCACTTGTCATGCGCGCCATCCCGGCCTCAGCGCCCAGATTTCACCCGCGATTTCGCCCGACCGGAAAATTCCGTCTCGCCGCCGGCGGCCAGGATCTTCGCCTGGGCAACCCACTCGTCGCGGCGGATCCGGCCCCTGAAACCCTTGAGGTTCTCATCGACCCAGGCGATTTCGGCATCGCTCCACTTCGCGATCTGGTCGAAATGATAGAACCCGAGCCCGTTCAGCAGCCTTTCCAGCTTCGGGCCGACCCCCCTGATCAGCTTCAGATCGTCCGCCCCGGACTTGCGCGGCGCCTTCAGCCGGCGCGGGCGGCTGGGCCTGACGGCGGCCGCGGGTTCCGCCCCTGCCTGCCTTTCCACCGCCGCGGCCTTCTGTCCGGGCTTCTTCCCGGGCGCAGGCCCTCCGGCGGCCGCAGCCCCTTTCGCCCGCGACGTGCCGCCGGTTCCGGCACCCCTGCGCAGCCACGGTGCCTCCAGCGGCACCTCGGTTCCGTCGATCCGCTTCACGGTATCGCCCAGATCCACGGCAAGCTGCACACTGGCGTTGTACCGGGTGCGGCCGCTTTCGCATTCTGTCAGGCTGGTCAGCCCGGCCAGCGGCTCGGCCGCGTAGCGCCCGTTCTGCGGCCCCGGAACCGGCACCCTGCCGGCGGCCAGCTCGTCGAGGATCCCGGCGAGGCGCGCCGCGGTCAGATCTTCGTAGAAATCCTTGCCGATCTGGACCATCGGCGCGTTGGCGCAGGCGCCGAGGCATTCCACCTCCTCCCAGCTGAACCTGCCGTCCGGCGAAAGCTGGTGCGGCTCGGGAGCGATCTTCTCGCGGCAGACCGCGATCAGATCCTCGGCGCCGCAGATCATGCAGGAGGTGGTGCCGCAGACCTGGACATGAGCGACGCTGCCGACCGGCTGCAGCTGGAACATGAAGTAGAAGGTGGCCACCTCGAGCACGCGGATGTAGTCCATCCCCAGCATGTCGGCCACGTATTCGATCGCCGGGCGGGTGAGCCAGCCCTCCTGCTCCTGGGCCCGCCACAGCAGCGGGATCACCGCGCTGGCCTGGCGGCCCTCGGGATACTTGCCGATCTGCAGCTTCGCCCATTCCAGGTTTGCGGGGGTGAAGGCGAAGCTTTCGGGCTGTTCTGGGTGCAGGCGACGCAGCATCTAGACGGCTCCGGCGTTGAAGTGGACGATCAGCGCGGCCAGGGCGATGACCGCGGACAGGGTGGCCGAAAACAGGTGCTTGAGGAAGGACTTGCCGTGGCGCGCATAGATCCAGGCGTCATGGGCGGCGCTCAGGCCGGTGGCGGCGAAGACGAAGGCGATCAGCCCCGGGTCGCCGTTGTAGAGCGCCCCCGCCATGATCAGCGCCATGGCGACATAGCGGTTGGCCATGACCTCCGGCAGGTTCTCGACCTCGTGGGTGGCGAATCTCAGCCCGCGCCCGGGTGCCCACAAGAACAGGATCGCCAGCCAGATCACGATGCCGGTCATCGCCACGGCCAGCAGCACGACGGGAAAGGGAAGCGTGCTCATCGGTCCACCTCGCCGAACACGATGTCCATGGTGCCGATGATCGCGGCCACATCGGCCAGCTGGTGCCCCCGGGCCACGTGATCCATCGACTGGAGATGCAGGAAGCCCGGCGCGCGCAGCTTGACCCGCCAGGGCCTGTTGGTGCCGTCGGCCACCAGATAGACGCCGAACTCGCCCTTGGGCGCCTCGACCGCGGCATAGACCTCGCCCGCGGGAACCCGGAAGCCCTCGGTATAGAGCTTGAAGTGATGGATCAGCGCCTCCATCGAGGTCTTCATCTCGGCACGGCGCGGCGGGGCCAGCTTGCCGCGGGCCAGAACCTCGCCCTGGCCGTCCGGGGCGCACAGCTTCTCGATCGCCTGCAGGATGATCTTCACGCTTTCGCGCATCTCCGCCATGCGGACAAGATAGCGGTCATAACAGTCGCCGTTCTTGCCGACCGGGATTCTGAAGTCGAATTCGCTGTAGCATTCATAGGGTTGCGCACGGCGCAGATCCCAGGCCAGCCCCGAGCCGCGCACCATCACCCCGGAATAGCCCCAGTCGAGGATGTCCTGCTCGGACACCACCCCGATATCCACGTTGCGCTGCTTGAAGATCCGGTTTTCCGTCAGCAGCTCGTCGATGTCGTCGAGCCTGGAGGGAAACTCCTGCGCCCATTCCCCGATGTCGTCGATCAGCTCGGGCGGCAGATCCTGGTGCACGCCGCCGGGGCGAAAATAGGCCGCGTGCAGCCGCGCCCCGCAGGCGCGCTCGTAGAAGATCATCAGCTTCTCGCGCTCCTCGAAGCCCCACAGCGGCGGGGTGAGGGCCCCCACGTCCATCGCCTGGGTGGTGACGTTCAGCAGGTGGTTCAGGATCCGCCCGATCTCCGAATAGAGCACCCGGATCAGGCTGGCCCGGCGCGGCACCTCGACCCCCACCAGCCGCTCGATGGCAAGGCACCAGGCGTGTTCCTGGTTCATCGGGGCCACATAGTCGAGCCGGTCCAGATAGGGCAGGTTCTGCAGGTAGGTGCGGCTTTCCATCAGCTTTTCGGTGCCGCGATGCAGAAGCCCGATATGCGGGTCCGCCCGTTCGACGATCTCGCCGTCAAGCTCCAGCACCATCCGAAGAACCCCATGTGCCGCAGGGTGCTGCGGGCCGAAATTGATGTTGAAGTTCCGGATCTTCTGCTCGCCTGTCAGAGCATCGTCATGGGCGCCATCCATCATCCTTCCTCCTCCAGCATGTCGGCCTGCCAGCGGGCCGGAAGGCGGCCGAACCGGCCGCGGACATACTCGTATTGCGGGGCCAGCCAGCGGCGGGCATGGCGGCGCTGCTCCTGGCTCATCTCGACCGGCACCCCTGCATGCACCGGCTCGGCGAGCGGCGCCGGAAAAGGATCCAGCCCCAGAAAGGCGCAGATCCGGTCCGCCGTCTTCTGGCTGAACAGCTCCTCGTAGAACAGCACCAGCAGCTGACGCGGTTCGAGCGCCGCATCCAGCCTGGCCAGGATCGCCCGGTAGTCGCCGCGGATCCGGATCCCCTCGTGCCGGCCGCGCCCGTAACGCCAGAAGATCCGGTGCGCGCGCGCCGGCACGTCCTCGGGGCGGCGGGCCATGCGCGCGGCGTTCATCCGCACATGCGACCACAGCCGCTCCACCGGATCGCGCAGCACCAGCAGGAACCGGACCCGTGCCGCCAGAGCAGCCATCATCCGCAGCCGGGGCACCGACAGCAGCCCGTAGGCCGGCGTGAAATCGCCCACCAGCGCCTGCTCCTTCCGCCGGCCGGCGCCCAGATAGGCCAGATAGGCGCCCCGGTCCTCCTCCGGCAGGCGGTGCAGCGCCAGCAGCGCCCGGCAGTCCTCCAGCTGCCGGCGCAGCCGCTCCAGGGCATCATCCGGGGCGGTCAGCAGCCGGATCTCCAGCTCCCGCTCGCGCCGCTCCAGCTGGCGGATCTGATAGCCGCGCTCGCCGAAGTCCAGCGCATCGAAGTAATGCAGCTCCTTGATCGAGCGCAGGTGGCAGCCCGGGTGCCGCTCCAGATAGCGGAACAGCCAGCTCGTTCCGGCCTTGGTGGCCCCGAGCCCGAAGATTATGCCGTGCAGAGCGCCCATCCCGGCCGCGTCAGGCCGCGCCCTCTGAGCCGTCGCGGAAGGCGACGATCCAGAGCAGGACGATCGCTCCGAGCGGGATCAGTGCCACCAGCGCCAGCCAGGTTGGCAGCCCCGCCCGCGGCATCAGCCGCCAGAAGGGCACGACCACGAGCACCGCCGCGATCAGCATCCAGAACAGCCCGCCCCCCATGAACCCGAATGCTCCGGTTCCGTATCCCATCTCCCGTCCTTTCCCGCATCCAGCGCATCCTGCGCACCCGGCCCGCGACCGCCCCGACCCCCGCGGATCCTGCCGCTCAAGACGCGCCCTTTTCTCCCGACGCTCCCTTCTCGTCGCCGGGAAGAATGTAGTTCGCCCCCTCCCAGGGGGACATGAAGTCGAACTGGCGGTATTCCTGCACCAGCTTCACCGGCTCGTAGACGACCCGCTTCTGCTCCTCGTCGTAACGCACTTCGGCATGGCCCGTGGTCGGGAAATCCTTGCGCAGCGGGTGCCCACGGAAACCGTAGTCGGTCAGGATCCGGCGCAGATCCGGATGACCGGAGAACAGGATCCCGAACATGTCGAACACCTCGCGCTCGAACCAGTCCGCGCAGCGGTGAATGTCGGTGATCGAAGGCACCATCTCCTCCTCGCGCAGGCGCGCCTTCACCCGGATCCGCTGGTTCTGATACATCGACAGCAGATGATAGACCACATCGAAGCGTGCCGCCCGCCCGGGCCAGTCGACGGCGGTGATGTCCACAAGGGTGGAAAAGCGGCACCCCCGGTCGGCCTTCAGGAAAGCGATGAAATCATGCAGCGAGGCCAGCGGCACATCCACCGTCAGCTCGCCGCGCGCCACCTCCCAGCCCAGCACGCAATCGGGCCGTTTCGCCTCGATATGCGCACCCAGTTCCCGCATCGCCTCGTCATTCATGGCCTACCTCACGATCGTGCCGGTGCGCCGGATCCGCCGCTGCAGCTGCAGCGTGCCGTAAAGAAGCGCCTCGGCCGTCGGCGGGCAGCCGGGCACATAGACATCCACCGGCACGATCCGGTCGCAGCCGCGCACCACCGAATAGCTGTAATGGTAATATCCGCCGCCGTTGGCGCAGGAGCCCATGGAAATCACGTAGCGCGGCTCGGGCATCTGATCGTAGACCTTGCGCAGCGCCGGGGCCATCTTGTTGGTCAGCGTGCCGGCAACGATCATCAGGTCGCTCTGGCGCGGGCTGGCGCGCGGCGCGGTGCCGAAGCGCTCCAGGTCGTAGCGGGGCATGGCCGCATGCATCATCTCCACCGCGCAGCAGGCCAGGCCGAAGGTCATCCAGTGCAGGGAACCGGTGCGCGCCCAGTTGATGATGTCCTCGGTCGAGGTCAGCAGGAAACCCTTGTCCTGCAGATCCTCGTTCATCGCCCGGAGGGTCGCCTCCCTGTCGATACCGGCATCATTGGCGGCGGTGCTCAATCCCATTCGAGCGCCCCCTTCTTCCATTCATAGGCAAAACCGACGGTAAGGACCGCAAGGAACACCATCATCGACCAGAAACCCACGGTGCCCACATCTGCGAAGGCAACCGCCCAGGGAAAGAGAAAGGCGATTTCGAGATCGAAGATGATGAACAGGATCGCCACGAGATAGAATCGCACGTCGAACTTCATCCGCGCATCATCGAAGGCGTTGAAGCCGCATTCATAGGCGCTGATCTTTTCCGGGTCCGGGTTGCGCACGGCGATGATCAGCGCCGCCAGGATCAGGACCAGGCCCAGCGCCGTGGCAACGCCGAACAGAATGACGATGGGAAGATATTCGCGAAGCAGCTCTTCCAATGGTGGCTCCTCTTGCCGCGCCCCGCCGGGGACCTGGCCCGGTTTAGCGCCGTGCCGCGGCAGGGTCAACCGAAGCCGGCAGCCGAAACCACCCGAACCGGCCCGCATGCGACACCTCTCCGGCGATCCTCCCTGCCTGTCCGCCCGCTGCGAAGGCCCTTTTGCGCCCGCACCGCACCCCGGCCGCCCACTCCGGTGCCATGCCCGGTGCCATGCCCCGGCCCCGCGGCCTGCGCCAGCCCTCAGCCTTCCCGCTGCCAGGGGGGCGGGCGGCGAGCGAAAAACGCTTCGATTCCGGCGCGCGCCTCGTCGCTCTCCCAGCGCGCGACCAGCGCTTCGATCGTCGCATCGATGAGCGCATCGTCGATCACCGGCCCCAGCCGGCGCGCCAGCGCCTTGGCATCGGCGACCGCGCCGGGGGCGCAGCCGAGCCAGGGCGCGATCTCCTCCTCCACCGCCGCATCCAGCTCCTCTGGCGGGACGGCGCGAGCGAGAACGCCCAGCGCGACCGCCTCTCCGGCATCGAAGATGCGCGAGGACATGAACACCCGTCGCGCCTTCGCCTCGCCCATCCGCGCGATCACATAGGGGGCGATGGTGGCCGGAATCAGGCCGAGGCGGGTCTCGGTCAGCCCGAAGCGCGCGCCATCGACCCCGATCGCCACGTCGCAGACGCAGGCCAGGCCGATGCCGCCGCCGAAGGCCTGCCCCTGAATCCGGCCGATCAACGGCCTGGGCAGGGTGTTCAGCGCCTGCAGCATCCCGGCCAGCCTGCGGGCTTCGGCGAAACGGGTGGCGCGCTCGGCGGCCATCTGCGCCTGCATCCACTTCAGGTCGCCGCCCGCGCAGAAGCTCCTGCCGGCCCCGGTCAGCACCACCACCCGCACCGCCGGATCGGCTCCCAGCACGGCCGCCGCCTCGGTCAGCTCGGCGATCAGACGCGCCGAAAGCGCATTGTGCCGCTCCGGGCGGTTCAGGGTCAGCCGCGTCACGCCGCGCGCGTCGGTTTCGATCGTGAGCGTCTCGAATCCCATTCCTTCTCCCGTTCCTTCCGCCTTTCCCTCCGCAGGCCCCGCACGCCTTCCGCGCGCCGCCCGCCTGCCGCTCCCTGTCTCCTCGGCTGCGCCCCGTCGTCGCCCGTCAGCACCCCCGCATCCGGCGCGCCTGCTCGCCCGCGCGCTCCAGAACAGCGCCATCCAGCCCGGTTTCGAACCCCCGGCCCGCAAGCCAGGAATGCACCGCCTCGGTGGCCACGTTGCCGGCCGCACCGGGAGCATAGGGGCAGCCGCCGAGCCCGCCCACGGCCGCATCGAACACCCGCATCCCGAGATCGAGAGATACCGCGATATTGTCCAGCGCCCGCCCCGCGGTATCGTGGTAGTGGCCGGCCAGATTCCCGGCCGGCACCACCCGCAGGACGGCCTCCAGCATCGCCCGGACGGTTTCCGGCCGCCCCTGCCCTATGGTGTCGCCAAGCGAGATTTCGTAGCATCCCATGTCGCGCAGCGCCGCGGCCACCCGGGCCACGCTTTCAGGCGGCGTCGGGCCGTCATAAGGACAGTCCGTCACGCAGGATACATAGCCGCGAACTTTCAGTTTCGCGTCCAGAGCTGCCCTTGCGACCAGCTCGAACCGCTTCAGGCTTTCACTTGTCGAGCAGTTGATGTTGGCCTGGCTGAACCCCTCGCTGGCCGAGCCGAACACCGCGATCTCGTCGGCGCCGGCGGCAAGCGCGCGCTCCAGCCCGCGCATGTTCGGCACCAGCGCGGCGTAGGAGATGCCCGGCGCGCGGCGGATTCCGGCCAGCACCTGGGCGCTGTCGGCCATCTGCGGCACCCGTTTCGGGCTGACGAAGCTCGCCACCTCGATCCGCCGGAACCCCGCGGTTGAAAGCAGGTCGATCAGCGCGATCTTCTCCGCCGTCGGGATCGCCCGCCTTTCGTTCTGCAGCCCGTCGCGCGGGCCGACCTCGAAGATCTCGACGAACTCAGCCATCGGGCACCGCGTAGAAGGGTTTCGTGTAAAGCTCCGGCGGGCCGTCATCGGCCCGCGCCGCACGGAACGCCGGGCGCGCCGCGATCCGTTCCAGATAGCGGGCCAGGGCGGGCAGCCCCTCGAACCGCAGGAAGCGGCGCCCCAGCAGCGCCGCATAGCCGATCGCGGTATCGACGGCGGAAAACCCGCCTTCCAGCATCCAGTCGTGGCGCGACACCACCCGCTCTACCACCTCCAGCGTCTTTTCCAGCCGGCGCGCCTCCAGCTTCATCACCGTGGGCGAACGCATGTGGTCCTCGTAAAGAACGACATGCTGCTGGGTGAGATTGGCCAGGTGCTGGCCGATGGTTTCGGCAAAATGCAGCCACTGCAGCCAGTCGGCGCGCTCCGGATCCCCCGGTGCGCGCCAGAGCGGGCTGGCCCGGGTCTCGCAGAGATATTCGGCAATCGCCCCGCTCTCGAACAGCACCTGCCCGTCGATTTCCAGCGCCGGCACCCGCCCGGCCGGCGACAGCGCAAGATAGGCGGCGTCGCGCAATTCGCCGGAAAGAAGGGAGTGGCGGACCAGCTCGAACTCGAGCCCCATTTCATGCAGCAGCCAGAGCGTGCGGAAGGAGCGCGACTGGGCACAGTGGTGCAGCCGGATCATGCGCCCCTTCCCCCGCCTCCGCCCGGCGCGGAGGAGCCGGCATCCGCGCCCGCGGCCCTTCCGCGCCCGGCCACCGCCCCGGCTGCCGCCGCTTCCGCCTCTTCCGGCCCTTCCGGAGCCAGGCGGATCAGCGCCGCGCCGGCCTCGATCTGCGCCCCCTCGGCCACGAGCACCTCGGCCACGGCGCCCGCGCGCTCCGCCCGCAGGACATGCTCCATCTTCATCGCCTCCAGAACCGCCAGCCGGTCGCCTGCGGCGACGGCATCTCCCGGCTGCACGAACACCGTTCTGACCAGCCCTGGCATCGGCGCCTCGATCACATCCGCCCCGCTCCCCGCGCCGGTGGAAACCCGCAGCGGGTCGACGAGCGGGAATTCGAAGACATCGCCGGCGAACACCACCGCCCGCCCGCCGATCAGCCGGGCATCGATCCGGGCCCCGTCGGGGCCGCGCCAGCCATCGGGGCCACGGCGAAAGACGCATTCCATCGCCCCGATCCGCACGACCGCCCGCCCCGCCTGCGGGCAGAGAATGCGGGCCTCGAAATCCGCGCCGCTCCCGGACAGGCGGATGCGCCGCTCCAGCGGCCGCCAGAGGGCGAATCCCTGCTGCGCTTGCGGCTCTCCGCCGAGCCCGGCGGCCACGAGCGCCGCTTGCGCCCGGATCGCATCATCCGCAGCCGGCGCGGCGGAGAGCGTCTCGCGGTTGCGCCCGATCAGCCCGGTATCCACATCGCCGCGGCGAAATTGCGGATCCCTGGCAAGGCGGCGCAGGAAGGCCAGGTTGGTGCGCGTCCCGACGACCTCGGTCGCCTCCAGCGCAGCGCGCAACCGGGAGAGCGCGACCGGGCGGCTGGCGCCGTGGACGATGATCTTGGCGATCATCGGATCATAGAAGGGCGTCACCGAATCGCCCGCGCGCACCCCGGTATCCACGCGCACTCCTTCCGGAAAGAGCAGATGCTCGAGCCGGCCGGTCGCCGGCAGGAAACCCTGCGCCACATCCTCGGCATAGAGGCGGGCCTCGAAGGCGTGCCCCTTCAGGCGCAGATCGTCCTGCGACAGCGGCAGCGGCTCTCCGGCGGCCACCCGAAGCTGCCATTCCACCAGATCGACGCCAGTCACCGCCTCGGTCACCGGGTGTTCCACCTGCAGGCGGGTGTTCATCTCCATGAACCAGAAGCGGTCGGAGCGCAGCCCGTCGGCGGCATCGACGATGAACTCCACCGTGCCCGCACCCCTGTAGCCGATCGCCTCGGCCGCACGCACCGCCGCTGCGCCCATCGCGGCGCGCATGTCGTCGCTCATGCCCGGCGCGGGAGCCTCCTCGATCACCTTCTGGTGGCGGCGCTGGAGCGAGCAGTCGCGCTCGAACAGATGCACGGCGCGGGTGCCGTCGCCGAAGACCTGCACCTCGATGTGCCGGGGCTTGTCGATGTATTTCTCGATCAGCACAGAATCGTTTCCGAAGGCCCCCGCCGCTTCGGATCGTGCCGATGCCAGCGCCTCGGCGAAATCGGCCGCGCGCTCGACCAGGCGCATGCCCTTGCCGCCGCCGCCGGCCACCGCCTTGATCAGGACGGGCCAGCCGATCTCTTCGGCCGCGCGGGCCAGATACTCGTCATCCTGATTGCCGCCGTGACAGCCGGGCACCACCGGAACCCCGGCCTCCTGCATCAGCGTCTTGGCCGCATCCTTGAGCCCCATCGCCCGGATCGCCTCCGCCGAGGGCCCGATGAAGGTGAGGCCGGCCTTTTCCACCGCTTCCACGAAATCCGGGTTCTCGGACAGGAAGCCGTAGCCCGGGTGGATCGCCTGCGCGCCGGTGGCGCGCGCGGCTTCGACGATCGCATCGCCGCGCAGGTAGCTCTCGGCCGGCAGCGGGCCGCCGATGGGCACCGCAAGATCGGCCTGCGCGACATGCAGCGCCCCGGCGTCGGCCTCGGAAAAGACGGCCACCGTTTCCACCCCGAGCGCGCGCGCGGTGCGGATGATGCGGCAGGCGATCTCGCCGCGGTTGGCGATCAGGATCCGGCGGAACATCAGCGCCGCCCCCCGGCCAGGCGGGGGCTGCCTGCCCCCGCACCCCCGGGAGTATTTTCGGCAAGATGAAGAAGGCCCCCCTTCATCTTGCCCCCAAATACTCCCGCCGGAGGCATGAAGTCACATGCGGAACAGGCCAAATCTGGTCTCCTCGATCGGGGCGTTGAGCGCGGCGCGCAAGCTCAGCGCCAGGACATCGCGCGACTTGCGCGGGTCGATGATTCCGTCGTCCCAGAGCCGGGCCGAGGCATAGAGCGGATGGCTCTGACGCTCGAACATCTCGATGGTGGGGCGTTTGAATTCGGCCTCGTCTTCTGCGCTCCATCTGCCTCCCGCGCGCTCGATAGCCTCCCGTTTCACCGTGGCCAGCACGCCCGCCGCCTGCTCGCCGCCCATCACCGCAATGCGCGAATTGGGCCAGGTCCACAGGAAGCGGGGCGAATAGGCGCGCCCGGCCATGCCGTAGTTTCCGGCACCGAAGGAGCCGCCGATGATCATGGTGATCTTGGGCACCGCGGTGGTGGCGACCGCCGTCACCATCTTGGCGCCGTGGCGGGCGATGCCTTCGTTTTCGTATTTGCGGCCGACCATGAAGCCGGTGATGTTCTGAAGAAAGACCAGCGGGATGCGCCGCTGGCTGCACAGTTCCACGAAATGCGCCCCCTTCTGCGCGCTTTCGGAAAACAGCACCCCGTTGTTGGCGACGATGCCCACCGGGCAGCCCTGCACATGGGCGAAGCCCGTCACCAGGGTTTCACCGTAGCGGGCCTTGAACTCGTCAAGGCGCGAGCCGTCCACGATGCGCGCGATCACCTCGCGCACGTCATAGGGCCTGCGCAGGTCGGCCGGCACCACGTCCAGCAGTTCTTCGGGGTCATGGGCCGGATCTTCCGGGTTTTGCCACTGCACGGTCTCGGGCCGCGCGCGGTTGAGCCCCGCCACCGCCTGGCGGGCCAGCGCCAGCGCATGGGCATCATCCTCGGCCAGGTAGTCGGCCACCCCGGAAAGGCGCGTGTGCACGTCGCCCCCGCCCAGGTCCTCGGCGCTGACCACCTCGCCGGTAGCGGCCTTGACCAGCGGCGGGCCGGCAAGGAAGATCGTGCCCTGGTCCTTCACGATGATCGACACGTCCGACATCGCCGGCACATAGGCGCCGCCGGCAGTGCAGGACCCCATCACCACCGCGATCTGGGCGATGCCGCGGGCCGACATGTTGGCCTGGTTGTAGAAGATGCGGCCGAAATGGTCGCGGTCGGGAAAGACCTCGTCCTGGTTGGGAAGATTGGCGCCGCCCGAATCCACGAGATAGATGCAGGGCAGCGCGCATTCGGCGGCGATCTCCTGGGCGCGCAGGTGCTTCTTGACGGTCATCGGGTAGTAGGTGCCGCCCTTCACGGTGGCGTCGTTGGCGACCACCATCACCTCCTGGCCATGCACCTGGCCGATGCCGGCGATCAGCCCGGCGCCGGGCGCCGCGCCGTCATAGAGCCCGTGCGCGGCCGTTGCGCCGATCTCCAGGAACGGGCTGCCGGGATCGAGCAGCTCGGCAACCCGCTCGCGCGGCAGCATCTTGCCGCGTGCCAGGTGACGGGCGCGCGATTTCTCGCCGCCGCCGGCCGCCGCCAGTTCGGCCGCTTCGCGCACCTGCTCCAGCGCCGCAAGATGGGCGACGCGGTTGGCGCGGGCCTCCTCCGAGCCCGGCACGAGGGCGGAGCGCAGCCGGCTCATCGCGCCGCCTCCGCCAGCCGCCGCCCCAGCGCCTGCAGCTGCCGGTAGCGATCTGCCGTCAGGTCGCGCAGGCATATGTCGCCGATGATCGCCCGTCGCCCGTCCCCGCCCGCGACGGCCCGCTCGAGCCGGCACCGGCTGTCGCGCCAGGCAGCCCAGCGCACACCGGCCTCGGCCAGCGCCGAAAGCGCCTCCGCGCCCCGCCCCGGGGAACGCCCCGGCCCGCGCGCCTCGATCCGGCGGCGCAGCCGCGCCTCGGCCCGCGCCAGAAGCTCGCGCCAGATGTTCAGCTCTTCGGCAACGCACAGCCGCTCCTCGAGGTTGTCATTGCCCAGCTCATTGTCGGCCATGCAGGCCTCGGTCATGGCGCCGAGGCACTCCTCCACCTGGCGCCCCCCGGCCAGACAGCCCAGAAGCACGCTCGAATCGGCCCGCACCCCCGGCAGCGCGAACCCCTGCGCCCCGGCCCCGGCAGGCAGCCCCAGAAACAGGGCGCAGAGGGCGGCGCGCGCCCTCACGACACCGCCTTCATCAGTTCGCGCCCGATCAGCATCCGGCGGATCTCGCTGGTGCCGGCGCCGATCTCCATCAGCTTGGCGTCGCGGAAGATGCGGCTGACGGGGCTTTCGTTCATGAAGCCCGCCCCCCCCATCGCCTGCACCGCCTGATGGGCGCATTTCATCGCCTCCTCGCTGGCATAGAGCACGCAGGC
This sequence comes from Paracoccaceae bacterium, assembly GCA_026989055.1. Lineage (GTDB taxonomy): Bacteria > Pseudomonadota > Alphaproteobacteria > Rhodobacterales > Rhodobacteraceae > JAJRUE01. The sequence goes on from JALSKC010000043.1 coordinate 151,030, forward strand.
GGCGGCGTCCTGGCGCGTGACCGTGCCCCGGTCGCAGGCGCGGGCCACCTCGTAGACATAGGCGCGGGCCGAGTTCATCGCCGTATAGATGTCGGCGATCTTTCCCTGCATCAGCTGGAAGTTCCCGATCGGCTGGCCGAACTGCCTGCGCTCGGCCATGTACGGCATCACCTCGTCCATGCAGGCGGCCATGATGCCCAGACCGATGCCCGAGAGCACCACGCGCTCATAGTCGAGCCCGCTCATCAGCACGCGCACGCCGCGGTTTTCCTCGCCCAGAACGTTTTCGAAGGGCACCTCCACATCCTCGAACACCAGTTCGGCGGTGTTGGAGCCGCGCATCCCCAGCTTGTCGAAATGCGGCGAGGTGGAAAAGCCCTTCATCTGCTTCTCGATGATGAAGGCGGTGATGCCGCGCGCGCCGGCCTCGGGATCGGTCTTGGCATAGACCACCAGCGTGTCGGCGTCGGGGCCGTTGGTGATCCAGTATTTGGTGCCGTTCAGCACATAGCAACCGTTGCGCCTTTCGGCGCGCAGCTTCATCGATACCACGTCGCTGCCGGCGCCCGCCTCGCTCATCGCCAGCGCGCCGACGTGTTCGCCGCTGATCAGTTTCGGCAGGTAGCGGCGCTTCTGCTCGTCGCTGCCGTTCAGCCGGATCTGGTTGACGCAGAGGTTGGAATGGGCGCCGTAGGACAGGCTGACCGAGGCGGAGGCGCGGGCGATTTCCTCCACCGCGACCACATGCGCCAGATAGCCCATGCCGGCGCCGCCGAATTCCTCGGGCACGGTGATGCCAAGAAGCCCCAGATCGCCCATCTCGCGCCACAGACGGGCCGGGAATTCGTTGCGCCTGTCGATTTCGGCGGCGATCGGCCTGATGCGCTCCTGCGCGAAACGATGCACCAGGTCGCGCAGGGCATTCACCTCGTCTCCGAGATCGAACGACATGCCGGCAGTGAACATGGCAACCTCCCGCGCGGGTTCCGACGGTTCCGACGGCTCCGACGGTTCCGACGGTTCCGACGGTTCCGGCAACCAGTTATCGAGCTTATTGAACGCTTGTTCAGTTGATACGATTTCCGCCCCGGCGTCAACCGCGCGCCGCCCCCGCCGGTTCGCGCCCGGCGGCGTCATGCGCCGCCCTCACCTCCTGGGCGATGATGCGCGCCACCAGCGCGCAGTCCTGCACGGAGAAGGTCAGCGGCAGGCGCATGTCCAGCAGCCCGGCCAGAACCGCATCGGTGCGCGGCAGCTCCGGGCCCCGGCAATAGCGCCAGCTGTCGTAGCGCGAGGTATAGCCGACAGGTTCCGGCGCGCCGAACCACTTCAGTTCGACCCCGCGCGCGGCACAGCCCGCCACCACCCGGCGCACCGCTTCCGGCGCCCAGCCCGGCAGCAGGAACTGGAAGGAGGAGCCGACGAACTCCTCGGCCTCGGGCCGGTCGATCAGCCGCAGGCCGGGCAGGTTGCGCAGGCCCTGCTCGATCACCCGGTAACGCGCGTTCCAGGCGACGCATCGTTCGGGCAGGCTGCGCAGCTGCACCCGCAGGATCGCGGCGCGCAGGTTGTCCATCCGCCCGGAGATGTTCGGCACCTCCAGCCTGATCCGTTCGAAGGCCTCGGGCGGGGGCGCGGCGCGGTGGCGATCGTAAAGCATGTAGGAACCCGACAGCAGCACCGCGCGCGCCATCGCTTCGGCATCATCCGAGATCAGCAGCCCGCCCTCGCCGGAATTGAGATGCTTGTAGGTCTGGGTGGAATAGCAGCCGATCGCCCCGTGCCGCCCCGAAGCCACCCCGTTCCAGCGCGCGCCCATGGTGTGGGCGCAGTCCTCGACCACCCGCACGCCCGCCGCATCGCAAAGCCCCGTCAGCGCCTCCATGTCGCAGATGTGCCCGCGCATGTGCGACAGAAGCAGCACCCGCGCGCCGCTGGCGGCGATCTTGCGCCGCAGGTCGTCCAGGTCGATCACCAGCGCTTCGGTGGTTTCCACCAGCACCGGTTCGGCCCCGAGGCCGGCAATCGCGCCGGGCACCGGGGCCAGGGTAAAGGCGTTGGTCAGCACCCTGTCGCCGGGGCCGACCCCGAGCGCGCGCAGGGCGGTGGCGATCGCATAGCCGCCCGAGGCCACGGCCAGGCAGTAGCGCGCGCCGGTGAAGGCGGCGAACTCCTGCTCCAGCAGCGCGACCTCGCCGGCCTCGCCCGGGGCCAGGTTGTAGCGGTGCAGCCGGCCGCTGCGCATCACCGCCACCGCGGCCGCGATCGCCTCGTCGGGGATCGGCTCCTGCTGGGTGAAACTGCCTGCGAAACTGTCCTTCATGCCCCCAGATGACCCGCCCCGCGGCGGAAGGTCAATGCTTCGCACCGCAGGCTGCCGGTTTGCGGATGTTTCCACCCGATTGACCCGCCTGATGCGCGCAAGGAACCCGCCGCCCCTGAAACATGACGAAAACACATGTGATGGCCCGGGGGCTTGCATCAGCCCCGCCCGGGCCGATACAGCATGGCGGACAGCTGGAAACGGGCGCGCAATGACCACAGCACTCATCGTCCTGGCCGCCGGCCGCGGGAGCCGGATGAAATCGGATCGGCCCAAGGTCCTGCACGAACTCGGGGGCGTGCCGCTGTTTGCCCATGCGCTGGCCGCCGGCCGCGCGCTCGGGGCGGAAAGAACCCTGCTCGTGGTCGGTCACGGCGGCGACATGGTGGGACGGGCGGCGCGCGATCTCGACCCCGAGGTGATCGTCGTCGAACAGGCCGAGCAGCGCGGCACCGCCCATGCCGTCAGACAGGCGCGCAAGGCCCTGACCGGCTTCGAGGGCGACGCGGTGGTGCTCTATGGCGACACTCCTTTCGTGCGCCCGCAGACCCTGCAGGCGATGCGCGAGGCGCGGGCGCGGCACGATGTGGTGGTGCTCGGCTTCGAACCCGCCGACCCGGGCCGCTACGGGCGGCTGGTGATGGCGGGCGAACGGCTGGAGCGGATCGTCGAATACAGGGATGCGACCGAGGCCGAACGCGCGATCACCCTGTGCAACAGCGGCATCGTGATGGCCGATGCAGAGCTGCTGTTCTCCCTGGCCGCGGCGGTCGGCAACGACAACGCCAGCGGTGAATACTACCTGACCGACATCGTGGAGCTGGCCGGCAGGCGCGGGCTTTCGGCCGGGGTGGTGCGCTGCGAGGAGGCCGAGACCCTGGGCATCAACACCCGCGCCGAACTGGCGGCCGCCGAAGCCGCCTTCCAGGCCCGCGCCCGCGCCCAGGCGCTGGAAAACGGCGTGACACTGCTGGCGCCCGAAACCGTGTTCTTCGCCCTCGATACCGTGCTCGGGCGCGATGTGGTGGTAGAGCCGAACGTGGTGTTCGGCCCCGGCGTCACGGTGGAAACCGGCGCCCGCATCCGCGCCTTTTCGCATCTGGAGGGCTGCCACGTGGGCGCCGGGGCCATCGTCGGCCCCTATGCGCGTCTGCGCCCGGGGGCGGAACTGTCCAACGACGTGCGCATCGGCAATTTCGTCGAAATCAAGAACGCACAGATCGGCGACGGCGCCAAGGTCAACCACCTGTCCTACATCGGCGATGCCGAGATCGGCGCAGGCACGAACATCGGCGCCGGCACCGTCACCTGCAACTACGACGGGGTGATGAAGCACCGCACGGTGATCGGCAGGCGCGCCTTCATCGGCTCGGACACCATGCTGGTGGCGCCGGTGACGGTGGGGGACGAGGCGATGACGGCCTCGGGCTCGGTGATCACCCAGGACGTGCCCGACGGCTCCCTGGCGCTGGGCCGCGCCCGGCAGGTGAACAAGCCCGGGTTCGCACGCCGGTTGTTCGAAAGGTTGAAGGCTGCCAGGGCAAGACGCGGCAGGGAGCAGCAGGACAGGGAGCAGTAGTATGTGCGGAATTGTAGGTATCCTGTCCGATCACGAGGCCGCGCCGATCATGGTCGAAGCCCTGAAACGGCTCGAATACCGCGGCTATGACAGCGCCGGGATCGCCACGGTCGATGCAAGGGGCACGCTCGACCGGCGCCGCGCCGTGGGCAAGCTGGCCAATCTCTCGGACCTGCTGGTTCACCGGCCGCTTTCGGGCAAGTCGGGAATCGGCCACACCCGCTGGGCGACCCACGGCGCGCCCTCGGTGGACAATGCGCATCCGCACCGCTGCGGCCCGGTGGCGGTGGTGCACAACGGCATCATCGAGAATTTCCAGGATCTGCGCCGGGAACTGGCCGCCGAGGGCATCGACCCCGAGAGCGAGACCGACACCGAAACCGTCGCCCTGCTGACCGCCCGATTTCTCGATCAGGGCAAGAGCCCCCAAGAGGCCGTCGCGGCCACGCTGGAGCGGCTCGAAGGCGCCTTCGCGCTGTGTTTCCTGTTCGAGGGCGAGGATGACCTGATCATCGCCGCGCGCCGGGGCTCGCCGCTGGCGATCGGCCACGGCGAGGGCGAGATGTTCGTCGGCTCGGACGCCATCGCGCTGGCGCCGCTGACCAGCCGGATCACCTATCTCGAGGAAGGCGACCGCGCGCTGGTCCGCCGCACCGGCGTCGAGATCCACGATGCGCAGGGGCGCCCGGTCCAGCGTGAAATCAAACAGATCGACATCGACGCGGCCAGCGTCTCCAAGGCCGGGCACAAGCATTACATGGCCAAGGAAATCGCCGAACAGCCCACCGTTCTGGCCGAGGTTCTGACCCATTACCTGAACGGCGAAGGCAGCGACGTGCTGTTGCCCGAAGGACTGGATTTCAGCAGGATCGAGCGCATCTCGATGGTCTCCTGCGGCACCGCCTATTACGCCTGCCTGACCGCGCGCTACTGGTTCGAGCAGGTGGCGCGCCTGCCCGTCGACGTGGATGTGGCCAGCGAATTCCGCTATCGCGAACCGCCGGTGCCCGAGGGCACCCTGGCGATGTTCATCAGCCAAAGCGGCGAAACCGCCGACACGCTGGCCGCCCTGCGCTACATGCGCGGCAGGGCGCAGCAGGTGGTGTCGCTGGTCAACGTCCCCGAAAGCTCGATCGCGCGCGAAAGCGACATCGCGCTGCCGACCCTGGCCGGGCGCGAGATATCGGTCGCCTCGACCAAGGCCTTCACCTGCCAGCTGACGGTGCTGGCGGCGCTGGCGCTCAAGGCCGCGGCCCAGCGGGGCGTGATCGACGCCGCGCAGCTGGCCGCGCGCCTGGCCGAGCTGCGCACCATGCCGGGGCTGGTCAACGGCGCGCTGGCCCTGCGCGCGCGGGTCGAAACCGTCGCCCGCGACCTGGCCCGGGCCTCCGACGTGCTGTTCCTGGGCCGCGGCCAGATGTTTCCGCTGGCCCTGGAGGGCGCGCTGAAACTCAAGGAAATCAGCTATATACATGCCGAGGGCTACCCTTCGGGCGAGCTCAAGCACGGCCCCATCGCGCTGGTCGAGGACTCGGTGCCGGTGGTCGTCATGGCCCCGCATGACGCGCTGTTCGAAAAGACCGTTTCCAACATGCAGGAAGTGATGGCGCGCAAGGGCAGGGTGCTGCTGATCACCGATGCCGCCGGCGCGCGCGAGGCGGGCGCAGGCACCTGGGCGACGCTGACCCTGCCCGAGGCGCCGGCGATGTTCGCCCCGATCCTCTACGCCTTGCCGGCCCAGATGCTGGCCTATTACGGCGCCGTGGCCAAGGGCACCGACGTGGACCAGCCGCGCAACCTGGCAAAATCGGTGACGGTGGAATAATGGCCCGGCGGTTCGACCGGATCGGCGACGATCACCGCGCCTTCATCGCCGCGCAGCAGATGTTCTTCGTCGCCACCGCCGCCCCCGGGGGGCGGGTGAACGTCTCGCCCAAGGGGATGGATTCCCTGCGGGTTCTCGGCCCCGAGCGCATTGCCTGGCTGAACCATACCGGCTCGGGCAACGAGACCGCGGCGCATCTGCTGCAGTCCGACCGCATGACGCTGATGTGGTGTTCCTTCGATGCGCGGGCGCTGATCCTGCGCGCCTACGGCAGGGCCCGCACCGTTCACCCGGGTGATGACGGCTGGGCGGACATGGCGCGCCATTTCCAGGCCGATTTCGCGGCGCGGCAGATCTTCGACATGCGGGTTGACCTGGTGCAGACCTCCTGCGGCTATGGCGTGCCGCTGTTCGACTACAGGGGGGAACGCGAAGTCCTGCCGAAATGGGCCGAGGCCCGCGGCCGCGAAGGCATCCGCCGCTACTGGGCCGAGCGCAACGCGACCAGCATCGACGGCCTGCCCACCGGCATCCCCGCCGATATCCCCGACAGGGACTGAACCGCGACCGCCCCGCACCTGGCCCCGAAACCGCGCCGCCATCTCCTCACTTCATCTTGCCCGAAATACTCTCGGGGGTGAACTGGCCCGGAACGGGCCAGGAGGGGGCAGACCGCCCCCTACCCCCTCTCGCGCAGCGCCCGGCGCATGATCTTGCCGGTCGCGGTCATCGGCAGGCTGTCGACGAATTCGACGGCGCGCGGGGCCACATGCGGGCTGATCCTCTCGCGCACCCGGGCCACCAGCGCCTCCTCCAGCCCCTCCCAGGAGGCGCCCTCGCGCAGCACCACGAAGGCCTTGACGATCTCGGTGCGCAGCGCATCCGCCACCCCGACCGCCGCCGCCATCACCACATCGGGATGCCCCGTCAGGCAGTTCTCGATCTCTGACGGCCCGATCCGGTAGCCGGCCGAGGTGATCACGTCGTCGTCGCGCGCCACGAAGGTGAAATAGCCATCCGCGTCCTTCACCCCCAGATCGCCCGTCTTCAGCCAGCCGTTCACGAATTTCGCGGCGGTTTCTTCCGGCTTGTTCCAGTATTCCAGGAACATCACCGGATTGGGCGCCTTCACCGCGATCTCGCCGGTCTCGCCGGGGCCGAGCGGCCGCCCGGCCGCGTCGATGATCTCGACATCGAAGCCCGGCACCGCCTGCCCCATCGACCCGGCGCGCACGGCCATCGAGCCGGCACAGGAACTGAGCACCAGGTTGCATTCGGTCTGGCCGTAGATCTCGTTGATCGGCGCGCCCAGCACCGCGCGCCCCCATTCCAGCAGGTCGGCGCCCAGGCTCTCGCCCCCCGAGGAGACCGAGCGGATGCCGAGCCCCACCGGGACGGTCGCCGCCCGCATCATCTTGAGCGCCGTGGGCGGCAGGAAGAGGTTGCGGACGGAATGCCGGGCAATCAGCCGGAACGCGGCGTCGGGGTCGAACCTGCGCATCCTGTGGCTGACCAGTGGCACCCCGAAGTAAAGACAGGGCATGGCCATGTCCATCAGCCCGCCGATCCAGGCCCAGTCGGCCGGGGTCCAGCCAACATCGCCGTTCTTCGGGAAGCCTTCGTGATGCGCTTCGACCGAGGGCAGATGCCCCAGCAGGAAACGATGCGCATGCAGCACCCCCTTGGGCGGGCCGGTGGTGCCCGAGGTATAGATCAGCACCGCCGGATCATCCGCGGCGGTCTGCGCAGTGGCCCACTCTGCGCGATTGCGCGAAACCTCGCCCCAGAGGCTCAGTACCGGCGCCAGCGCCCGCCCGCCGGTGGTATAGACATGCGCCAGTTCGGGCAGACCACCGGCCAGCGCCATCAGCTTGTCCAGGTTCGCCTCGTCAGTCACCACCGCCCGCGCGCCGCTGTCCTCCAGCCGGTAGCGCAGCGCGTCTTCGCCAAACAGCGTGAACAGCGGCAGCACCACCGCCCCGAGCTTCATCGCGGCGAAATGGGCGATCATCACCTCGGGGCACTGCGGCAGCAGCACCGCCACCCGGTCGCCGCGACCGATGCCGCGCGCCGCAAGGCTGGCGGCCAGCCCGTCCGCGGCCATCCGCAGACGACCGTAGTCCCACGGCCGCACCCCGCCGTCCGCCCCCACATGGATGATCGCCGTGCGGCGCGGATCGGCCTCGGCCCAGCTGTCGCAGCAGCGCTCGGCGATGTTGAGGCGTCCGGGAACCCGCCAGCGGAACTGCGCGCGCATGGTCTGCCAGTCACCGGTCTCCGGCAGCAGGCGGCGTGCCCGGCGCAGCCGCTCAGCCCCCATGCGCCCCCCGCTTCCGGTTCTTCCGGGGCCTCTCCCGTCCGGCGACAGCCGACCGGAAGGCCCGCCCCGGCGGCGCCCCCGCGCACGGCCGCGGCCGCCGCCCTCCCGTGCGGGGCGGCGGCGCGGTTTCACGATCCGGGACCGGGCGCAGCGAATCGGGCGTCCCCTCCCGTTCCGCGCCGAGACCGCCCCGGGCGAAGGCCTCCTCCGTTCCGGCGCCCGCACGCCGCCCGTCGGCAGGACAGAATGTCGCTAATGCGCCTGTCATGGCGCAAGCCTAGGGGCAGAATGTCCCGCCTTCAAGCGCTTCCGCCCCGGAAGCGGCACGCCCTTGCAGGCGTGCGGCGCACCCCGTAACCTGACCTCATGCAGATCCGCCCCCCGGCCATATCGCGCCCCGATTCCCCGGCGCCTTCCCCGGCGCCGCTGGTCGATCCCTTCCTGCGCCCGATCACCTATCTGCGGGTTTCGGTGACCGACCGCTGCGATTTCCGCTGCACATACTGCATGAGCGAGCACATGACCTTCCTGCCGAAGAAGGAACTTCTGACGCTGGAAGAGCTCGACCGGATGTGCAGCGCCTTCATCGGCCTGGGCGTGCGCAAGCTGCGCATCACCGGCGGCGAGCCGCTGGTGCGGCGCGACATCATGACCTTCTTCGAAGCGATGGGGCGCCACCTGGACAGCGGCGCGCTCGACGAGCTGACGCTGACGACCAACGGCTCGCAGCTGGCGCGCTTCGCCGGGCGGCTGGCCGCGGCAGGGGTGCGGCGGGTGAATGTCTCCCTCGACACGCTGGACGAGGAAAAGTTCGCCCGCGTCACCCGCTGGGGGCGGCTGAAGCAGGTGCTCGGCGGGATCGAGGCCGCCCAGGCCGCCGGGCTGCGGGTCAAGATCAACGCGGTGGCGCTCAGGGGCTTCAACGAGGACGAGCTGTTCTCCCTGACCGAATGGTGCGCCCGGCGCGACATGGATCTGACCTGGATCGAGGTCATGCCGATGGGCGACATGGAGGAGAGCGACCGGATCGGCCAGTACTGGGCGCTGACCGACCTGCGCGCGCAGCTGGCGCGGCGTTACACGCTCACCGACCTGAGCGAAAGGACAGGCGGGCCCGCCCGCTACGTGCGGCTGGAGGAGACCGGCCAGAAGATCGGCTTCATCACCCCGCTGACCCACAATTTCTGCGAAAGCTGCAACCGGGTCCGGCTGACCTGCACCGGCGAGCTGTTCATGTGCCTCGGCCAGGAGGACCGCGCCGACCTGCGCAGGGCGCTGCGCGAGCACCCGGATGACGATGCGCCGCTCCGCGCGGCCATCCGCGCGGCCATCGCGCGCAAGCCCAGGGGCCATGATTTCGACTATTCGCGCCAGCAGGTGAGCGGCCAGGTCTCGCGCCACATGAGCCACACCGGCGGCTGAATCCGCCCGGCCGGCCGCGGAGAGCGCGGCAGCGGGCGTGCCGGCGGGCGCGCCTCACGCCCCCAGCGCCCGAAGCACCCCCGGCAGAGCCTCGGGCAGATCCTCGGCAATCAGGCCGGGACCGAAACGGCGGGCGCATTCCGCATGCAGCCAGGCGCCGGTGCCGGCGGCCTCGAACGGCGCGAAACCGCGCGCCATGAGTCCCGCAATCAGCCCCGCCAGCACGTCCCCCGCTCCCGCCGTGGCCAGCCAGGGTGCGGCGCGACCGCCTTGCGCGCAATGCACGAGCGGCGCGTGCCCGGGTGCCGCGATCACCGTATCCGGCCCCTTGAGCAGCACCGTGCAGCCGGCCCGTTCGGCCGCCGCGCAGGCGGCATCCATCCGGGAAAAGGCAGGCCCCTTTCCAGGACGTTCGTGGAGCCGCTCGTGCAGGTCCGGGAACAGCCGCCGGAACTCGCCGCCATGCGGTGTCAGCACGCAGTCTTCGTGCAGCGCGGCGAAGGGCTCGGCCCGACCCGCCAGCAGGCTCAGCGCATCGGCGTCGAGCACCGTCGGCCGCCCCGCCCGCAGGGCCTCCGCCAGCACCTCCGCCTGCGCCGGCCCCGTGCCCAGCCCCGGCCCCAGGCACAGCGCGTTGAAGCGGCGATCCTCCAGCAGCGCCCGAAGCGCCGCGCCCCCCTCCACCCGCCGCAGCATCAGCGCCGTGATCTGGCAGGCCACCTCCTGCTGCGCGGCCGGCGGCACGCCCAGCGTCACCAGCCCCGCGCCGATGCGCAGCGCCGCCCGCGCCGCCAGCCGCGCCGCGCCGGTCCGCCCCGGCCCGCCGGAGAGCACCAGCGCGTGGCCGTGGTCGTATTTGTGCGCGGATGTCCGCTTGCCGAGCGCGCGAAGCGCCGGCGCGACCTCCCCGGCAACCGGCGTCGGGCAACGGCGCAGCGCTTCGCCCAGATCCGTGCGCAGTCCCAGCGGCCTGACCTCCACCCGCCCCGAGGCGATGGCACCCTCGTCAAGCCGGTGGCCGCGCCGGAGGAACTCGAAGGTCACGGTGAGATCCGCGCCGGTCCGCCGCTCCAGCGGGCAGGACACCGAATCCGCCCCGTCATCCGCCCTGTCGAACAGCCGCCGCCCGCTGTCGGCGCAATAGCCCGAGGGCATGTCCACCGCGACCACCCGCGCCGGATCCGGAACGCGCGCGCGCATGATCCCGACACGACCCAGCACCTCGGCCGTCAGCGCATCCAGTCGGCGCGACAGCCCGGTGCCGAACAGGGCATCGACGACCAGATCCGGCCGGAGCTGATCGGACACGAAGCGCTCCAGCGCGCGCGGTTCGCCCCCCGCCGCCAGCCAGCGATCGTGACTGGCGCGCGCATCCGGAGGCAGCCGCGCCGGATCTCCATATTGCCACAGGCAGACCTCCCAGCCCCGCTCGCGCAGAAGCCGTGCCACCACATAGCCGTCGCCGCCGTTGTTGCCCGGCCCGCACAGCACCGCCGCCCGGTGCGGCGCGCAGGCCAGATCGGGCCAGCGGCCGAAAACCGCCTCGACCACGCCGCGCCCGGCGCGCTCCATCAGCTCCAGCCCGCTCAGCCCTCCCCACTTGATCGCATCGCGCTCGAGCGCCCGCATCTGCGCCGCCGTCAGGAGTCTGTTCATGGCCCCTCGCAAAGTTCACAACATGCCCGGAATTTGGGCAGAAGGCCCGTTTTCCGGGCACATGGGGGGGAGAATCATCCGGCACTCCCGCCTCCACCCAGCCTAGCGGATTGTGAGGGGCGGAAAGAAGTGCTCAACACGGGGCCGATCCGAAATTCCGGGAGCCATCGCATGAAGAAGATCGAGGCCATCATCAAGCCGTTCAAGCTGGACGAGGTGAAGGAAGCCCTCCAGGAGATCGGGGTCCAGGGGCTGAGCGTGATCGAGGTCAAGGGCTTCGGCCGCCAGAAGGGGCATACCGAGCTTTACCGCGGCGCCGAATATGTTGTCGATTTCCTGCCCAAGGTGAAGATCGAGGTGGTGCTGGCCGCCGATCAGGTGGAAGGCGCGATCGAGGCGATCATCTCCGCCGCCCGGACCGACAAGATCGGTGATGGCAAGATCTTCGTCTCCGACATCGAGCAGGCGATCCGGATCCGCACCGGCGAAACCGGCGAGGAAGCGCTGTAGCACCCGGGCGGAGCGGCCCGTGAACACTCCTCGTGAACACTCCCAAGGAAGGAAAAGACGCATGAGCATCAAGGATGTGCTGGAAACCATCAAGGAAGAGGAGGTCGCCTATGTCGATATCCGCTTCACCGACCCGCGCGGCAAGCTGCAGCATGTGACGGTGATGGCCGACCAGGTGGACGAGGACTTCCTCGAGGACGGCTTCATGTTCGACGGCTCGTCGATCGCCGGCTGGAAGTCGATCGACCAGTCAGACATGAAGCTGAAGCCCGACACCGACAGCGCCTATCTCGACCCGTTCTATGCCGAAAAGACGCTGGCGCTGCACTGTTCGGTGCTGGAGCCCGACACCGGCGAGCACTACGAGCGCGACCCGCGCGGCACCGCCGAAAAGGCAGAAGCCTATCTGAAGTCCAGCGGCATCGGCGATACCGCCTATTTCGGCCCCGAGGCCGAATTCTTCCTGTTCGATGACGTGCGCTTCGCGGTCGAGATGAACAAGGTCTCCTACGAGGTGGACGCCATCGACGGTGCCTGGAACACCGACACCGAATACGAGATGGGCAACACCGGCCACCGCCCCGGCGTCAAGGGCGGATACTTCCCGGTCAACCCGATCGACGACGGTCAGGACATCCGCTCTGAGATGCTCTCCACCATGAAGCGGATGGGCATGAAGGTGGACAAGCACCACCACGAGGTGGCCTCCTGCCAGCACGAGCTGGGGCTGGTCTTCAACAGCCTGGTGAAGCAGGCCGACGAGCTGCAGAAATACAAGTATGTCATCCACAACGTCGCCCAGGCCTACGGCAAGTCGGCCACCTTCATGCCCAAGCCGATCGCCGGCGACAACGGCACCGGCATGCATGTGAACATGTCGATCTGGAAGGACGGCAAGCCGCTGTTCGCCGGCGACAAATATGCCGACCTCAGCCAGGAGGCGCTGTATTTCATCGGCGGCATCCTCAAGCATGCCAAGACGCTCAACGCCTTCACCAACCCCTCGACCAACAGCTACAAGCGCCTGATCCCCGGCTTCGAGGCGCCGGTGCTGCGCGCCTATTCGGCCCGCAACCGCTCGGGCTGCGTGCGCATCCCCTGGGCCGAAAGCCCGAAGGCCAAGCGCGTCGAGGCCCGCTTCCCCGATCCCTCGGCCAACCCCTACCTGGCGTTCTCGGCCCTGCTGATGGCCGGGCTCGACGGGATCCGCAACAAGATCGACCCGGGTCCGTCCTCGGACAAGGACCTCTACGATCTGCCGCCCGAGGAACTGGCCGGCATTCCCACCGTATGCGCCAGCCTGCGCGAGGCGCTGGAAAGCCTGGAGGCCGATCACGACTTCCTGCTTGCCGGCGACGTCTTTACCAAGGACCAGCTCGAAGGCTACATGGAGCTCAAGTGGGAAGAGGTCTACGCCTACGAACACACCCCGCATCCGGTCGAGTTCAAGCTGTATTACAGCTGCTGATCCTTCGGCAACGGAAACCGGCAGGGGCGCCCGGGCGGGCGCCCCTTGCGCATCGCCGCCGGCCGCATCCGCGGAACCGCCACGCCTTGTCGCCGGCCGTCTTGCCCGCCGACCCGCCGACCCGCGGCCCGCGGCGCGCCACCGGCCGCGGCGGGGGGGGGCGGGCATTCGCCCCGTGGCGGAGCGCGCTGAAATTCCCCCCTTTCCGACCAAATGTCGCCCGAATTCTCCTGCAGCCTGCGCAGGAGGAAACGTGGGAGAAAACCCCGGGGGAATCATGCCCGAAGCACGGACAGACCTGCTCTTTGCCGGACCTCCCGAACTCGCGCTCGCGCGATTCGAGGAAGCGCTCGCCGCCCGCACCGCCGATCTCGGGCTGCGGATGACGCCGCCGCACCCCGCCCCGGAAGACGCCCTCCTGCTCCTGACGGGGGGAGGGCTGGCGCTGCGGATCGACTTCCACCCCGCGCCGCTGCCGGCCGAGGCCTTCGCCGGAGCGCTGGAAGGGCCGCTTTCGCGCGCCTTCGCCGGCGTCCTGTCGGACACCCTGGCCCGGCACGACTGCCGGCTGACGGTGCAGGTAACGGTGCAGGTATCGGAGGGCCGCACGGCACGGGGCGCAGGCGCGTTCGCCACGGAACCATCCGGCAGCGGCTCGCAGGAGGGCGACTCGCAGGAGGGCGCCGCGGCGGGTATCCCGCCCGCCCCGGCCCCGGAGGAGCCCGCCGCCCTGCTGAGGCGGCTGCGCCTGCTCCATGCCGCAACCGCCATCCTGGCCGAACGGCACATGCCCGGCGCGGTCTTCTGGCAGCAGTCCAACCAGCTTCTGACCGGCGCCCAGTATCTGTCGATCAGCCGCACCTCCACCCCCTGGGCGCTGTTCGCCCAGGCGCGGATCACCACCCTGCACCCCGAGCCGGGCGAGGACGGCGCGACGCGCCATGCGCTGGAGCTGAAGGAGGCCGCCCAGTTCATCGGCCGGCCGGTGGGCTTCCGCCCCACCCCGCACCCGCCGGAAGAGCTGCATGCCGCCGCGCTGTCCTTCCTGCGCCATGCCGTCGAAAGCGGCTCTCCGATCCCCGATGGTCACAGCTTCGGCCCCCGCGGCGGCCGCCCCTACCGGGTGCGCCACCTGCCGGCCGGCCCGCAGGCGCCGCGGGGGCGGATCGAACTGTCCGTCATCGGCTCCGGCGAAGATGGCGCCCCCGCCCCGGACCGTACTGCTCGCCGGTCCGGGGCCACGGGCTCCGGCGGAAACGGGCCCGGCGGCGGCCACCGGGCAGCGGCGCTCCCCCCCCTCGCCCCGCCGGAGGAGGAGCGCACCCGCAGCCTGGCGATCGGAATCCTGATGCTGGCCGTCCTGCCGCCGGTGGGCGCGCTGCTGATGCTGTCCAATGCGCTGTTCGGATCGGACAGCCGCCGCACCGGGCTGCTCGCCACCGCCGCGCTCGGCGGCGCGATCCTTCTCGGCGCGCTGACCTTCCTGGGCATGCCCGGAGAAGAAACCGCCAGCCTCGCCGACCTTCCCGCCCCGCCGCTTCTAAGCGCTTCAGCCGCAGCCGCCGACTGAGCGCGCCACCACCCAGGTGTGGATCGAGAAGACCACCGCCCGGCTTTCCGGCAACCGCAGCAGGCATTGCCGTTCGGAGCGCAGATAGGGCGCGATCCCCTCCGGCCGCTGCCGCGGGTCTGCCTCGCGGCGGGGGGCGAACAGGGACGGATCGTGGTAATCCAGCGCATTGGCCCGCCACAGCGGCTGCTCGGGCCGGATCGCATCGAACAGCCGCTGCACGCGGCGCGCCATCTGCCCGTCGTATTCGGCCACGGGGGCGTGAATCCGCGTCAGCGGACGGCCGAACTTTTCCGCCAGGCTCCAGCCGGCGGGAAAGCACAGGACTGCGCCGCACAGCACATGCTGGCCGCTGGCCGGATCCTTCTGCAGCAGGCAGAAGTCCTCCTGCACCAGATTCCCCAGAGTCGCCAGCGGGTCGGCGGGATCGACCGGCACCCGTGCCCCGTCCGGACGGACAACCTCCCCGGTGCCGACCCGGTAGCCGGCCCTGCCGCGCAGCAGGCCGAGCACTGTTTCCAGAAGCTCCCCGGCTGCCGGGCGGGCACTTTCGGCAAGCCGGAGCACCTCCTCGCGCCGGGTCGCCAGAAGCCGTGCCCGCAGGCGCATCTGGGCGGCGAAGGCCTCGTCCGTCACCAGCCAGTCGGCAATCTCCAGCGGCGCGATCCCCGGCAGGCGCGCACCGGGAAGCGGATAGGGAATGCCCTGCTGCAGGATCGTCTCCATGAGCGATGGAATACATCCCGTGCCGGAAATTGCCAGAGGCATCCCGGGGCCGCCCTTCGCCGGAAACTCTCACCGGCCGGGAGAGCCGGAAGGGCCGTCAAGTCCGAACCGCAGCAGCAGCCCGCGGTGATCGGAACCGAGAAAGGGGCGGATCTCCAGCCGTCCCCGCCCGCCCGGCACGAGAAGATGATCGATCGGCAGCCAGAGCGGAAAGCGCGGATGGCGGAAGGTGAAGAACAGCGCGCCGGCCCGCCGGCTGCCGGTGGCCGCCTCGATCCGGCGCATGGTCGCCGACCAGGGAACCATGTTGAAATCTCCCCCCAGCACTACCGGCGCATCGAGGTCGCGCAGCGCCGGCAGCATCGTTGCAACCTGCTCCGCCTGCGCCCGCGGAAACGGCCATTTCAGATGCAGCGCCAGCGCCCAGACCGGCCCGTCGGGCGTTGCCACCCGTACCGCCGCCACCCCCCCGGGCTTCAGGCAGCGCGCCGGGTCTTCCCCGCTCAGAGGGTATCTGGACAGGATCGCCAGGCGCCCCGCCCCTCTGGAGGAGCAGATCAGCCTGGTGGGGTAGGCTTCGGCCAGGGCTTCGTAGATTTCCAGATTGGCGTCGGAAATCTCCTGCATGGACACGAAATCCGGCGCCGTCGCGCGGATGTCGGCGATGATTCCCCGCCGGTCGGTGCCGTTGTAGAGCAGGTTCTTCTGATAGAAGGCATAGCGCTCCTCTCCGCCGGATGCGCCGCCGCCCCCGAACCAGCCGGCCAGCACCGGCGCGCCGGCCAGAAAACCCGCCAGCAGCCCCAGCCCCGCCAGCCGCAGCCGCCCGCGCAGCAGCAGCAGCGAGGACAGGCTGACCAGCACCGCCCACCAGTGGCGGAATACCGCCAGCGAATCTCCCAGCCCGTGCAGTTCCCCCCCGAAGCTGGCCAGAGTCAGCAGCAGGCTGGCCCAGAATACCGTCAGCATGGCCGCGCGCATCCGCCTTTCCTCCTGCCGCCGCTCCGCAGCCTTCAGATGCTCCCCCGGGCCCGGCGAGGTCAAGAGCGTCCCGGTCAAGAGCGTCCCGGTCAAGAGCACCCCGATCCGCGCCGGCGCAGCCGTGCCGGAAGCCGCGAAGCCGCGCCCCCCGCGCGGCTGCGCCATCCGCCGATTGCCGCCGTCGGCGCAACCGGCTATGAGGCAGCGCGCACGCAAAGTCCTCGCAAAGGAATACCGCCGATGATTCCCCGCTACTCCCGCCCCGAGATGGTGAAGATCTGGAGCCCAGAGGAAAAATTCCGGATCTGGTTCGAGATCGAGGCTCACGCCTGCGATGCCCAGGCCGCGCTCGGCGTGATCCCGCGCGAGAACGCCGAAGCGCTCTGGAAGGCGAAGGACGCCACCTTCGACGTGGCCCGGATCGACGAGATAGAGGCCGTGACGCGGCACGACGTGATCGCCTTCCTCACCCATCTGGCCGAGATCGTCGGCCACGAGGAAGCTCGTTTCGTCCATCAGGGGATGACGAGCTCGGACGTTCTGGATACCGCCTTCAACCTCCAGCTGGTGCGGGCTTCCGACATTCTCGTCAGGGACCTGCAGGAACTTCTCGAAGCCCTGAAGCGGCGCGCCCACGAGCACAAGATGACGCTGCGTATCGGCCGCAGCCACGGGATTCATGCCGAACCCACCACCATGGGGCTGACATTCGCGCGCTTCTACGCCGAGATGACGCGCAACCTGGAGCGCCTGAAGAACGCCCGGCAGGAGATCGCCACCGGGGCGATTTCCGGCGCCGTGGGCACGTTTGCCAACATCGATCCGGCGGTCGAGGCGCATGTGTGCCAAAGGCTCGGCCTCGCCCCCGAGCCGATCAGCACCCAGATCATCCCGCGCGACCGCCACGCGATGTTCTTCGCCACCCTCGGCGTGATCGCCTCCTCGATCGAGAACATCGCCATCGAGATCCGCCACATGCAGCGCACCGAGGTGCTGGAGGCCGAGGAGTTCTTCTCCGAGGGGCAGAAGGGTTCGTCGGCCATGCCGCACAAGCGCAACCCGGTGCTGAGCGAGAACCTCACCGGGCTGGCCCGCCTCGTGCGCATGAGCGTGATCCCGGCAATGGAAAACGTGGCGCTCTGGCACGAGCGCGACATCTCGCATTCCTCTGTCGAGCGGGTGATCGGCCCCGACACCACGATCACCCTCGACTTCGCCCTGGCGCGCCTCACCGGGCTGATCGACAGGCTGGTGATCTACCCCGACAACATGATCGCCAACATGAACAGGTTCCGCGGGCTGATCCACTCGCAGCGCGTGCTGCTGGCGCTCACCCAGAAGGGGATCAGCCGCGAGGATGCCTACCGCATGGTGCAGCGCAACGCGATGAAGGTCTGGGAGGAGGGAAAGGACTTCAAGGCGGAACTTCAGGCCGACCCCGAGGTTGCCGCCGCGCTCTCGCCCGCGGAGATCGAGGAGCAATTCGACCCGGAACACCATACCCGGCATGTGGAGCGGATCTTCGCCCGCGTCTTCGATCGATGAGCCGGAGGCGCTAGGGCTGCGTTAACCCGGATCTGCCACTCTGCATCCGAGCTGCCGCTGCGACACCATGCACATGGCGTGCCGGCCGGCGCCGGGCCGGCTGCCGTCGGCTGCCGCATCGCAGACGGCAACCGCAGGGCAAACCGCAGAACGACGACGGAGGGAAAAGAACGTGTCAACGGCTCTGTCCGCACCGGCCCAGACATCCGGAACGCTCCCGCCGGCACCCCCCGCAGAACCCCGGCCGCGCCTCACACGGCGCCAGAAGGCCGCGATCATCGTGCGCCTGCTGCTGGCCGAGGGAGCGGAAATCTCGCTTGCCAGGCTGCCCCCCGCGCTGCAGGCGGAGCTGGTGCTGCAGATGACCCGCCTGCGCCGGATCGACCGGCAGACCCTTGCCGAGGTGGTCGAGGAATTCCTGATGGCCTTCGATGGAAACGGGCTCTCCTTCCCCGGCGGGCTGGAAGACACGCTCCGGATGATGGAAAAATACATCAGCCCCGAAACCTGCGTCCGGATCCGCAAGCAGGCCGGCCTCAGCGCCCATGCCGATCCCTGGGCGCGGATCGGCGGGCTGGATGTCGATGTGCTGCTCGACCTTCTGGCCGGAGAGAGTGTCGAGGTCGGGGCGGTGGTGCTCTCGAAGCTGAAGGTGGCCAAGGCGGCGGAGTTGCTGGGGCGGATGCCCGGAGAGCGGGCACGCCGGATCGCCTATGCGGTCTCGCTGACCGCCGACATCGCCCCGGCCGTGGTCCGCAAGATCGGCCAGTCGCTGGCCGAGCAGCTCGACACCCAGCCCGAACGCGAGTTCACCGACGGGCCGGTGGAGCGGGTCGGCGCGATCCTCAACTTCTCGCCCGCCGCCACCCGCGAAGAGGTGCTCGAAAGCCTCGAACAGGCCGATGCCGATTTCGCCAGCCAGGTCCGCAAGGCGATCTTCACCTGGGTCAACATCCCCGAACGGATCGACCCGCGCGACATCTCCAAGATCACCCGTGCCGTCGATGCCGACACCCTGCTCACCGCGCTGGCCGGCGCCCGGGGGCCGGAAGAGGAAGCGGTGGTGGAATTCATTCTCTCCAACATGTCCAAGCGCATGGCCGAGGGGCTGCGCGAGGAGATGCAGGAGGCCGGCACGATCAAGCCGAAGGATGCCGAGGCCGCCATGACCTCGGTCGTGGTCACGATCCGGGAACTGGCCGACAACGGCGAGATCTTCCTGATCGCGAAGGACGACGAGGACTGAGCCCGCCCCGGCCGCCCCCGCCAGGCGATCGCCTGGCGGGGGCGGACAGGCGACGGGCCGGTGCGGGCGGTGCGGGCGGTGCGGACCGGTGCGGACGGTGCGGACCGGTGCGGGCGTTGCCGGTGCGGGCGCCGCCGCCGCGCGCGCTCCCCCGCATGCACCTTCTTCTCTCCGCGTGCTTCTCTCCGCGTGCTCCCCGTTCCCGCATGCTCCCCGTGATCGGAGGTTGTGATCGAAGGGCGCATTATCTATGTCTGCCCCGGACGAAACCAGCAGTGCAGGATACGTGACCGCCCCCACCGCGAAACCGCGCAACAGCCTGGCCGATCATGCCACCGACCTTGCGTTGCGCGGCCTCATCGGCAGCCTGCTGCTGCTGCCCTACCGCAGCCGGCTGGCCTGTGCGGGCTGGCTGATGGCCAGGCTCGTTGCCCCGCTGACCGGCCAGCGCAGGCGGATCCGGGACAATCTCGCCCATGTCTGCCCCGAGCTGCCGGAGGCCGAGATCCGCCGGCTTCTGCGCGCGGTTCCCGACAATTTCGGCCGCACCCTGATCGAGGAATATTCGGGCGAGCAGTTCATCGCCCGCGCTCTCGGCAGCGAGATCCGCGGCCCCGGCTACGAGGCGCTCTGCGCCGCCCGGGATGCCGGCCGCCCCGCGGTGCTGGTTTCCGGCCATTTCGGAAACTACGACGCGCTCCGGGCGGTGCTGATCCGCAGGGGCTTCCGCTTCGGCGCCCTCTACCGCCCCTTCAACAATGCCCGCTTCGACCGCCATTACCGCCGGGCGCTGGAAAGGATCGGCACCCCGATCTTCCCCCGCAACCGGCGCGGCGAGACAGCGATGCTGAAGTTCCTGCGCGCGGGCGGCATGGTCGGCCTTCTGGCCGATCAGCACATGGATCACGGCGCCGCGCTGCGCTTTTTCGGCAAGCCGGCGGCAACCGCCCTTTCCGCCGCGAAGATGGCGCTCAGGCATGATGCGCTGCTGGTGCCCTTCTACGGGATCCGCCTGCCGAGCGGCATCGATTTCGAACTGCTGATCGAGGCCCCGATCCCCCACACCACCCCGGAAGAGATGTCGCAGGCCCTGAACGACAGCCTGGAGGCGCAGGTGCGCAAGCACATGGGGCAGTGGATGTGGAACCACCGGCGCTGGAAGCTCGCGCCCGGCGGCGGACGGCCACCGGCCCCGCCGGCCCCCCGCCCGGCCAGCCCCGGCAAGCGCCCGGATTCCGCCGCCTGATCCGGGCAGCCCCCGGCCGTCGGCGCGGCGCTCCGGGAAGTTTCCTTGCGAAAACATCACATTCATGTATCGTGATGCGTGTCGCGCGCAACAGGGAGAACCGCCATGAGCGTTCTGCGCAACATCCGGGGGGTCGGCGTGCTGCCGCTGGGAGAGCAGGTCGAGGCGATGACCGGCAAGCCGTGGCGCAAGCTGAAGATCCACCTCTGCTGCAACCCGCCGACGGCGGCCAGGATGGTCGAGCACGATATCGCCTGTGCCGCCTATCTGCCCTGCCGGGTATCGCTGGTCGAGGATGAAAACGACGATCTCTGGATCACCACCCTGGACATGGACATGATGATCCATGGCGGCCGGGAGCTGCCTCCCGATCTGCGCGCCGAGGCGCTCGAGGTGAAGGACATCATCCTCGACATTCTCAACCGGCCGTCGAAGGCGACTTCTGAGCCCCGCGATGACGGATGAGCGCCGCCCTTCCGGGAAACGCCGCAGCTGGTCGGTGGGGGAGCTGTTCCTGGTGCCGCAGTCCGACGGCGGCTACACCCTGGCGCAGGTGCTGGCCCACGAGCTGATGGCCATGAACAGCGCGATCTGCGCCTTCACCCTGCGCCGGGTGCGCCCGGACGAGCCGGTTTCCCCGATCCGCCCCGAAGAGGTGATCGCGGTGCAATATGTCACCATCGAGCTTCTGGATTCGGGCGAATGGCCGGCGACCGGCATGGTGCCGCCGCCGGTCGAGGCGGTCGCGCTCGACCTGGAGCGCCAGCGCCGCCGGCATTTCGCCGGCACCCGGATCTGCGGCTCTGGCGTGATCACCAGCCTGCTCAACGCCTGTTTCGGGCTCGAACCCTGGGACGACTGGACCGACCCCGAACAGCTCGACAAGCTGCTCCTGCATCCCAGCCGAAAGCCGGCTCTGGTGGTCTACAAGGACGAGGGCCCGGTGAACTGAAGGGGCGGTGCGGGGGCTGTCTGCCCCCTCGGCGCGCCTTGCAGCGCCATTCACCCCGAGGATGTTTTCCGGCAGAAGGATTTCCGGTGGAAGAACCGGCGGCAGAAGATGAGCGGGATTTGCCGCCGCTGGCCCTTCCCCCGGCTGGGCAAACCTTCTATTGGGTGCGCAACGGAAATTCCGGGGGACCGCCTGCCGCCATGTCGGAGCCGAAAATCACCGAAGACCTGATCGCCGCCCACGGGCTGAACGAACAGGAATATGCCGAGATCATCCGGCTGCTGAACCGCGAGCCCACCTTCACCGAGCTGGGCATCTTCTCGGCGATGTGGAACGAGCACTGTTCCTACAAGTCCTCCAAGAAATGGCTGCGCACCCTGCCCACCACCGGCCCGCAGGTGATCTGCGGCCCGGGCGAGAACGCCGGCGTCGTCGATATCGGCGACGGCCAGGCGGTGGTGTTCAAGATGGAGAGCCACAATCATCCGTCCTACATCGAGCCCTACCAGGGGGCGGCCACCGGCGTTGGCGGCATCCTGCGCGACGTGTTCACCATGGGCGCGCGCCCGGTGGCGGCAATGAACAGCCTGTCCTTCGGCGCGCCGGAGCATCCGAAGACCCGGCAGCTTGTGCATGGGGTGGTCGAAGGCATCGGCGGCTACGGCAACTGTTTCGGCGTGCCCACGGTGGGGGGCGAGGTGCGCTTTCACGCCGCCTACAACGGCAATTGCCTGGTCAATGCCTTTGCCGCCGGGCTCGCGGATGCCGACAGGATCTTCTATTCGGCCGCCTCGGGCGTCGGCATGCCGGTGGTCTATCTCGGCGCCAGGACGGGGCGCGACGGGGTCGGCGGGGCGACCATGGCCAGCGCCGAGTTCGACGACAGCATCGAGGAAAAGCGCCCCACGGTGCAGGTGGGCGATCCCTTCACAGAAAAGCGGCTGATGGAGGCGACGCTGGAGCTGATGGCCACGGGTGCCGTGATTTCCATTCAGGACATGGGCGCGGCCGGGCTGACCTGCTCGGCTGTGGAAATGGGCGACAAGGGCGGCCTCGGCGTGCGGCTCGACCTCGACGCGGTGCCGGTGCGCGAAGAAAACATGTCGGCCTACGAGATGATGCTCTCCGAAAGCCAGGAGCGCATGCTCATGGTGCTGCGCCCGGACAAGGAGGCCGAGGCCCGCGCCGTGTTCGAGAAATGGGACCTCGATTTCGCCATCGTCGGCGAGACCATCGCCGAGGACCGTTTCGTGATCATGCACCGCGGCGAATGCAAGGCCGACCTGCCCTTGCGCGCGCTGTCGGGCAGCGCCCCGGAATACGACCGCCCCTGGGTGGAAACCCCGCCCGCCCCGCCGCTGGGGGAGGTGCCCGAGGTCGATCCGATCGAGGGGCTGCGGGCGCTGCTCTCTTCGCCGAACTACGCCTCGAAACACTGGGTCTACGAGCAATACGACAGCCAGGTGATGGCCGACACGGTGCTGACGCCCGGGCGCGGCGCGGGCGTGATCCGGGTGCACGGGACCGAC
Organism: Paracoccaceae bacterium; assembly: GCA_026989055.1. Taxonomy (GTDB): domain Bacteria; phylum Pseudomonadota; class Alphaproteobacteria; order Rhodobacterales; family Rhodobacteraceae; genus JAJRUE01. The sequence goes on from JALSKC010000043.1 coordinate 173,928, forward strand.
AAGCTCCTGGCCTTCACCGCGGATGTGACGCCGCGCTACGTGAAGGCGAACCCGCGCGCGGGCGGGGCGCAGGCGGTGGCCGAGGCCTTCCGCAACCTGTGTGCGGTGGGGGCAAGGCCGCTGGCGGCCACCGACTGCCTGAACTTCGGCAACCCGGAAAAGCCCGAGATCATGGGCCAGTTCGTCGGCGCGATCCGGGGGATCGGCGAGGCCTGCCGGGCGCTGGACATGCCGATCGTTTCGGGCAACGTCAGCCTGTATAACGAGACCGACGGCGCAGCGATCCTGCCCACCCCCACCATCGGCGCGGTGGGGCTGATCGAGCGCGCCGACGCGCTGATCGCCGGCAACGCGCGCGCGGGCCATGTGGCGCTGCTTCTGGGCGAGACCGCCGGCCATTTGGGGCAATCGGCGCTGCTGGCCGAGATGTGGGGGCGCGAAGAGGGAGACGCGCCGCCGGTCGATCTGGCCGCCGAACGCCGCAACGGCGACTTCATCCGCGCCAACGCCGCGCTGATCCGCGCCTGCACCGACCTGTCCGACGGCGGGCTGGCGCTGGCGGCCTTCGAGATGGCCGAAGCCGCGGGCACGGGCGTGAGCCTGGATGCCAGTGATGTCGCCACGCTGTTCGGCGAGGATCAGGGGCGCTACCTGATCGCCTGCGATTTCGATGCGGCCGAGGCGCTGATGGTCGAAGCCGGCAAGGCGGGCGTGGCGCTGGCAACCGTCGGCCGGTTCGGCGGCGCGCATGTCCGCTTCGGTGCCAGCGCCGCCCCGCTGTCCGAGCTGGGTGCGCTCTGGCGCGACAGCCTTTCCCGCAGGCTCGCCTGAACGCCCGGCGCGCCGGTGCCGGCCACCCGCCCCGCATGAGCCCGTGGGACATCGCGCCGCGCCGCCCGGCGCCCTTCTCCCTTGCGCGGCGGAACGGCGGCGACTACATCTTGGAACAGCCGTTCAGAGGCTGAGACGGAGGGCAGGAATGGCCATAGACGCCGAAGAGATCGAAAGGCTGATCAGGGCCGCCTTCCCCGATGCCCAGATCAGGGTCGAAGGGGATGACGGCGCGCATTTCGCCGCCCTGGTGATCGACGAAAGCTTCCGCGGCATGAACCGGGTCCAGCAGCAGCGCGCGGTCTATGCCGCGCTCAAGGGCAAGATGGACGGCCCGAACGGCGAACTCCACGCGCTGGCGCTGACGACCAAGGCGCCGGACTGAGGGTCGGTGGCGCTCTGGCAGGGCATCCTGATCGGGGTCGTGGCGCTCCTGGCCGCCGCGATCGCGCTCGAGGTCTGGCTGAAGCGCAACCGCCCGCGCCCGCCGCTTGCCGTCCGCTTCCTTGGCGAGGCCGGCCCGGAACACCCCCCGGAAGCGGAGGGCCGGCCGGAGCTGGGAATGGAGGCGATCGACATGGCAGTGATCCGCCGTTCCGAGCGCGCCAACCGCGCCGCCGCGCTGGGAGCGCGCGACATGGAGTTCTGGGGGCGGATCCTGCGGGCTTCGCAGCGGCCGAAGGCGCCCTCCTCCGGCCGGCCCCGAGGAAATGACGAACCGCGCAAGCAGGAGAAGTGAAATGAGCGACAGCGATGCAAGGAGCCGGATCCACGAGACCGTGCAGAACAACGACGTGGTCCTGTTCATGAAGGGAACCCGCGCCATGCCGCAATGCGGCTTTTCTTCCAAGGTGGCCGGAATCCTGAACTACATCGGGGTCGATTACACCGATGTGAACGTGCTGGAGGATGAAGCGATCCGCCAGGGGGTCAAGGACTATTCGGATTGGCCGACGATCCCCCAGCTCTATGTGAAGGGCGAATTCGTGGGCGGTTGCGACATCGCCATAGAGATGACGCTCTCGGGCGAGCTCGACGCGCTGCTCGAAGAAAAGGGGATCGCCTTCGACAAGGCCGCCGCCGAGCGGATCCGCGAGAGCAACAGCTGAGCGCCCGGGCCCGCCCCACCGGCCGGCCGGGCGCCGTTCGGGGCGGTGGGCGCTTCGCCGGGGGCTGCCGGAGGGGGGCTGCCGGAGGGGGGGTCTTCCGGGCTCTTCCGGGGCTGTTCGCGGCGAGCGGGGTTCTTCCGGGGTCGTTCGGGGCTGCCGGGTTCCGGGCGAGGCCCGGCCCCGGGTAGCCGCCGGAAAAGCTGATGGCGGAAAAGATGATGGCCGAGGAGCTGGGACCGACCGCCGCCGACCGGCTCCCTGCGCCCTGCCTCCCTGCGGCGGCCCGGCACCGCTGCACCCGGCACCGCTGCGGATCACACGGGCCTGCGCGAGGCGTTTTGCGGGGCGGCTTCCGGCACGCGGCCCTGTGCGGAGAACGTCCGGCCCGGCCCTTTCAGCCCCCGGCCTTTTCGCCGGAATCGGCGGATGTGCCTTCCCGGGCGAGTCGTTCCTCGATCGCCTCGGCCAGGCTTTCCGCCCGGGCCGCCATTTCCGCCAGCGAGTCGGTCAGCCCGGCCGGGATCACCGGCACCTCCACCTTTTCCGGCTCGGGTGCCGGACGGTTGCGCAACTCCTCGATCTGCCGCTGCTGGGCGGCGAGCTTTTCTTCCAGGGCGCGCATCTGTTCTTCCATGCCGGCGGCCTTGTCGGCCAGCATCAGCCCGCTCATCAGCAGCATCCGGCTTTCGGGCAGGCGCCCGATCTGGCTGCTCAGCGCGCTGGCCTCCGCATCCAGCATCGCGGCCGCCGCCTTCAGGTAATGCTCCTCACCGTCCTGGCAGACGACATCGAACGCGCGCCCGCCGATGGAGATCCTCACTTCAGGCATCCGCGCCCCCCTCAAGCCTTCTGATCAGCGGCGCGAGTTCGCCCAGCACCGCATCCAGCTCCGCCCGGTCGCTTTCGCGGCAGGCGCGCAGGGCCTCCAGTTCCGCATGCAGCGCGCTGTCAAGCAGCGCCTGATCGCCCTCCTGCCCGCGCCCGGCCTCGCGCAGGGCGCGGTTGTTGTCCCGCAGCCGCTGGTTGACCCGCTTGACCTTCTGGATCATCGCCTCCTGCTGTTCCAGCGCACCGCGCAGCCGGGCAACCTCGGCCTCCAGCGCCGCCACCAGCCTTTCCTGGCGCTCCTTGAGCGCGATGACCCGCTCTTCGAGCTGGGCGTTGGCCGCGCGCTCGGTTTCCAGGGTCTCCCGCAGACGGGCGAGCTCCGCTTCCGCTTCCTGTCGGGCGTCGGCCCGCCCTGCCTCGGGCAGCGCGGCCAGCCCGGCGGCGATCCGCTCCAGCGCCGCCGTCAGCCTCCGCTCCAGCTCCTGCACATCGCTCATTCTCTGCCCGACCTCTCCTTGCCCGCCTTGCCCGGCCCGCCTTGCCGTCGCGCCCGATGCCGCTTGCCCGGACCCTCCCGCTGCGCCTGCGCCCCGCCCTGCGGCCGGCCACGCGCCCTGCCGCATCCGTGGCGCCTGCCGAAGCGGCGGCGCGCACCGGCACCGCCCCGAGAATCCAGAGCCCCGCCGGCAAAGTCAAGCCAAAGCCTCCGGGCCTCCGGCGGTGCCGCTTGCCGCCCTTCCCGCCGCGGCTTGATCTTCGCTCCCCTGCTGCTATCAGGGCGGCAGTCGAGATTCCGCCAGAAAGGAACCCCCGTGGACATCGCAACTCTCCGCCGAAAGCACCCCGAGCACTGGGAACGGGCCGCCGCGATCCGCCTGCTGGCGATGGATGCCGTCCAGGCGGCCGGCTCGGGCCACCCCGGGATGCCGATGGGCATGGCCGACGTGGCCACGGTGCTGTTCGGAAATCACCTGAAGTTCGATCCGCAGGCACCGGACTGGCCCGACCGGGACCGCTTCATCCTGTCGGCCGGGCACGGCTCGATGCTGCTGTACGCTCTGCTGCATCTGACCGGCCACGAGGACATGACGCTGGAGCAGCTGCGCAATTTCCGCCAGCTGGGGGCAATCACCGCCGGGCATCCGGAATACGGCCACGCCGCGGGGGTCGAAACCACCACCGGCCCGCTCGGGCAGGGCATCGCCAACGCGGTTGGCTTCGCCATTGCCGAAGAGCACCTGCGCGCGCGTTTCGGGCCCGGGATGGTGGATCATTTCACCTATGTGATCGCCGGGGACGGCTGCCTGATGGAGGGCATTTCGCAAGAGGCGATCGGGCTGGCCGGGCGGCTGCGGCTGGGCCGGCTGATCGTGCTGTGGGACGACAACAACATCTCGATCGACGGCGAGATCGGGCTTTCGGACATCACCGACCAGAAGGCGCGCTTCAGAGCCTCGGGCTGGCATGTCCAGGAAATCGACGGCCATGATCCGGAGGCCATCGACGCCGCCATCGCCGCCGCACGCCGGACGAAGAAGCCTTCGCTGATCGCCTGCCGCACGCATATCGGCTTCGGCGCGCCGAACAGGCAGGATACCGCCGCCGCCCACGGCGCGCCGCTGGGGGAGGAGGAAATCGAGGCAACCCGCAAGGCCTATGGAACAGACTGGGCGCCGTTCGAGATTCCGGCCGGGGTGAAGGCGGCCTGGGAAGAGGCCGGCGCGCGCGGCGCGGCCGAGCGGGCCGCCTGGCAGGCACGTCTGGACAGCCTGCCGGCCGGCCGCAGGCGGGAATTCCTCCGCGTCACCGGACGCGAAGCGCCGCGCCGCCTGTCGGCTACCATCAGGGCCTTCAAGCGCAAGGTCAGCGAGGAAACCCCCAAGGTCGCCACCCGCAAGGCCAGCCAGATGGTGCTGGAAGCGGTGAACCCGATCATGCCGGAAACCATCGGCGGCTCGGCCGACCTGACCGGCTCGAACCTGACGATGACGCCTGACCTCGGGGTGTTCGCCAGCGGCAACCGGCGTGGCCGCTACATCCACTACGGGGTGCGCGAGCACGCCATGGCGGCGGCGATGAACGGCATCGCGCTGCACGGCGGGCTCATCCCCTACGGCGGCACCTTCCTGGCATTCGCCGACTACTGCCGCCCGG
>JALSKC010000044.1 GCA_026989055.1 Paracoccaceae bacterium
GCCACCTTCGCCTTGAAATCCGGCGAATGCTGCTTCCGTTTCGACATCTCTGATCTCCTTCTCGTGGAAGACCAGCAGACAACAAATCGTAGCTTGCGTCAGTGTCCGATTTTTCGGGGGTAGCTCAATATCATCGCCAGCCTTGTCATCTGGCTGAGCGACCGCAACTATGCCGGAATTTTCGCCTATGACGGCATGTATGGCACCGTTTCGGGGATTGGCGATATTCTGGTGGTGATCCGCCGGATTTTCGGCATTGGGAGCTGGGTCATCGTCTATGTCCCCTACACGCTTGTCACGCTGGTGGCCTGGGCAATCATTTCCTTCAGGGCGCGGCGGCTGGTGACATGCGTCACCCGGAAGCAACGGTGGACCCGCGCCGACTTCGAATGGGATGCCGAGAATGATCAGTATGTTTGCCCGGAGGGTCATGCGCTCAAGCAGTTCCGACGTAACTACTCGGATTCGGGCGTTAACAGCTGTCAACCCGGCCGGCTGCGCAGCGGGTCGACCGACGGCCCTCTCCTGGCTCTGCCAATCTCTCGTGGTGAACTCCACCCCGGATTCCGGGCCGGGACAGGAGGACGGGACTCGACATCGGCCGGGAAACGGGCATTATCGCCAATAGACGCATTCGTCTGCGCGTTTCAGATTTGGCTGAAAATGAGGCGCATGGTTTGATCTGTTCCATGAGAAAGCTGCCGGGCACGCTGCTGTTGTCTCTCCTGATCCTGTGGTCAGGTGCCGCCCAGGCACAGACCCGTCTTCTTTATATTCTGGATGCTTCGAATTCGATGTGGGGCCAGATAGACGGAACCGCCAAGATCGACACGGCAAGGAAGGTCCTGAGAGACTCCCTGGCCGGGCTGCCCGACAAGGTGACCCCGGGGCTCATGCTCTATGGGCACAGGCGCAAGGGAGATTGTTCCGATGTCGAGCTGCGCGCCCCCTTCGGCGCTGCGTCAAGGGCCGAGATCATGGAGATGATCCAGGGCATCACCCCCCGCGGGAAGACCCCCATCTCAAGGGCGCTCGGGATGGCGGGGGAGGCATTCGGCGACGGGGCCGAGGGCAACAGGTCGGTTCTCCTCATTTCCGACGGGATCGAAACCTGTGGCGAAAATGCCTGTGCCGCCGCCGAGCGGCTGGCCCGCGAAGGGATCGGCCTGCAGATCAACGTGATCGGTTTCGATGTGGACAGAGAGGCTCGCGAACAGCTGCAATGCATCGCCAGGGCCGGCAATGGCCGCTATTTCGATGCCCGCAGCGCCTCCGAATTCCAGGTCGCCGTTGCCGAGGTTCAGAAGCAGGTCCAGGCTGCCCCGGCGCCAGAGCCGTCGGCCCCGAAGGCCGAACCTGAATCCCCTGAAACATGGTTCATGGAGGATTTCGATGGCCCGGCGCTTTCGCCGGAGTGGCGGGTGATCAACCCCGACGAGGAAAACTACCTGGTCGAAGACGGTTTCCTGACCATCGTTGCCGGCGACGGAACCCCGCCCGGCCTGCCGGACGGGTCGAATGTCCTGCGGCTCGAAAAGCCGATCCCCAGGGGAGACTGGACACTCACCGCAAGGATCGTCCTGGCACCGCGGATGCTGGGCGAAGCGATGCGCCTGGGCATTGGCCGGGAAGACGGCAGCGGCATTTTCGCCACCGCCTTCTTCAACACCTACAATAAAGTCCGGACCGATCTCAACCTGGTGGGCGAAAAGCTGCCCCCCCCCGGCGGCACGGGCGCCCGCTTCGACAGGACGCTCTATTACGTCGACAGCCGCAACCTTCAGGCGCGTGCGAGGTTTTTTGCCGCCAACATTGCGGCGGTTCAGCTGCGCCTGCAGAAAAAGGGTCGGAAGTACACCGCCAGCATGAAGCTGGAACCGGCTCCCGGCGCACAGGCGGCCCCGGACGGGAAATGGGCAGAGGTACAGGCGCTCAGCGCGCTGAAACTGCCGGGGGATGCTTTCTACCTGTCCTTCGGGGGGGCGGCTTCGGATTATCTTCCGGATAACGGCGAAGGAGTGGCCCGGGTCGACTGGGTCCGGGTCGAGCGTCCGTGAACCGCTCCCGGAATCCTTGTTGAGGAGAGGAAAATGAACAAGCTGAAAAGCCTTCCGCTTCTTGCCATCGTCGGCCTGTTTGCGCTGCCGGTGTCGGCCGGGATCTATTTCGAGGACACGTTTGACGGATCCGAGCTGTCGTCGGACTGGACGATCCTGAACGAGGATCCGGAAGCCTATCTGGTCGAGGACGGGGTGCTGACCCTGCTGGTGGCCAACCGCACCTCGGAGCGCTTCGGCGAGGCCCCCAATACGCTGGTGCTGAACAAGCCGATCCCGGAAGGCGACTGGAAGATGACCGTCCGCCTGCTCTTCGTTCCGCAGACCCTGGGCGAGCGGTTTACCGCCGGTGTGGCCAGGGACAAGGACAACGGCCTGTTCTCGGTTTTCGAGATGTACACCCGGAACAATGTCGAGACCGACGCCAACTTGATCGGCAGGAAGCTGGTCAAGGGGAAGGAAACCCGTTTCGGCCGGACGCTCTATACCATCAGCGGCAGGAATCTGGAGGGCCGCATCTCGGTCTTCCCGGACCGGATTGCCGCGGTCGAACTGCAGCTGGAAAGGAACAAGCGCAGCTATACGGCGCGGATGCGTCTTGAACCCACCGAGCCGGGAACCGAGGGGGCGCCCGATGGCGAATGGCGCGAAGTGCAGGACCTGACCGCGCTGCGCGCCCCCGGCGACAATTTCTTCATGACCTTCAGCAGCTGGAGCAGCGATTACCTTCCCAACGACGGTGAAGCGCTGATCGCCATCGACTGGGTCAGGATCGAAACCCCCTGATCCACATCCGCCCAGGGCGGAAAAGGAGCCTGGTGAGGTGGAAAGGACGAGGACAGTTCGGCCGGCAGCCGCCCGCAGCCCCCCCGGGATCCGTCTGCGCCGGGCCGGTCTGCGGGTCGCGGTCATCGTGGCGCTGGCCGGGCTCCCGAATCCGACCCTGCCCGGATCGGACTCTTCGCTTTCCGCAGTCGTCCCGGCGCCGCAAACCAGGGGCGAGGTGAGCTTCACCGTTCCCCCTGACACCCCCGGCCCGGTTCGCTTTTCCCTGCAGGGATGGGTCTGTGCGTCTGGTGAGCTGGACGAGGCGCTGAACCGGCTGCGAGCTGCTCTCGAAAAGACCCCCTACGGGCAGCGCCCGGCGCTTCTGGGGCCTGACATTGCCAGCGCCCTGCGTCGCACGGGCGGGTTCGAGCTGCAATCCGGCCCCTCGGTCACGGTTCCGGCGCCGGGGCGAAAGATCGTCGAGCCCTGTTATGATGCCGAAACCTGGTCGCTCATCCGCGGCCGCATCGAACGGCTCATCGCCGACACCCCCTACCGCGTTCCCGAACCGGCGGGGCCAGAGGCGGCAACCGGACCGGGCAGGATCGGGCGCATCATCGAGGCCGATCCGTCGGGGCGAAGATTGCTGGTGCCGGCGCGCCCGCAACGGCGCCCGGAAAGCATCGCCCGCCTCCCCGAAGGCGAGACGGTCACCGGCGGTGCCCCGATCGGCCGTGCGCCGGGCCTTGCGGTTCCTCCGGGGGAAGGGGGCGCGGACAGCCCCCCGCCCGCCGCCGCGGGAAACCCGGTGATCGGCAGCGATGGCAGGCCGGTCGGGCATGTGCGGAAGGATCCGACCGGTACCGCATGGTTCACCCCGCGCACCCCCGAAGGCGCGATGCCCGCGGCTCCGCAGCGGGTCGAGATCCGGCCGGGGGGGCATGTCGTCTGGGGGATGATCAGGATCGGCAGGATGGTCGCCGCAGCACCGGAGGAGATCTCCCCCCGGGAGCAGCTGGCCGAAGACCCGGTCGGCAAGCCGGTCTATGGCCGCAACGGACAACTCCTCGGCCGCCTGGTCACCGCCCCCGATGGCAAGCACTACCTGGCTCCCGAAACCCCGCCCGGCGCCATGCCGGCCGAACCGCAGCTGGTGGAAAGATACCCGGACGGCAGCATCTTCTGGGCCGGGCGCAGGATCGGCGGCCTGAAGAGACCGCGTCCCACCGGCACGGAAACCGCGAAGGAGACCCCACCCGCCGAAACTCCGCCCGCCGAAACCTCGAAAACGGCAGCCACCGCGCCCGACGCCCCGAAGCCCCCCGCCGCGGCGCCCGTCGATGCCGAACAGGCGGCGCTGGAGCATATCCGATCCCTGGAGCGGGCCCGGTCGCTGACCCTGGCGCGCATCCGCGACCTTCGGGCGCGCAAGGACCGGCTTCACGCCAGCATCCTGAAGCTGCTGCAGGACCGCAGCCTGGAACGCGAACAGGAAATCACCCGCGAGGTGCGCCGGCTCGAAGCGCGCTGGGAAAAGCTGCGCAAGCAGCAGGCCGGTCATTTCGAGCGGCTCGAGCGCCTGAATGAAACCCTGTTCAAGGCTCGTGCCGGCCTGCCGGAAGCGCGCAGGCTGGCACGGGAACAGCGCCGCCGTTCGGAAATCGCCGACTGGGTGAAAGAGCTGTATCGCGACCGCCCTTCGGGCCCGGTTTCGCCGGTGACCGAGCTGATCGTCTCTCTGGAAAAGGCACTGGGCAGCGAAGAGTTGGACAGGATCATCGCCGCCTTCAAGCGAGAATCCGGCAAGGGGACACCGCTGCGGTTCCTCGACTTCCTGCGCCGAAGGATCGCCAGCAGCCCGGGGGCCACAGGCGCTCTGCGCGACGGGATCGCGCAGGATTATCTGAGGATTTCGGCGGCGATCCTGCGCGACCCGGAACGGGCTCGGCTGTGGGGGGTCAGGAAGGCTGAAATCCCCGAGCTGCGCGAACGTGTCATCCGGGAAACGGCGGCGCGCATACGCAAGCTTGAAGGCGCGTTGAAATCCGCCCCGAAGCTGAAGACCGCCGAAGATCTGCTGGAACTGCATCTGCTCAGGGCCGGCCTGCTGGAAGGTGTCCGGCGCCGGGAACAGAACCGGCGCATCATGTCTGTGGTCGCCGAACTGGAAAGGCTGGCCCTGCAGGAAGCGCCACGCGAAACGGCAGCGGCGATCCGGCACTGGAGCCGCTATTCCGAAAGGCTGAGACAGCTGATCCTGCAGGCGGCGCGTTCGGAAACCCCTTTTGACCGCCGGGTTTCGGCCCTTGTCGCACAAAGCCTGGCCCGGGGTCTGGTCCGGCAGGCGGATCTCGCGGCAACCCCCGACAGTCAGAGCGCCGCCCTGCGCCTGGCGGCGGCACGCGCCCATCTGGTTGCCGGCAAGATGACAGAAGCGCTGGCCCAGGCACGTCTGGCCGAACAGGCGGGCGACGGTGACACACGCCTGAGCGCCCGCATGCTGCAGATTGTTGCGTTGAAAGACCTGAAGCGCCGCGTCGCCCGGCTTTCGGCGGCGCAAAGGCGGGCGCTGGTGCTCCACGGGCAGGGCCACACCCCCGGCGGAAGGATCCGCAACGGGATCGATGCAGCCTTCCTGCGGATCATCGACGATTCCGAAACCCCGGAGAATCAGAAGCTTGCGGCACTTCTGGCGCTCTGGCAGCAGGGCGCCCCCAAGGCCCGGCAGCAGGCCGCCGCGATGCTGGAGCGAATGCTGGCCGATGCCCGCGACAGCGGCGAAGCCCTGCCGCCGCTGCTCGCCGCCTGGGAAGTGCTGGGCAAATGGCCGCAGGGCGAGACGCCGCCACGCCAGCGTGCCGACCTGCTCGAGCGGCTGAGCGGCAATGACAGCGGAACCCTGATCGCGCTGAGCCAGCTGCTGTTTTCCGCCGATCTCGGCAGGGAGGCACGTAAGGATCTTGCCCTGGCGGTGGAAAGCCTGTTCTGGAAGGCCCTGCGCAGCACCGAGGACGAAGCCGCGAGAAACCGGCTGATCCGCGCCGCCATCGCCCATTACCGCAACTATCTGAGCCACTATTATCTGAACAACCCGGACACCCTGAGCGCAACCGGCTTCGGCTCGACCAGTTCCGAGGCCGATCGGGTGCTTGGCAATCTGCACTACTGGGTGGATCGGCTGCCGAAGGCCGAGCGCCCGCGCCACAAGGGGGTCATCGCCTTCGCTCGGGCGGTGCGGCAGGTGCTGGCGGCGCGCGACGAGGCCCGGGGGGCGCTGGATGCCGGTGCAATCGGCCGCAGCAACGATATCGACAAGCTGATCGGCTTTGCCTTCCGCCAATTCCGCATGGGAAATATCCGCAATGCGATCCGGGCATTCGAGCGCGCCCTCGACATTTCCGGGCGCGAAGACACGCCCGAGCGCAGCATCGCGCTGATGGAATCGATGCTGCGCCTGGTCGACCGGCAGGCGCAGGGTGATCTGCCGATCGTTCTGGGCGAGGCGATTCTCGCCGGCAGGCCCGGAAAGGAGCAGCTCCGGGCGTTGGCGCTGATGACCCCGGAAGAACGCGCGCAGCTGTCCCGCCTGCGCGGGCCGGAACGCGATGCGCTGGAGAAGTTCACCGACAGGCTACGCAAGAGATACGCGGAGGCGCTGGAAAAGGCGGCCCTGGACGAGGCCGAGATCATCATCAGGAAGACGGTCGACAGGATTGCAGCCCTCCCCGAAGATGCGACCGACGATGAGGGCGCAAGGCTCGAAAGCCTGCGCCAGGAACAGCAGCGCGCCCTGGAACGCTATCGCAGGCTCATGCGGATGAAGGCCAGGACCGGCAGTGCCGATAAGGCCACGCTCGAGGGGCAGCTGAACAGGCTGAACAGGCAGATCCGGGACGGGATGCAGCGCCTGGAAAACCTGCGCCGCAAAAGCGCCCGCCCGGAAGAGGCCGGGACCCCCTCGCGCAAGCTGCTGCTGGTCGAACTGGCCCGGCTGAACCTGCTGCGCGCGGAGCGGGACGCGATTCAGGATCTGGTGATGGAGCTCTTCCCGGTCACTCGCTCCGCCCTGACCCGCCGCGAACAGCTGGTCAGGTCGATCTTCGATGCAATCAACGGCCGCCCGGACCGCCCGAACGAAAGGCTGCGCAGGAACGGGGTGCTGCAGCAGTTGTTCACCGCCGACGATCCCACCGGCTGGACGCAGATGGTGCTGAACGACCGGCTGCGCTACCTGCGGGCACGCCGGCGCGCGGTGATGATGGAGGACCCGGAGCGCGACCCTTCCGAAAGCGTCCGCGCCTATCTGCGTGAACTGGAGCGCGAAAAGACCTACTGGGAGGGAGAGGGCAAGCGGCTGTCCTACGGCCCCTTCGACCTGGGCAGGGACCAGCGCGCCTTCGCCGAGACTCTGGAACGCGAGGCCCGTTTCGGCGAGGCCCCGACCCTGATCGACAGGCTGGTGGCCGAAAGCAGGCGGGCGGATCCGCAGAAATTCTTCGCCCTTCTGGCGCAGCTGCAGGACGGCGAGCTCGACAAGGGCCTGGAAGCCTACAACAAGTATCTCGAAACCCCGTGGTACCGGCTGGGGCTGTCGCAGGGCTACCGCCTGGCCAGCGGCTACCTGCGGCTTGGCAGCTACTGGGACTACAACGAGGTTCTCGACCGGTTCAGGGACAGGATCAACGAAACCGGGGCGCTGAACGCCGCCTTGCTGTCGGCCTCGCGCCTGCCGGTCGAGAAGCTGAAGGCCAGGAACCGCCAAGCCTACCGTCTGCTGGAACGCCTCGGCTTCATCGACAAGGGCAGATACGCCATTCCCGACGATTTCGTCTTCCAGCCCGGAACCGGGCTCGACGAGGCGAGCCAGCGTACCCTGCTCGACGATCTGGTGAATGTGCAGGCCGTGGGCGAGGCGGCACTGACGGTGATCCTGCCGGGCCGTCTTTCCTTTGCCGCAACCGAATATGTCGCCAGCCGCTGGCTCACGCTGAATGCCCTGGGCCGGCTGGGGGTGGAGGCGGCTTTCTTCACCGGCTACAGCCGCGCCGGTTCGCTGGTGCTCGACCCGGCGCTGGCCCTGGAGAAGGATTACTGGAGCGCCCGCTCGTGGTTCGGCGAATATGTCCACAACCTTGCGGTGATGGGCGGGCTGCAGGTGACGGGGGCGGCGGCCGGCAGGCTGGGCCAGACCGTGCGCGACGGCACGCCGCTGCGCTACGGCGCGGCAGACATCATGAACATGCCGCTGTCCCGGCTGCGCGATGTCAGCGCCCGCGAATGGCAATGGTTCCTGTTTGGCGGCGCCGGCAAGCTGGGGGCCGAGGCGCTGACCCTGCAGATGATCGACCGCGTGTTCAGCGGCACCGAGGTCGATGGCGAGGGGCTGCTGCGCAACCTCGTCTTCCTGGCGGAGCTGAAGGCCACCGGTTTGCCGTTCAACAAGCTGCTGAACAGGCTGACCGGGCCCGCCGCACCCCGGGAAAACCTGACCGAGCGCAAGGCGCGCCAGGACGGACGCGAAAGCGCCCTCAGGCTCCTGATGGAAAAATACAACGGCGACTGGCAGCAGCTGGTCGATGCGTTCAAGGCCGGCAAGGTGCCGGAAAGGACCATGCGCGAGCTGACCCGGATGCGCAAGGAAGTGGTCGATGCGCTGGCCGACGAGGTGGTGCTCAACATCTACGGGCTCGACCGCATGGCCCGTGAAAAGCTCTGGGATGCGGTGGGTTCGGTCAATCTGACCAGCGATTACGATCTGAGCTTCAAGGGCGAAAAGGCCGAGCTGGCAGTGCTGCTGTTCAACGAGAGATTTCGTTCCCGCTGGGGCAAGGCACTGGGTATCGGCGGGGTGGAATCCGCCGGGCGCCTGGACACCAACGTCTATACCTATCCCCGCTACCGCGAATATGTGGGGAACGAAAAGGATGTGCTGTCGCAGGAGGCCGCCGCCCAGCTGGGGGTGCGCCGCTATGCCACCGATGCGCAGTGGAAGGCGCATCGCAAGCGCGTTCTGGACGCCCTGGAAGGAACGCAGAAGGCGCAGATGCGCAATATCCTCGACCGGGTCGAGCGGAACTATGCCCGTGCCCGGCGGGAGCTCGACAAGCTGTCGGCGGGCGGCGATGAAAACGCCCTCACATTTGCCGCCAATACGCTGTACGGGCGGGCGCTGAAGCGCATCATCCTGCTGCGCGAACAGTTCGGCAAGGCCCGCAGCGACGCCGAGCGCAGCAGGATCGCACAGGAAATCCGCGACACCCAGGCCAGGGCGCTGTATTTCGCCAGCGAAGCCTATCTGACCGAGGCGGCGATCAACCATGTCGTCTTCAACACCCAGCTTGTGGGCCGCAAGATCACCGCCGAAACCCTGCTGTCGGGCAAGGTCGAGCCGCTCAACCTGCCGATGACCGCCAACCAGGCGCGTCAGTCCCTGTTCGAGCAGCATGGCTATCTGCTGCATCAATATGCCCATTACCCGGGCTATGCCGAAAACCCGAAAACCGCGGTCAAGCTGGCGGGCAAGCTGTCGAAATACTTCCTCAGGCTGCTGGATGCGGCCCATATCGCCGGTGTGGACCTGAGTTCTCGCGAGAAGCTGGTCAGGCTGACCGTCGAGGTGGAAAGGAATCGCGGCAACACCGAGAAGCTGGCCGAAATCCTGCCGGGCAGGAAGGCGGCCGAATATGCCCGGGATGTGCGCGAGGCCATGGAATGGCTGGCGGGTGAGGTCTATCGCAAGGCGCCGGTCTCGCCGGTGGAGCTGCGCCCGCAGCCGGCACCTCCTGCCGGACCCCGCCAGGTCAGCACACAGCCTGTCGCCCCCCCCCGCGCCGCCGAACCGCCGCGCACCGCCCGGGGCGCCGGCACCGGGCCGGCGGCAGGCGGAGCGGGCGACGACCGGCAGGATGCCCGGACAACCGGGCGCCAACGGCCGCACAGGGTGGTCGATGAGAATGGCGACCAGAACGGCTGGGTCTCTCTCGACCCGAACGCGCAGGCGTGGTTCCAGCCTCTTGGCCCCCCCGGCACGCTTCCGCCGCCGCCGCAAAAGGTCGAGATTCTCAAGGGCGGGGGCGTGGTCACTCCCTATCGCAGGATCGGGCGCACCGCCCCTTCCGGGACCGGCGGCACCGGGGGGCAGTCGAAACGGGGCATGGCAGGCAACACCGGGGGGGCGGGAAACGCGCCCAGTGCCCGGTCAGCCGGCCCGCCGAATGCGCCTCCTGCGGGGGGGCAGGTGAATGCACCGCTGCACCCCCCTGCCGGGGCGGCAAAATCCGCCTCCGGGCAGCCGGGAAGGATCGTGGTGCAGGGCAGCGGCCGCGGCATTCCGGCACCGCCAGCGGGCACAGGCAGCCCGCCGGAGCAGGCGCCGGCCCCGCAGTCGCGCCCGGTGCTCGATGACGACGGCAATGTGATCGGGCGCCTGGAAACCGACCCGAACGGGCAGTCATGGTTCCGCCCCGCCCAACCCGAAGGCGTCATGGCGACCCCGCCGCAAAAGGTCGAGGTCACGGCGGATGGCTCGGTGGTGATGGGCATGCGCAGGATCGGCAGGCTGGGCGCCAGAGAGCAGGGCAGGCAGACCGGCCGGCCCGCCGGAGCGGAACCCGCCGCCCAGGACCGGGCGGTGCGCGATGCGCAGGGCGATGTCATCGGCCATGTCCGGCTGGACCCAACCGGAACGGCCTGGTTCTCCCCCCTGGTTCCGCCGGGTATCCTGACCACGCCGCCGCAGCCGGTCGAGGTTCTGGAGGGCGGCCAGGTGATTCTGGGCGGGCGGATCATCGGGCAGCTGGAGCCGAAACGCAAAGGCGCATCCCTGAGCATGACGGCCCTGTCCGGCGGGCAGCGGATCGAGCTTCTGGTCGCGATCCTGCCCGGGGAAGGGCAGACCGTGACAACCGCGCCGGCGCAGGAGGCGGAGCGCGGCACCGGGTTCGAAGGGCTGTGGCTCGGCTGGAAGGGTTCCGTCATCCGCAACCTTCGGGAGGGGAACCGGATCCGCGGGGTGATCGAGAAACTCCCGGCCGAGATGGTGGCCACCGGCTGGAAGCTCGGCGATTCCTTCTATGAAGCGGAGATCGAGGGCGAAAAGCTGGTCGGACAGGCGTTCATCCCGCTTTCCGGCATCCCCGGCTGTCAGGGGGTTTTCGCCCGGATGGCATTCGAGGCGTGGCTGGTCGACCGGGGCGAAGGGCTGGCTTCGCGGATCGAGGTCATGGGCCCGGGCCCGGGGTGCCAATACACCAATACCGGCAGATGGACTCCGATGATCACGGCCACACGCATCACCGAGCCGCAGGATACGCCCGAGATGCAGACCGGACCGGCGGCAGAGGAGGGCGAAAGGGCACCGGAGACCCCTGTGCCGCCGGAGGCGATCGGCGAACCGGAAACAGGGCAGCCGGGCCTGCCGGAAGGGTTCCCCGCAACGCTGGAAATCATGACGCCGGAAGGGGCTGCGGTCTTTCCCCTTCGCCCCCCGCCCCCGGTATTTCCGCCCAGCCCTCAGGGCGGGGGATTCGCTGCCGATCTGCAAATGATCCCGCCAGCCCCGCAGGATGTACGCCCCGAAGACCTGGCGCTGATCGAACGCGGGCGTGCGCTGCTGGCATATGGCGCGGCGAATTGCCCCCAGGAGTGGATGGGCCTCTACGCGAGTCTGACAAACTTCTACTACGAGCTCCTGACGGCGCTCCCCGAGAACCCGGAATTGATGCCGAATATGCAGGGAGGCACCGCAATGGTGCTGGGGGCGGCTGAAACGGCGGCAAATGACGGGTTCCCGGGCGATCAGCAGCTCGATGCGGAGTGGATGCTGGACCGGGCGCGCCAGGAACTGCAAGGGTTGATCGACACGCTGCAGCGCTGTCAGGCATCAGCAGCTGAATGAACGGGGTCTGCCGACCGAAGCGACGATCGCGCATGTACTGGTTGTCTGCCGTCAGCACCTGTGAGACAAATTTGAGGATTTGAACAACGGAGGATTTCTGGTTCATCGTAACTAGGGCCTGTTGACGTTCAGGATTCCCGAAGGGTGTAATTTCTGATCCAAGGTTGCAAACAACAGGAGAGCAGCCTTGACCCGTTGTGTTTTGACCGACGCCCAGTGGGCGATCATGGAACCATACTGCCTTGGCAAATCGACCGACCCCGGCCAGACCGGGGCTGATCCACGCCTGTTCATGGAAGCGGTGCTGTGGATTGTGCGAACCGGCGTCCAGTGGCGCGCATTGCCGGGGGAGTTCGGCAATGCGCGCCTCGCCGATCTGAATGACTTCTCCCATCCCTGTGGGCTTCTCGTTATCATCGTCCATTCTCTGCTCCTCTCAGAAAGTCTGTTTGGAACCGCCGTCAAAAGCAAATGTGCGAAAGATTCTGTACGTTATCTCCCGGGCGGGACGGGTTCGGATCCTCAGGGCTGGCCTCGCGGGCAGTGCTCGACCGCCTTCCTGCCTGAGCGCAAGGCGTTCTGCGGACTAACCGGGCGTGACGAACGGCGAAGAACCTGAAGGTCCCTTCCGGACCAGCCCGGCCACACTCGGTGGCGAATGTTTCCGTTCTCGTCGAACCCGAAAATGCGCGCCACTCCGATCCCACGAGAATCACCGGCAACCAGACACTGCCTACGGCGAACGCGGTGAGGAACCTGCCATCCGCCGTCACGGTTTGCCCGATACCGGCAGGCATCGTGGCGCCGATGATCAGAATCTCGTTTTCCTGCCGGTCGCGAAGCGTGAAGCCGCCGTAGCCAAGAACCGCGACGCGCTCGCCGACCATGCCGCTGACCCGGACGGGATTGCCGTCCCAGCGTTGGGGCTCGGCAAGCAGTTCCGCAATCAAGGCCGTCTTGGGCGGGCCAAGCGGCCCGCTTCCGAGGTTGCCGGTCACTAACAGCGCCACCAGTACGACGGCCCCGACAAAGACGAACAGGCGCATCATGGCAAACCTCCTGCTTCAGCTCTGGCGCAGCGCCGCGTTGAAGCGGCTTTCGAGGTTCGCCAGGATTTCGCGGGTCGTCCGATGGACGGTTTCCACGACCTTATCCGTCGATGCCTCGATGCTGGTAACCAGCTGTTCGCAGCGCCGCGCGCTCATCCTGCCCGCCGCATGCATGTCATGGGCGTTGCCGATGAGTTCGATTTCGGCCCGATAGGCCGCTTCTTCCTGGCCGATGATCAGTTTTTCGAAGTTCGACACCGCATCGGTGATCGTCCGCGCGATTTCGCGCTCGATCACCTCGGTATTCTTCATCGACTCCGACAGCATGACCTTCTTGGCATGATCTTCTACCAAGCCAACCTGGTAGATGAAGGCCCGACGCTTGGCGGCCATCGACTCCACGAGTGCCGTCTCCGCGAGCTTGATAGCTTCGCGGCTCCGCGCGCCGCGGAGGCGCCAGCGCGTGAACATGGTCGCGTCACTGGACAGGTTCTCGATGGCGTTCGTGATCGACGACCCCATCTCGTCGTTCACCGCAAGGTGGGCGGTGGTGCGCGATTTGGTGGAGGTCTGTGGCATGTTCGCATGATAGTTCCTTTCGGGTAAGCTTGTGTTCGTCTGCGTTTCCGGCGTCCGTTCGCCCCCGAAAGGGGCGAACGGCAGGGCCACGAGTGAGTGACCATCAGGTCCGTGGTTGGTTCGTCACCGCCGACCTTCAAGATATCAGTCGAGCTGGCTGCCGAATTTTCCCGGCCCTGAAGATTTTTTGCGTCGATCGCCCCTTCCGCGAAACCACAACAAAATGGTCAGCCGGCCGGATCGAGAAGGGCATCAAGATCGTCGTCGATACGATCACTGATAATCTGACGGGCCTTCATCTCCCGGCGATGAGACGTGATGCGCTGGTCGACCTCGTCCTCGCTCTTTGTCATCATCTCGCGAGCTTTGAGGATGGACTGGTTGGAACGGAAGATTTCCTGCTCGGCTTCGGCCATCGCCTGCCGTATCGCGACTTCCGCCGTCAGGATCTCGCCCAGAACGACCGTTCTCGGCGCTGGCATAACCGTCATTACAAGAATCGCGCCGAGATCGAGCACCAACAGCGTGAGGAAGACGAGCATGATGCGCGTCAGCAACCAGGGCGAGGCATTTGCCATTGCTTCAATCGCTTCGCCCCTTACGATCAGGCCATCCGGCAGCGGCACGAAGTCGACGTCCTGTTCCACGCTGTCGCGAACTGCGCCGTCGCGATCATCCAGAAGGCGATCGAGAACAGCCATAGCCTGTGCCCGCTGCGCTGCGATCTGGTTCAGGACGTCACGTGCCTCCGGCGGGATCCCGGTCGGAGCCCCGCGCTCCTGCAGGCGTGCCAAGGCGATGTCAATTTGGCGAATACGTGCTTGAGCAGCGGCACGCTCTGCACGGGCAAATTTGCCATCTCGACCGCAAAGTCGTACCGGGGCCCAGTGCCAGCCACCGCTTCAACACCGTCACACCGGGCCTGACCGGTTTCTTCGGCGGCTTGGTTCTGGGTCTGGCGGGCAAGATCCCGTGTCAGTTCCGTCACGCGCTCTTGAAGACCCGTACGTTCAGTGATCAACGCTTCGACTTGCGCCGCCGCAGCAGTCTGCGCGACTGCGTCGATCCGCTGAACCTTAATGATGATCGCCTCGGCTTGGTCGTCGAGACGCACTGTTTTGCGTTCGTCGTCGGGCGCGTGGGCAAGTTCGTCAACGCTCGCCCCGGTCAACCAAGCGCCGACCAGCGATCCGCGGGACAGCATGCGATCGTGCCGGACGGGAGAGTTCGGACCGATTTCCGGGATATCTTTCATTTAACGCCCCCTCTGCGCAGGTGATAGTCGTTACCTTTGCAATGACAGTCGGGGGGCAGACGGTGTTTTCCCGGCTTCGCGTGGTTTTCCAAGAAACCATTGGGGCGTGCGGAAGGGCTTCCGCCAGGCGGCAACGAGACCGGGAAATGGCTTCAAAGGAATGCAACCTCGCGTCAAATGGGTCGGGAGCCGCCTTCCGGCGGCTCCCGACACTGCGCTGGGCATGGCGTCAGTACTTGGTCGTGCGGGAGTTCCCCTTGGGGTCCGTGGTGATGGTGGACTTCGCCTTCTACCCCGGCCCCATGATGGTCCGCGACAGGCCGCTGCCGGTCGCCTTGTAGCTGGTCGATTTGGTATAGCCGCCGCTGCTCTGCGTCACCGTCTTGCCGGTGAGCTTGCCGTTGGTGCTGTGGTAGGTGGTCTTCTTCGACATGGATCGTATCCTTTCCTGTTCCATGAGCCGTGCTTCGTCTTCCGCCTCAGGGTCCGTCCGCTCAGGCGAGCGAACGGTAGAGCCGCGAAAAAGCGACCGTCAGGTCGCCGGCATTGCGATGCACTCGACCTTCACATGTGCAGTCGAGCAGAGCCGCAGGTTTTCCCGGGCCAAGCTGACTTTTTTCGAAAGAAACTGGACCAAGGTGTCTCGGTGTAACGAGTCCGGCAAGCGCCGGGGAGCCCGGGGGCTGAGATGTCTACGAAACCTTGTGAGCCTGCAATGTAGAGAACGTCCGACCCCAGTCCCTCCTCCTCCGCCACTGTCCTGAGCGGAAGATTTCTCTGTGCCCGCCGGGGTCGAATTTTTCCGTTGTTTTCAAGGGTTAAACGGGCCGGCCATTCACCTTCGCCCGCGCGAAACGCCCGAAATCGGTCTCTCCGGGCCGTTTTTCTCCGAACCTAATGACTGCGGTGATCTGGTGAATTTTTCGTAATGCCCTGAAATCACATCATTATTTTGTAACGCAACCTGAACACTTCGATGGCGGTCGCGTTTGCCGACAATCGACCGGGGTCGGACGTTCGCCAGGTGCCGGTTCACCTCGCTGCCAGTGATCCAGGTTGGTGCGATCAACCGACAGGGATGCTTTCGGTGTTGGAACATTCAGCCACCGAAATTTCCCGCTCGCCAAGTTCGATCATGTCGGTGCCATTGCGAAGCCACTTTGCCAGCAGGTTTGCCACGGCTTCGACCTGCTCCGGTTTACGCAACGCGCATTCCCATGCCGTTGCGACGCGCCAGCCTGTCTCGAGGAGTGAGTCCCGCACCGCGATGTCCCGCGCAACGTTGGCCGAGAACTTGGCCTGCCAGAACTCCGGGCGTGTGGCGGGGGTCGTGGCATAGCGACATCCCTCATGCCGATGCCAGAAACACCCATGCACGAAAATTACGGCCTTGTACTTCGGCAGCACGAGGTCGGGGCGGCCGGCGACGTTCTTCGGATGCAGGCGATAGCGGAAGCCGTGTGCGTGCAGCGCCCGGCGCAATACGCGTTCCGGCTTCGTGTTCCTGCCCTTGATTCCGGCCATCATCCGGGACCGGGTTGCCTTGTCGACGATATCGACCATTCTGCACCTGGTTTTTGTTTTCCGGGTCGTTATACACCATTGGAAACCGGTTCATCAGGAGATTGCATTGCCCGCCACTTTCGGCATCATTGACCTTTTTGCCGGCCCTGGCGGGCTGGGCGAGGGTTTCGCGTCCTTCGCTTCGGATGGGCACAGGCCGTTCCGCATCGGCATCTCGGTCGAGAAGGAGGCTTCGGCCCATCGCACCCTGACCCTGCGTTCCTTCCTGCGCGAATACCGGGCGCGGCACGACACACTGCCCGATGAATTCATCGACTTCCATGCGGGGTTGATCGACGAGCCGGACTGGTCATCGGTGGATCGGGAGGCGTGGCGGCTGGCGACCGAGGAGGCACGCCGCCTGGAACTTGGAACCGAGGCGGCGGCGGAGGCCATAGAAGGCGCGATCACAAGGCTGAAACGTGACTTCGACGACACGATCCTGATCGGCGGTCCGCCCTGCCAGGCGTATTCCCTGGTCGGCCGGGCCCGCTCGAAGGGCAAACGGGATTACGTGCCCGAGGAAGACGAGCGCCACTATCTTTTCCGCGAATACATCCGCGTGCTCGACCGGCTGAGGCCGGCGGCCTTCGTCATGGAAAACGTCAAGGGCATGCTTTCATCCACGGTCGAGAGCCGCCTCGTCTTCGAGATGCTGATGGAGGATCTCTCCTCGCTCGGAACCGGCAAGGGGCACCAGTACGAGCTGCGGGCCATCCATGTCGAGGACGGCACCGCCAGCCTTCGGGAGGCCCGGCAGTCGAAAGACTTTGTCGTCCGGGCGGAGAAGTTCGGCGTTCCGCAACGCCGGCACCGGGTCATCATCATCGGCATTCGCAAGGACCTGGCGGCAGGTGCCGGGAATGCGCGCATCGATCTTCCGGCCTCGCCACGAACGGTTGACGAAGTGCTCGGGGGGCTCCCGAAGCTCAGAAGCGGCCTGAGCCGGGGCGGCGACAGCGCGGAAAGGTGGCAGGATGTCGTGACCGAGGCCGCGGAGCGTCTGGCGCAGATCCACGCAGATAACGGCCGGAAGCAGCTGCGCAAGGAGTTCCGTTCGCTGGTGCGGCAGTTCCGCAGGGCCGGCCGGACCGAACGCGAGGCATCCGCCCTGCCGGAGGCCTACGGGAAATCGAATGATGACCTCATGCACTGGATCGAGCGTTCCGAACTGCGGGCGATCGCCCAGCACGAAACCCGCGGGCACATGGCATCAGACCTGGAGCGGTATCTGTTCGTGTCGGCATTCGGGCAGGTGCATTGCTACAGCCCCAGGGCCGCAGACTTCCCGCCGGAACTGTACCCGGATCACCGAAGCTGGAGCACCGGCGCCTTCAACGACAGGTTCAGGGTCCAGCTTGCGCACGAGCCCTCGACGACCATCACCAGCCACATATCGAAGGACGGGCACTATTTCATCCATCCCGATCCGGCCCAGTGCCGCAGCCTGACAGTGCGCGAGGCGGCGCGGCTGCAGACATTTCCGGATGACTACCTGTTTCTTGGCAACAGAACCCAGCAATACGTGCAGGTCGGGAACGCCGTGCCGCCCTGGCTGGCGCGGCAGATTGCCGAGCTTCTTTTCCTGGGGCTGGCTGCTTCGGATGCTGAAAGAGGGCCAGCGTCTGCCAGGGAACGCACAACTTTCACTTCGTCGTCCAGTAGGCCGTCCCCTGCCAACCTTGAAAGCAGGTAGGCGAGGGCATTCCATTCGCTGCGCGAGATGCTCGACTCCCCTGTCCTTAAAGCATGGAGAGTGGCACGAGATTTCGGTGAAAGTCAGAAGTGGCTCGGTTCGTTTGAACAGTTTCGGGTGGTTTCATAAGTGGATCACCCGCTCTGTCATGCTGCGACCGGCACCGGTCGCAGCGCCTCATGATATGCCAGATCGGGCGTCCGCCCGTCCAG
>JALSKC010000045.1 GCA_026989055.1 Paracoccaceae bacterium
CCGAGAAGCAGCGCATCGCCGCCGCTCTCGATGAGCTGGGGGTGGATTACATCGAAGGCGGCTGGCCCGGCGCCAATCCTACCGACAGCGCCTTCTTCGAGGCGGCGCCGCGGACGCGGGCGCCTCTGGTGGCCTTCGGCATGACCAGGCGCGCCGGCCGTTCGGTGGAAAACGACGACGTGCTCGCGGCGGTGATGAATGCCGGCACGCCGGCGGTGTGCCTGGTGGGCAAGGCGCATGACTTCCATGTGCGGACGGCGCTGGGGATCGGCCTGGAGGAAAACCTCAAGAGCATCTCTCAATCCATTGAACGTGTTGCAGGAAGTGGAAAGGAGGCCCTTTTCGACGCCGAGCATTTCTTCGATGGCTACAAGGCCGATGCCGCTTACGCGCTGTCCTGCCTCGGGGCCGCCATCGATGCCGGGGCGCGCTGGGTGGTGTTGTGCGACACCAACGGCGGCACCCTGCCGGCGGAGATCCACGACATCACCCGCGCGGTGATCGAGGCGGGCATTCCCGGCACGCGGCTGGGTATCCACACCCATGACGACACCGGCAATGCGGTGGCCGGTTCGCTGGCGGCCATTGATGCCGGGGTGCGGCAGGTGCAGGGCACGCTGAACGGGCTGGGCGAACGCTGCGGCAATGCCGACCTGACAACCCTCCTGCCTACGCTACTGCTCAAGGAACCATATGCAAGCCGTTATGAAACAGGCGTGAATCGAGATTCACTCGCGGCGCTTACCCGCATCTCGCGCCAGTTGGACGACATCCTCAACCGGGTGCCGCGGCGCAACGCGCCCTATGTGGGCGCCGCCGCCTTCGCCCACAAGGCCGGGTTGCACGCCAGCGCCATTCTCAAGGATCCGGCCACCTACGAGCACATCGACCCGGCCGCCGTGGGCAACACCCGCATCGTGCCCATGTCCAACCAGGCTGGGCAGTCCAACCTGCGCACCCGGCTGGCCGGGATGGGGCTGGAGGTGGCGCGCGACGATCCGGCGCTCGCGCGCATCCTCGAAGAGGTCAAGCGGCGCGAATCGCAGGGCTATTCCTACGATACCGCCCAGGCCTCCTTCGAGCTTCTGGCCCGGCGCGCGCTGGGGCTGCTGCCGACCTTCTTCGAGGTCAAGCGCTACCGGGTCACCGTGGAGCGGCGCAGGAACAAGTACAACCGCATGGTCAGCCTCTCCGAGGCGGTGGTGGTGGTGAAGATCGGCGACGAAAAAAAGCTGTCGGTCTCCGAAAGCATGGACGAAACCGGCCAGGATCGCGGCCCGGTGAATGCGCTCGCCCGCGCCCTGGCCAAGGACCTGGGGCCGTATCAGGCGGCCATCGACGACATGCGGCTGGTCGATTTCAAGGTGCGCATCACCGACGGCGGCACCGAAGCCGTGACCCGTGTCATCATCGACAGCGAGGACGGGCAGGGGCGGCGATGGGCCACAGTTGGCGTTTCGCCCAATATCGTCGATGCTTCCTTCGAGGCGCTGCTGGATGCCATCAACTGGAAACTGATCCGCGACGGAGAACAGGACCGATGAGAAACACAGTCGATGAGGAACGCACGCACCACGGGGCCCGCCGATGAATGACGACACCGCCGCCGACGCGTCGGCAAGCAAGGCACGGGCCTTCCTGACGCTTCACCGCAACCTGCCGCGCGAAGGCCCCGGCGAGCCGGCCGACATCGAGTGGCTGGGCCGGCAGATCGAGTTGCCCGAGAATGCGCTGATCTGCGACATCGCCTGCGGGCCGGGCGCCGACATCGGCCCGCTGCTCGAACTGGCGCCGGGGGCCTCGGTGGTGGCGATCGATCACAACCCGCAGTTCCTGGGCCAGCTGGCCGATGTCTGGACGGGCGATCCGCGGGTCGATGTGCGGCTGGCGGACATGAGCGAACCGGGCGGACGATATGACCTGATCTGGTGTGCGGGTGCGGCCTATTTCCTCGGGGTGAGCGAGGCGCTGAAGGGTTGGCGGAAATCGCTCAACAGCGGCGGGGTGATCGCCTTTTCCGAACCCTGTTTCTGGAACGATCCGCCCTCGGAGATCGTCCGCGAGATCTGGTCCGGCTATCCCGACATGAGCGGCGAGGCCGGCATTGCCGAGCGGGTGCGCGCCGCGGGCTTTGAAACCATCGCCACCCGGCGGCTGGCCGACAGCGCCTGGGAGGCCTATTACGGCCCGCTTCTGGAGCGGATGAGCGAGCTCCACGAGGGCGCCGACGACACTCTGCGCGCGGTGCTGCGCGATGCGGCCGCCGAGATCGCCGCCTGGAACGAATACGGGGACGAATTCGGCTACCTGCTCAGCGTGGTGCGCCCGTCGGAGTGAGCGGCCGATGAGCCTGCAGGCCTGCGCCGAACTGCTGCGCAAGGGCGACCCGGACAGGTTTCTTGCCGCGATGGCGGCGCCGGTGGCCAGGCGTCCGGCGCTGCTGGCGATATGGGCGTTCAACCTCGAGGTCGCCCGCGCGCCCTGGGTCAGCGCCGAGGCCGCGATCGGCGAGATCCGCCTGCAATGGTGGGTCGAGGCGTTGCAGGAAATCGCCGCCGGCGCGTCGGTGCGCCGCCACGAGGTGGCCACGCCGCTGGCCGAGGTTCTGGATGCCGAGGGCGCGCGTCTGCTGATGGATCTGGTCGATGCCCGAAGACGCGACATCTACCCGGGCGGTTTCGACTCTGCCGATGCGCTGATGAGCTATCTTATGCGCACCGCCGGCACGCTGATGTGGGTCTCGGCGCGCGCCATCGGCTGCGCCGACGCAGAGCCGGCGATCCGCGCCTACGGGCAGGCCTGCGGTCTGGCCAGCTGGTTCCTTGCCGTGCCGCAGCTCAGGGCGCGGGGGCGGTTGCCGCTGCCTGATGGGCGTGCCGAGGCGATCCGGGCGCTGGCCGGCTCCGGCCTGGCCTTGCTGCGCGCCAATCGCCGTGCGATCCCGCGCGCGGCGCGGCCGGCGACCCGTTCGGGGTGGCGGGCGGGCAGGATTCTCTCCTCTGCCGCCGCCAACCCGACCGCCGTGACCGACGGGGCGCTGCATGTTTCGGAATTCTCGCGCAGGGCTTCGCTGCTGTGGCGGGTGCTGTCAGGCGCTCCCTGAACCGCCCCTCCCCGAGCCGCTCCTCCCCGGGCCGCAGTGGCGTTCGAGGTGGCGTTGCGCGCTTTCGTCCCGGGCCGACAGCGGCACCCCCGAGACGCGCGCCGCCAGCGGCCGTATTCCGGGCGCGGGTCTGCCCGGGGAGCTGTCGAGGGGGCCGGTGACGGGACAGGCTGGCCGGTTGCGCATGCGGTTTTCGACCGGCAGCGGGCGCAGCCTTTCGGGGGGGCTGACCAGGGCAGCGCATCCTTCGGCCAGCGCTGCGATGCTCCGCCTGATCCTTGCCATGAGTGCGTTCATGAGTGTCATCATGTCCGGTCCCTGATCCGCTCCATCGATTCCGATCATGCCGCCGAAAGGGTTAATTCCAAGGAAACGCGGGAAATGCCCCGGAACGTCCGATCAACGCCTCGGCGTCGCCGTATCGGCCTGACTTCGGCGCGGGGGCGCCGCCATGCGCCTTCATGCCGAAACACCAGCCATTGCCCCCCGGCACCGCCCGTCTGCGGAGCGCGCCTGCCCGCCTCGTTCTGCGTCGAGCCCGCTGCGCCGATGGTCGTCGCATCCTCCAGCCTGCCCGAGCGCAGCGTCAGGCCGGTCCCGGCCAGATGCGCGTTCACCGCCGTGAAGATCGCTTCGGTCAATGTCCGGCGTTCCAGAAGATGGCGGAAGTTCGGGCTCGTGGTTTCATCCGGGATCCGGCCCTCGCCCGGCGCCAACAGGCGCAACCGCGGCACCACCGCCTCCACCTCGGCCGGAAGCTTCTCGTGCCGCGTCACCTTCTCCTTCTGGGCATGGGCGCGCGAGGGAAATGTCATCTTCCTGGGCATCGGCGGCTCCGGTGGCGTTCGGAAAGAACCTGTCAGATCAACCACAAATGCCGAACTCTTTCAGACGTTCCCCCCGTATCGTGGCCAGCGGGAGCGACAGTTCCGGAAGGAATGCCCGACTGTTTCCCTAACCGGCGGGGCCGGCGGCCCGAGGGCGCCTCCCCGGTCGTTTCCAGAGGGGCTTTTTTCCGGAAAGGTGATTCGGGCCGGCCGGTCGCGGCAGGCCCCGCGCGCTGCCGGGCAGGGCCTTCCCTTGCGGCTGCCTCCGCACGCCGTGCCGCCGTTCAGGCCGTGCGGGGCCTGAGGAGGAGCCAGATCAGCGCCCCGCCGGCCAGGGTCAGCAGCGGGATCATCGCCAGGTTGACGGCCTGCCAGCCCTCCTGTGCGCCGGTGCCGGTGCAGTTCATCAGCCCGCCCGAGGCGAGCGAGGCCAGCGTCACCCCGCCGAACACGATCATGTCGTTCATCCCCTGCGCCCGTCCGCGCTCTTCGGGCCTGTGGCTGTCGGCCAGCATGGTGGTGGCGCCGATGAAGCCGAAGTTCCAGCCCACCCCCAGCAGCACGAGGGCGATGTAGAAATTCCCCAGTTCGACCCCGGACAGCCCCGCCACCCCGGCCCCGGCCAGGATCGCCAGCCCCGTGCCCATGACCTTTTCCGCTCCGAAACGGTTGATGATGTGGCCGGTGACGAAAGAGGGCGCATACATCGCCAGCACATGCGCCATCACCACGTCCGAGGCGTTGGCTTCGGTAAATCCGCAACCCACGACGGCCAGCGGGGTGGAGGTCATCATCAGGTTCATCAGCGCGTAGGACACGGTGGCCACGATGATCGCCACGGCGATGCGCGGGGTGCGGATCAGCTCCAGCCGCGAACGCCCGCCGTCGGCATCGGGCTCCGGTTCCGGGGGTTTGGGGATGTCGAGCAGCAGGAACAGGAAGGAGCCGATCAGGTTGATCGCGATCACCGCCAGATAGGTGCCCAGGAAGGGCACCACCATCGCCTGGCTGGTGACCTTGACCAGCTGCGGCCCGATCACCGCCGAGGCCAGCCCGGCGGCCATGACGAAGGAAATGGCGCGCGGGCGGAACGCCTCGCTGGCGGTGTCGGCTGCGGCAAAGCGGAAGAAGCCCTGGCTCGACATGTAGATGCCGGTGAGCAGCGAGCCGACGAGGAACAGCGCGAAGCTGTTGTCGAGCAGCCCGAGCGCTGCCACCCCGGCCCCGGCGGCCCCGCCAAGCGTGCCGAGCACGAAGCCGGCGCGCCGCCCCCAGCGCTGCATGATCGCCGACATCGGCGTGGCCGAGAGCATCGAGCCGAGCACGATCAGCGAGATCGGCAGCGTCGCCAGGCAGGCGTTGGCGGCCAGGGACTGCCCGGCCAGCCCGCCGAGGATGAACAGCATCGGCATCTGCGCGCCGAGCACCGCCTGGGCCAGTGCCAGCACCGCCACGTTGCGCCGGGCGCGAGCGTCGGAAACCGGCTGTGCCGGGGGGGCTTGTCGGTCCGAAGAGGAGAGGACTGGGTCGCTCATGGGGCAGACCTATCTGCGCGCGGCGGGAATGAAAAGGGGGGCTTGCTCCCCGCGGCCTGCGGCCTGCCGTCTCCGGGCCGGCCTTGCCGGAGGATCTTTCCGGGTCGGTCTTTCCGGGAGGCCTTCCAGGCCTCGACTGGGCAGAGGGGCCGCGCGCCCGGCCCGGGGCAGGCTGCTCAGGGGGCGCTCCGGTCGATCACATGGGCGAAGGAGCCGCTGACCCCGCCCCGGCGCAGCCCCATCGGCGCCAGCGCGTTGCCCTCGGCGTCGCGGGCTTCGAACAGGGGGGCGCCTTCGGCGCGCAGGGTGGTGGCGTAGTGGAACTCGTGCCCGCTCAGCGCGCCGGCGAACGGTCCGCCCAGCGGGGTCAGGCTGCGGTAGCCCAGGTGCAGCCGGCGTTCGGCGAAGGATGTTTCCAGGGGCAGCAGGCCGAGCATGGCGTGGCGGGTTCCATCGGCATCCGTCAGCCCCTGCCCGAGCACCATGTAGCCGCCGCATTCGCCATAGACCTGCGCCTTGCCGGCGGCGGCGCGCATCCCGGCGCGGAAGTTTTCCGCCGCCGCCAGCCGGGCGGCGTGCAGCTCCGGGTAGCCGCCGGGCAGGAACACCAGATCGGCCGGGGGCGGGGGTTCGTCGGCCAGCGGCGAAAAGAAGCTCACCTCGGCCCCGGCCGCGCGCCAGTCGGCCAGCAGATGCGGGTAGGCGAATGCAAAAGCCGCGTCGCGGGCGATGGCGATGCGCTGGGCGGGGGGCGGCAGGCGGGGCACCGGGGCGGCAGCGGGCAGGGGTGCGGCCAGCGCCGTCAGGGCCGACAGGTCGACGGCCCGCGCTACCGCCGCCGCCGCCCGGCCCAGATAGCCCTCGATGTCCGGGTGTTCGCCGGCCTGGACCAGCCCCAGGTGGCGTGACGGGTGCTCCAGCCCGCCCTGGCGGTGGAGCGCCCCCAGCACCGGCAGGCCCAGCGGCGCCAGTGCCCGGCGCAGCATCGTCTCGTGTCGGGGTGAGCCGACCCGGTTCAGGATCAGCCCGGCCACCTGAACCTGCGGATCGTGGCCGGCAAATCCCGCCACCAGCGCCGCCACCGATTGGGCCATGTGGCTGGCGTCGATCACCAGCACCACCGGCAGCTCGAGAATGCGGGCCAGATCGGCGGTGGCGCCCCTGCCCTCGGGCGGGGCGCCGTCGAACAGGCCCATGGCGCCCTCGATCAGCAGCAGGCCCGGGCCGGCCGCAAGCGCGCGAATGCGCGCCTCCGACATCGCCCAGGCATCCAGATTGGGGCAGGGCGCACCGCAGGCGGCCTCGTGAAAGCGCGCATCGATGTAGTCGGGGCCGGACTTGGCGCCGCGCACAGCCTGACCGGCGTCGCGCAGGGCGCGCAGAATCCCCAGCGTCAGCGTGGTCTTGCCGCTGCCCGAGGCCGGCGCGGCGATGATCAGGGCGCGGCTCATGTCTCCTCGGCCGGCTTGCCGCGCCCCAGCGGGTCGGGGTTGCGCGCAGGATGCCCTGCCGCCATCGCCTGCCAGTCCAGCGCCTGGCGCAGCAGAACCGCGCGCCCGATGCAGATGAGCACGGGGCCGGCGAAACTGGCAGAGGCGGCCACTTCGGCCACCTCCCCCAGGGTGGTTTCCAGAACCGTCTGCCCGGGCAGCGAGGCGTCGCTGACCAGGGCCACCGGCTCGTCCCCGGGGCGTCCGGCGGCCAGCAGTTCGGCGCTGATCCGCCCGATGTGGCGCAGGCCCATGTAGATCACGATCACCTGCGAGGCGCGGGCCAGCGCGGCCCAGTCGAGCGGGGGCGTGTCGCCGGCCGGATCGTGGCCGGTGACGAAGGTCAGCGACTGGTTCACGTCGCGATGCGTTACCGGAATGCCGGCATGGGCCAGCCCGCCGATTCCGGCGGTGATGCCGGGGATGACGCGGATCGGAACGCCGTGCTGCACCAGCGTCTGCGCTTCCTCGCCGCCGCGCCCGAACACGAAGGGATCGCCACCCTTGAGCCGCAGCACCCGCTGGCCGGCGCGCGCCAGTTCCACCAGTCGCAGCGAGATGTCGCGCTGTTTCGGCGAATCGCGCCCGGCGCGCTTGCCGGCGTCGATCACCCGGGAGCCGGGGCGGGCCCAGGTCAGGATTTCGGGGTTCACCAGCGCGTCATGCACGATCACCTCGGCCTGTCGCAGCGCGTTCAGGGCGTGCAGGGTCAGCAGCCCGGCGTCACCGGGGCCGGCGCCGCACAGCCAGACCCATCCGGGCAGGAATTCGGGCCAGTCGTGCGGCGGCAGGGGTGTCGAATCCGTCATGGCGCCGTTATGGCGCGCTTTGGCGTGGCGAGAAAGCGCCTTGAGGGCGCGGCCGCGCCGATTGCCTTCGCCTCCGGGGCGCATATAGTCGCTGCGATGTCGCATGCTCCCGCCAAAAAGCTGCGCCGGGGCTGGACCACCGGCGCCTGTGCCACCGCCGCCGTGTCGGCAGCGCTGGAAAGGCTGTGGGGCGGCGCCTTTCCGGAAACGGTGACGATCGCGCTGCCGCGCGGCGAGCGGCCGGCGTTCGACCTGGCCCACGGCGCCGCCGGCGAGGACTGGGCCGAAGCCGGGATCGTCAAGGATGCCGGCGACGATCCGGATGTGACCCACGGCGCGCTGATCGTGGCGCGGGTGGCGGCCTCGGCGGGCGGCGTGGTCTTCGCGGCCGGCGAGGGCGTGGGCACCGTCACCATGCCCGGCCTGCCGGTGGAGGTGGGCGAGCCCGCCATCAACCCGGTGCCGCGCCGGATGATGCGCGAGGCGGTCGAGGCGGCGGCGCGGGCGCATGGGCGCGTTCCCGACATCGAGATCACCCTGTCGATCCCCGGCGGCGAGGAGATCGCGCGCCGCACCTGGAATCCGCGCCTGGGTATCCTGGGCGGGCTGAGCATCCTCGGCACCACGGGTGTGGTGCGGCCGTTTTCGTGTTCGGCCTGGATCGCCTCGATCCACCGCGGCGTCGATGTGGCCCGCGCCGCCGGGCTGGCGCATGTGGCCGGCTGCACCGGGGCGACATCGGAAGCGGCCGTCCAGGCTCTTTACGGCCTGCCCGATCACGCCATGCTGGACATGGGCGATTTCGCCGGCGGGCTGCTGAAATACCTGCGCCGCAACCCGGTGCCGCGGCTGACCATCGGCGGCGGGCTGGCCAAGCTGGCCAAGCTGGGGCAGGGGGCGGCAGACCTGCATTCGGCGCGCTCGCGGCTGGACATGGAGGCGCTGGCGCGCTGGGTCGGCCTGCCCGAGCTCGCACAGGTGCGCACCGCCCTGCATGCCTTCGAGATCGCCGGCCCGCCGCTGGCCGAAGCGGTGGCGCAGCGGGCGCGCGAAGCGGCGGCGGCGCTGCTGAAGGGCGCGCCGGTCGCAGTCGATGTGGTGGTGGTCGGACGTGACGGCACGATTCTGGCGAGGGCGGGCTGATGCTGCTGCTGCTGGCCGGAACATCCGAAGCGCGCGCGCTGGCCCGCGAACTGGCCGACAGGAAGATTCCGGCAATCGCCACGCTGGCGGGCGCCACCCGCATGCCCGAGCGCCTGGCGCTCCCGACCGTTGTCGGGGGTTTCGGCGGCGCCGAGGGGTTCGAGCGGTTCCTGGACGAACATGCGATCACGGCGGTTCTCGACGCCACCCACCCCTTCGCCACTGCGATCAGCGCGCGCACCGCACGCATCGCCCGGGCCCGCGGTCTGGCGCATCTGCTGCTGCTGCGCCCGGAATGGGTGCCGGGGCCCGGCGACAACTGGACGACGATCGCCCGCGAGGAAGAGGCCGCCGAGCATATCCCGCCCGGCGCCACGGTGTTCCTGGCCACCGGCCGGCAGAACCTGAGCGGTTTTGCCAACCTCGCCGGGCGGCGGCTGATCTGCCGGCGGATCGATGCGCCGAAAGCCCCCTTCCCCTGGCCGAACGGCGAGTACCTGCTGGGCAGGGGGCCGTTCAGCCTGGCCGACGAGGTGGCGCTGTTCCGCCGCCTCGGAATCGACTGGCTGGTGGTCAGGAATGCCGGCGGCACCTCCAGCCGGGCCAAGCTGGACGCGGCACGCGAACTGGGGCTGCCGGTGGCGATGATCGCCCGCCCGCCGGCGCCGGAGGCGGAAACGGTAGAAACCGTGGAACAGGCGCTGGAATGGGTGAGGGCACGGCAATGAGCGAGCGGATCATCGAGGGGCCGGACTGCCTGCACGAGGGCGCGCAATGGCTGGCCGGGCGCGAGCCGCGCTTCGCCCATGCCTATGCCCTGACCGGCCCGCTGCCGCTGCGCTGGCGGCGCGAGGGATTCGGCGCGCTCGTGGATGCGATCGTATCGCAGCAGATTTCGGTCTCTGCGGCGGATGCGATCCTGCGGCGGATGAAGGCGGCGGGGTTGACCGGTCCGCGCAAGATCATCCGGGCCAGCGAGGACGAGCTGCGCGCCTGTGGTCTGTCGGGCCAGAAGGTGCGCTATCTCAAAGCGCTGGCAAGCGCGCGCATTCCCTATGCGCAGCTGCGCGAGATGCCCCTGGATGCGGTGATTTCGACGCTCACCGCGGTGCCCGGCATCGGTCCCTGGACGGCACAGATATACGCGATGTTCTCGCTTGGCCGGGCCGATGTGTTCGCCCCGGGCGATCTTGCCCTGCAGGAAGCGGCGCGGCTGCTGTTCGGCCTGCCCGAGCGCCCGAAGCCGCGCGCCCTTGCGCGGATGGCCGAGGCCTGGTCGCCCTGGCGGGCGGTTGCCGCCCGGCTGCTCTGGGCCTACTACCGCATCGAAAAGGACAGGGAAGGGATCCGATGACACGCGAACTGCATTTCGACAGGCGCGGCCCCGCTCCGGGGCGGGCGAAACGGGCGGTGGTGTTCCTGCACGGCTACGGGGCCAATGGTGCCGATCTTCTGGGGCTGGCCGAACCGCTGGCGCCGCACATGCCCGATACCGCCTTCATCGCCCCCGACGCGCCAGAGCCCTGCGCGGCGAATCCGATGGGCTTCCAGTGGTTTCCGATCCCCTGGCTGGACGGATCCTCGCCGGTGGAGGCGGCGCGCTCGATGGCGCAGTCGGTCGACGATCTGAACGCCTTTCTCGATCGCGTGCTCGCCGACGAGGGGCTGGTGGCCGACCGGATGATCCTGTTCGGCTTTTCGCAGGGCACGATGATGGCCCTGCATGTGGCCCCGCGCCGGGCAGAGCCCGTGGCCGGCGTCGTCGGCTTTTCCGGCCGCCTGCTGGAACCCGCGCGGCTGACAGCGGAGGCGGTCTCGCGTCCGCCGGTGTTGCTGGTGCACGGCGATGCCGACGAGATGGTGCCTCCGGCCAGCATGCCCGAAGCCGCCGAGGCGCTGCAAGCGGCCGGGTTCGAGGTTCGCACCCATGTGAGCAGGGGCACCGGCCACGGGATCGCACCCGACGGGTTGTCGGTGGCGCTGGCCTTCATGCGGGCGCGCCTCGGCCTTGCGGAGCCCGCCTGAACTTGCCTCCTGCCCGGCAGGTCTGGGGGGTTGCGGAGCCGGCTCCACCAGATATAGTTGGCGGGAGGGCGCGCTGGAGCGGCCGTCAGGGAGGCGGCGGGAACGGGAAACCGGCAGCAGCCGGCAGCAGTCGGCAACAGCGGAAGCAGCGGAAGCATGGACGGGGCGCGCAGAGCCGAATTCGCACCGCAGCCGGAGCCGGTCCGGCCGGGGCGCTTTCCGGCGTTGGTGCTCAATGCCGATTACCGGCCGCTTTCCTACTACCCGTTGTCGCTCTGGTCCTGGCAGGAGGCGGTCAAGGCGGCCTGGCTGGAGCGGGTGGATATCGTGGCCGAATACGACCGGGTGGTGCGCAGCCCCTCGACCGGAATCCGCCTCCCTTCGGTGGTGGTTCTGCGCGCCTATGTGAAGCCGCGCCGGCGGGTGGCCTTTACCCGATTCAACCTCTTCCTGCGTGACGAGTTCCGCTGCCAGTACTGCGGCGTGCGGGGAGAGCTGACCTTCGATCACGTGATTCCGAGAGCCCGCGGCGGGCGGACCTGCTGGGAAAACGTGGTCGCCGCCTGTGCCCCCTGCAACCTGCGCAAGGGTGCGCGCAGCCCGGCCCGGGCGGGAATGCGCCTGCGCAGGCCGCCGCGCCGTCCGAGCGCCGAAGAGCTGCGAGCCATCGGTCGCAGGTTTCCCCCCAACCATCTGCACGAGACCTGGCTGGATTTCCTTTACTGGGATGCCGAGCTGGAAGCCTGAGGACGGGATCTCCGGCCGCGCGGCAGAGGAACAACGGCTGCCCGGTCCCGGCCGCGGCGGGCTGCGGCGGGGCGTGAGGGTGGAAGGAGGGTGGAAGGAGGGTGGAAAGCTCAGATCCGCCCGGCGACCGACTCCAGGCTTTTCACCAGCCTGTGGATGTCGAAGGGCTTGGGCAGGAAGCGGTTCATCCCGCAGCGCCATGCCTCGTCGATCCGCGGGTCGCCGTCATGGCCGCTGGTCATCACGAAGCCGATGCGGAAGAAGCGCCGGTGTTCGCGCATCCGGCGCAGCAGCTGCAGCCCGTCCATCCCGGGCATTTCCAGATCGGCGATGATCACATCTGCCGGGCGGCGCAGCAGGCTGTTCCAGGCGGCGATGCCGTCACTGGCGCTGGTGGTGTCGGCGATGCCGATCCGTTCGAGCATCTGCAGCAGGATCTGGCGCGACACGGACATGTCATCGGCCACGAGCACCCGGATTTCCTTGCGCAGCAGCATCGGCTCTTCCTTCGTCAGCTCCGCCGGCGCGGGACCCGCCGGCTGCGCCCGCCCCCGGTGTCCGCCTTCCGTCCCGGCAGGGGAGCGGGCGACGCATTCTAACCCGGTTAACCCTAACGACGGGTGAAGGGGGGTTCCCACGACAGATGGCGGGCGCAGCCGGTCAGGGCGGCGTTGTCATCGGTGACCAGATACAGCGGGATTTCCCGCAGCAGCCCGGCAAGGGGGCCTTCGCGGCGCAGGCTTGCTTCGAGGCCGGCCGCTGCGAGGTAGGGGGCGAGCGCGCGGGCGACGCCTCCGGTCAGGTAGATGCCGCCCCCGGGGAGATGGATCAGGGCCAGGGAGCTGATCGCATTGCCCAGCAGCCCGGCAAACAGGCGCAGGCTGGCCAGAGCGCGGGCGCGGGCGGCGGGGCATCCGCCTTCCAGTGCCCGGACGATACCGGCGGCATCCTCTGGCGCCTCGGGGTGCAGGAAGCGGTGGATGTTTTCCAGGCCCGGGCCGGAGAGGGCGCGCTCCACCGAAGCCAGCCCCGCCCGCCGGCGCAGGAAATCGGCGAAGGCAGCTTCGTCGGGGCGGCGCAGCGGCAGGTCGGCATGCCCGGCTTCGGCGGGGGGGACGATCGGCCCCGAAGGGGTCTCGAACACGGCAGCCGCGTTGAAGCCGGTTCCGATTCCCACCACCAGCCTGGCGGCGCCGGCCGCTGGCGGCGGGCTGCCGGGGGCGGGGGCGAGGAGACGCCGCAGGCTGGCACCGGGCAGGGCGGAAAGGGCATGGCCCTGGGCCTGGAGGTCGTTGAGGAGCGCAATCCGCGGCAGGCCGGTCTGCGCGGCCAGTTCGCCGGCGTCGATCCGCCAGGGCAGATTGGTCATTTCCGCCCGGCCGTCGCGCACCAGCCCGGCCACTGCCAGGCAGGCGCCGGCCTGCGGCGCGCCGTGGCGCTGTGCATGGGCGCGCAGCAGTGCGTCGGGGCCGGGGAAGTCGCGGTTGGCGAGGCGTGTGAGCGTCCCGGGAAGGATCTTCCCTCCCCGTGCCAGCGCCAGGCGGCTGTTGGTGCCGCCGATGTCGGCGACGAGGATCAGCCCGTCGTTCCAGCGCCCGGCGCCGGTTGCGGCATCCGCTCGGCTTCCTGCCATCTCTTTCCCGTTCTTTCCTTTCGTCCGCCTTTGCGCCATCTTTGCGGCACCGTCGCTTTCGTCTGCTGCGCAACCTTCTGCCGGGCAGCGACCCGGTCCTGCCGCTGTGCGCATTCCTGCCCGCTTTCCGGATCCGTTGCCGCCCCGCCTCTGCTTCTGCCCGCCGCAGCCGAGCGTGGCAAGAGCCCGCGCCGGGGCGCCTCAGCCGGTCGGGGCCGGGCCGGTGGAGCTGCCGATCACCAGTTCGCTTTCCAGCAGCAGGTGGCGCGGCGTGGCGGGGGCGGGTTCGGCGATGATCCGGAGCAGCATTTCGGCGCAGAGCCGTCCGGCTTCGTGCACCGAGGAGCGGGCGGCGGTGAAGATCGGGATGTCGCCGCCGTTCTTCAGGTAGGACAGCACGTCGTCATGGATCACCACCGACACGTCGCGCCCCATTTCCAGCCCGGCATCTCCGATCGCCCGGCGCACGCCGATTGCCGTCAGCATCGAGGAAACGGCGAAGGCGGTGGGCGGGTTCTCGTCGGCCAGCATGTCGCGCGCGGCGCGCCAGCCGTAGTCTTCGGTCATTTCCTCCGAACGCATGAGCGCCGGATCCGGGGTGATGCCGCGCGCCTTCAGCGCCGCCTCGTAGCCGGCGCGGCGGCGGCGGGCGAAGTCCATGCTTTCCAGGCCGTTGACGAGCGCGATGCGCCGGTGTCCCAGGTCGAGCAGGAAATCGGTGGCGCGGCGGAAGGCGCGGGTGTTGTTCACATCGACCCAGGAATAGCTGTCTTCCTCGTGCCCGGCCCGGCCGTGCACCACGAAGGGCAGCCCCAGTTCGCGCAGCAGCGGAATGCGGCGGTCGTCGGCATGCGGGCCGTGCAGGATCACCCCGTCCACCGAGCCGCGCGCAGCCAGGGTGCGGTAGGTTCTCTCCTCGTCCACATCCGGGACCACCGAAAGCAGCATGTCGTAGTTGCCCGCGGTATAGATCTCGCCGGCTCCGGCGATGAAGTCGGCGAAGATCGGGTTGACGATCTCGTGGCGGGTGGAAATCGGGATCACGTGGCCGATGGCCATCGAGCGCCCGGTGGCCAGCCCCTTGGCGCGGGTGTTCGGGGTGTAATTGTTGGCCCGCGCGGCCTCCTTCACGCGGCGGCGGGTGGCCTCGCTGACTTCCGGATAGTCGTTCAGTGCCCGGCTGACCGTGGTCTGCGACAGCCCCAGAAGGGCGGAGAGTTCTTTCAGGTTCATGTGCCAAAGCGCTTTTGATTTCCTGCGCAGATTATGGGCATGGCAGGGGCGCGTCAAACGGAAGGTAGACGCGGTCGGGCGGTCTGAATGTGCGTATCCGTTCAAGGATGCGCAGCTTTCGGAGATGTTTCGTTTGACAGGGGCGCGGGAATCCGCGACCCTCCGATTATCCAAAGCGCTTTGGAAATCTCCGAATCGCCTGGATGTGTCTGCCGGCGCCGCTGCCGGCGCCCATTGGGAGGAAGAAGGATGAACAAGCTCTTGTTTGCGGGCGCGGCCGCGGTGGCGCTGCTGCCGGTCGGTGCCCTGGCCCAGCAGCTCACCGTCTTCGGGCCGTGGCTGGGGCCGGACCAGGAAAACGTGGAGGCGGTGCTGGCGGCATTCGCCGAGAAGACCGGCCATGACGTGCGCTATACCGGATCGGACAGTTTC
Source organism: Paracoccaceae bacterium (assembly GCA_026989055.1). GTDB lineage: Bacteria > Pseudomonadota > Alphaproteobacteria > Rhodobacterales > Rhodobacteraceae > JAJRUE01. Next base: position 14,978 of record JALSKC010000045.1, read on the forward strand.
GAGCAGCAGATCGTCATCGACGCCGAGGCCGGATCACCCCCCAACATCGCCGTCTTCCCGCAGCCCGGGCTTGCTGCCGACATGGCCCGGCGCGGCTTCCTGACCCCGCTGCCCGAAGGCACCGCCGACTGGGTGCGGGAGAACTACGCCGCCGGCCAGTCCTGGGTGGATCTGGGCACCTACGAGGGCCCCGACGGCAAGGAGGATCTTTACGGTTTCTTCTACAAGGTCGATGTGAAATCGCTGGTCTGGTATGTGCCCGAGAACTTCGAGGATGCGGGCTACGAGATCCCGCAGTCCATGGAAGATCTCAAGGCGCTGACCGAGCAGATCGTGGCCGACGGGGGCACGCCGTGGTGCATCGGTCTGGGCTCGGGCGGGGCCACCGGCTGGCCGGCCACCGACTGGGTGGAGGATCTGCTGCTGCGCACCCAGCCGCCCGAGGTCTATGACGCCTGGGTGACGAACGAGATTCCCTTCAACGATCCGCGCATCGTTGCCGCGATCGAGGAATTCGGCTGGTTCGCCCTGAACGATTCCTTCGTCGCCGGCGGCTCCGGTGCGGTGGCCTCCACCGATTTCCGCGACAGCCCCAAGGGCCTGTTCAGCGCGCCGCCGCAGTGCTACCTGCACCGCCAGGCCAGCTTCATCCCGGCCTTCTTCCCCGAGGGCACCGTGGTGGGCGAGGACGCGGATTTCTTCTACTTCCCGTCCTATGCGGAAAAGGACCTGGGCAACCCGGTTCTGGGTGCGGGCACCGTCTGGGCGATCACCCGGGACAGCGAGGCGGCGCGCGATCTGATCGCCTTCCTGCAAACGCCCGAGGCGCATGAGATCTGGATGGCGCGCAAGGGTTTCCTCACCCCGCACAAGGGTGTCGATACCGGGGTGTTCGGTGATCCGACGCTCAGGAAGATGAACGACATCCTCCTGGGGGCCACGACCTTCCGTTTCGACGGCTCCGACCTGATGCCCGGCGGCGTCGGCGCAGGGTCGTTCTGGACCGGCATGGTCGATTATGTCAGCGGCAAGCCGGCCGGGCAGGTGGCCGACGAGATCCAGGCCTCCTGGGAGGCGCTGAAATAGTCGCGCCGAGGCGGCGGAATCCGGCCTCCGGGCCGGATTCCCCTTGAATTCCGGTGCTGTTGCGGCACCACTTCCGTCAGCAACGGGGGGCGAGATGAATCCGGCATTGCAGGCCATTGTCACGATCTTCATCGGAGTCGGCGGCTGCGTGGGGTATTTCTGGCTTTCCAACCAGTTGCTGGACAAGGTTCTGTTTCCGCCGCGCGGGCCCTCTGCCGGGCGCAACATCAACCGCGCCAACATGATCCGGCCCTGGCTGTTTCTCCTTCCCGCCCTTGCCGCCCTCGGCCTCTACCTGGCCTATCCGGTGGTCGAGACGCTGCGCCTGTCGCTGAGCGAACGCCTGCCCGAGGGAGGCTACACCTGGGTGGGGCTGGAAAATTATCGCCAGATGGCCGCCGAGCCCAAGTTCTGGGAGGCGATGCGCAACAACATGCTGTGGCTGATCGTGGTGCCGGCGGCCTCCACCGGGTTCGGCCTGCTGGCCGCCCAGCTCACCGACCGCATCGGCTGGGGCAATATCGCCAAGTCGCTGATCTTCATGCCGATGGCGATTTCCTTCGTCGGCGCCGCGGTGATCTGGAAGCTGGTCTACGACACCCGCCCCGCGGGGCAGGAGCAGATCGGCGTGCTCAATGCGGTGTGGCTGACCTTCGATGAGGGGCCGGTGTCATTCATCGTGCTCAAGCTTCTGCCGGCGCTGGTGCTGCTGATCTGTTCGGCACTGCTGGTGTGGGGAGCGTGGCTGCTGTTGCGCACGGTGCCGGCCCTGCACGCGCGCCCCGGTGCGCTGGCGCTGCGGGGCGGGCTTGCGCTGGCGGCGCTGTGGCTGGGCTGGGCGCTGCTTTCGACCATTCCGCCGCTGCTGTCGGCCCGGCTGCCCTTCGGCCAGCCCCGGACCTGGCTGACGATTCCGTTCTGGAACAACTTCTTCCTGATGGCGGTTCTGGTCTGGATCCAGACCGGCTTTGCCATGGTCATCCTCAGTGCGGCGCTTCGCGGAATCCCCGAGGAAACCGTCGAGGCGGCGATCGTCGACGGGGCCAATCCGTTCCAGATCTTCTTCCGCATCAAGGTGCCGCAGATCGCCGGCACCATCGTGGTGGTCTGGACCACGATCACCATCGTGGTGCTGAAGGTCTTCGACATCGTCTTTGCCATGACCAACGGGCAATGGCAGACCCAGGTCCTGGCCAACTACATGTATGACAAGCTGTTTCGCACCGGGGACTGGGGCGTGGGGTCGGCGGCGGCGATGGTGCTCATGGCCCTGGTGACGCCGATCCTGGTCTGGAACGTGTGGAACGCCCGCAGGGAGATGCGCTGATGGAGGGGATCGCCGGGCGCAGATCGGCGCTGAGCTGGGCGGTGCATCTGTCCGTGCTGGCCCTCGTCCTGCTGTGGCTGTTTCCCACCGTGGGGCTGTTCGTTTCCTCCTTCCGCAGCGCCGATCAGATCGCCACATCGGGCTGGTGGAAGGCGCTCTTCCCCTCGGTCCAGAACCTCACCCTGCGCAGCGCGCCGCCCTCCGAACAGGTGCAACAGGGGGATCTGTGGGTGATCGAGGGCAATCTGTTCGCGGAGGGTCGGGCGGCGAGCGTCTCGCGTTTCGGCGTCTCCTCGAAGGCGCCCGCAGCCTTTGCCGCCGGCGAGGTGGCACCGCTGCGCAGGGGCGGCGAGGTGACGGTGGATGCCGCCGGCAACTACCGGATGACCAATACCGAGCCGTTCACCGGCAAGCGCGGCCAGCGCATCTTCGTCACCGCCAAGGTGCCCCCGGAGTTCACGCTGGCCAACTATTACAAGGTGCTGTTCGACCCCAAGAACCGCGAGGGCATGGCCAGGGCCTTCTTCAACACCCTGACGGTGGCGATCCCGGCCACGGTGATCCCGATCCTGATCG
>JALSKC010000046.1 GCA_026989055.1 Paracoccaceae bacterium
GCCCGAGCGAGCCGAAGCCCTGGGCCACGGTATCCGACTGCACGTCGCCGTCGTAGTTCTTGCAGGCCCAGACGAAACCGCCGTTCCACTTCATGGCGCAGGCCACCATGTCGTCGATCAGCCGGTGTTCGTAGGTGATGCCCTTCGCTTCGAACTTCTCGCGGAATTCGGCATCGAACACTTCCTGGAACAGGTCCTTGAAGCGGCCGTCATAGGCCTTGAGGATGGTGTTCTTGGTGGAAAGATACACCGGCCAGCCCTTGTCGAGCCCGTAGTTGAAGGAGGCGCGGGCGAAATCGCGGATCGAATCGTCGAGGTTGTACATGGCCAGGGCCACGCCCGAGCCCGGCGCGTCGAACACCTCGTGCTCGATCACCTCGCCATCTTCGCCGACGAAGCGGATGGTCAGCTTTCCCTTGCCGGGGAAGCGGAAATCGGTGGCGCGATACTGGTCGCCGAAGGCGTGGCGGCCGATCACGATCGGCTTGGTCCAGCCCGGAACCAGGCGCGGGACGTTGCGGCAGATGATCGGGGCGCGGAACACCACCCCGCCCAGGATGTTGCGGATGGTGCCGTTGGGGCTGCGCCACATCTTCTTCAGGCCGAATTCCTCCACCCGGGCCTCGTCGGGGGTGATGGTGGCGCATTTCACGCCCACGCCGTATTTCCTGATCGCGTTGGCGGCATCGACGGTGATCCGGTCGTCGGTCTCGTCGCGCTTCTGGATCGACAGGTCATAGTATTTCAGGTCGATGTCCAGATAGGGCAGGATCAGCTTTTCCTTGATGAAATGCCAGATGATCCTGGTCATCTCGTCGCCGTCGAGCTCGACGACGGGGTTTTCGACTTTGATCTTCTGCATGGGCGCCTCTTCATTGGGAATGCGGGTGAGAGGTGGCGGAATCGCATCCGTGCGCGCTTCCTTAGAGCAATATCCGGGGAAAGGGAAGGTAGTATGCGGTCGCATACCGAGCCTTGCGGCCGGTTGCCGCGCCGCAGGGGGGCTCCCGACGCGGGGAGGGGGCGCATTGCGAAAGGCGGCGGGGCGGTGCTTCTGCCGCGGCCCCTGCGCGCGGAAGCGGCGGTGCGGCGGGCGAAAGGCGGCGGTGCGGCGAAGCGGCAGGCGCGGGCGGGGCGCGGCGGGTTCAACGGCTGGTTTCGGTCAGTCGTCGGCGGACATATTCATCCACCGTCCTGATCATGGTTTCCATGTGCGGATCTTCGAAGAAGTGCCCGGCGCCCTCGATCTGGGCGTGGGTGATGGTGATCCCCTTCTGCTCGTGGAGCCTTTCGACCAGCGCCTCGGTATCGGCCGGCGGGGCGACCCGGTCGGCGGTGCCGTTGATGATGAGCCCCGAGGCCGGGCAGGGGGCGAGGAAGGAAAAGTCATACATGTTGGCCGGCGGGCTGGCCGAGACGAAGCCGGTGATCTCGGGCCGGCGCATCAGCAGCTGCATCCCGATCCAGGCGCCGAAGCTGAATCCGGCCACCCAGCAGTGCTTGGCGTTCTGGTTCATCGACTGCAGGTAATCCAGCGCGGCGGCAGCGTCCGAAAGCTCGCCCACCCCCTGATCATACTCGCCCTGGGAGCGCCCCACGCCGCGGAAATTGAACCTCAGCACCGTGAAGCCCATGTTGTAGAAGGCGTAGTGCAGGTTGTAGACAACCCGGTTGTTCATGGTGCCGCCGAACTGCGGGTGCGGATGCAGGATGATGGCGATCGGGGCGTCTCTCTCCTTCTGCGGGTGGTAGCGGCCTTCGAGGCGCCCCTCGGGGCCGGGAAAGATCACTTCGGGCATCGTCGTTCCTGCCTTGTTTCCGGGTTTTTCGTCTGAATTGTTGACGAATTCACTCGGGCACCTTAGAATCGTTCTAAATCGGCCGGCGGACATCCATCCGGCATCCGGCTTCGGAGGTGAGGTAATGTCACCTTCGGCGCGCGTCAATGTTTTTGAGGGCGGGGGATGAAGCTCAGCACCAAGGGTCGCTACGCGATGGTTGCTCTGGCCGATCTGGCCATGCAGCCGGAAGGCGTGCTGTCCTCGCTGGGCGAGGTCTCGAAGCGGCAGGACATTTCGCTGCCCTATCTGGAGCAGCTGTTCGTCAAGCTGCGCCGGGCGGGGCTGGTGGAATCGGTGCGCGGGCCCGGCGGCGGCTACCGGCTGGCGCTCCCGGCTTCCGAGATACGGGTGTCCGCGATCCTGCAGGCCGTGGACGAGACGGTTTCGGCGCTGCACACCGGGGCCGGGGCTTCGGGCGGCACCTCGGGGACGCGGGCGCAGTCGATGAGCAACCGGCTGTGGGAGTGCCTCTCGGCCCATGTCTTCGTGTTCCTGCATCAGACCCGGCTTTCGGATGTGGTGGACAATGCGCTCTGCCCCTGTCCGGCGGTCCCCGGCCTGTTTTCCGTCGTGGACGAAGAATGAGCCGGCGGGTCTATCTGGACTGGAACGCTTCGGCGCCACTGCGCCCGGAGGCGCGCGAGGCGGTGGCGGCGGCGCTGGAGGTGACCGGGAACCCCTCCTCGGTCCATGCCGAGGGGCGGGCGGCGCGGGCGATCGTCGAGCGTGCCCGGCGGCAGCTGGCCGAGGCGCTGGGGGCGGGCGAGGCGGATATCGTCTTCACTTCCGGCGCCACCGAGGCGGCGGCGCTGGCGCTGGCCGGGCGCGATCTGGCAAGCGCGGCGATCGAGCATGAGGCGGTTCTGGCCTGGAGCGGCGGTGATCTGGCGGTGGACGGGGGCGGCCGGGTGACGGTGCCCGAGCCGGCCGGCAGCACGCTGCAGCTGGCCAACTCCGAGACCGGCGTGGTGCAGGAACTGCCCGAGGGGCTGGCGGTGTGCGATGCGACCCAGGCTTTCGGCAAGATGCCGCTGGCCTTTTCCTGGCTCGGCTGCGACATGATGCTGGTTTCGGCGCACAAGCTGGGCGGGCCGCGCGGAGTCGGCGCGCTGGTGCTGCGGCGCGGGCAGGAGGTGGCGGCGCGTATCCGTGGCGGAGGCCAGGAGATGGGGCGGCGCTCGGGCACCGAGAACGTGGCCGGCATCGCCGGCTTCGGCGCCGCGGCCGAGGCGGCGGCGCGCGATCTGGCCGATGGCCTCTGGGAGGAAGTCGCGGAGCTGCGCGACCTGCTGGAGGCGGCGGTTCTGGATGCGGCCCCCGACACGGTGATCGCCGGGCGCGGGGGGGCGCGCCTGCCCAACACCAGCTGCCTGATCACGCCGGGCTGGAAGGGCGAGACCCAGGTGATGGCGATGGATCTGGCCGGTTTCGCCGTCTCGGCGGGGTCGGCCTGCTCCAGCGGCAAGGTGCGCGCCAGCCGGGTGCTGCGGGCGATGGGGTTCGATGCGGCGGCAAGCGCCGGCGCGATCCGGGTTTCGCTCGGGCCCGGGCTGACGCGGGATGACGTGCTGCGTTTCGTCGAAAGCTGGGGGCGCGCGCGTGCCCGCTTCGGGGAACGGGCAGCCTGAAATGCAACTGAAACGAAAACGCGCGAACGGGAAACGGTAGGAACATGGACGATACTCTGAAGGTCAAGGAAGGCGTCGATCAGGAGACGGTCGAGGCGGTGCGCTCGATTTCCGGCAAGTACAAGCATGGCTGGGAAACCGAGATCGAGATGGAGTTCGCCCCCAAGGGGGTGAACGAGGACATCGTCCGGCTGATCTCGAAGAAGAACGAGGAGCCCGGGTGGATGACCGAGTGGCGTCTGCAGGCCTTCCGCCGCTGGCAGCAGATGGAAGAGCCGAAATGGGCGATGGTCAACTACCCCGAGATCGACTTCCAGGATCTCTATTACTATGCCCGGCCCAAGAGCATGGAAAAGAAGCCGAAAAGCCTCGACGAGGTGGATCCGAAGCTTCTGGCCACATACGAGAAGCTGGGCATTCCGCTGCGCGAACAGATGATCCTGGCCGGCGTCGAGGGTGCCGAGGATATCCCTGCCGAGGGGCGCAGGGTGGCGGTGGATGCGGTGTTCGACAGCGTGAGCGTCGGCACCACCTTCCAGAAGGAGCTGGAAAAGGCCGGCGTCATCTTCTGCTCGATCTCGGAAGCGATCCGCGAGCACCCGGAGCTGGTGCGGAAATACCTGGGCAGCGTGGTGCCGCAGAGCGACAACTTCTACGCCACGCTGAACTCGGCGGTGTTCTCCGATGGGTCCTTCGTCTATGTGCCCCCCGGGGTGCGCTGCCCGATGGAGCTCAGCACCTATTTCCGCATCAATGCCGAGAACACCGGCCAGTTCGAGCGCACGCTGATCATCGCCGACAAGGGGTCCTACGTCAGCTATCTGGAAGGCTGCACCGCGCCCAGGCGCGACACCGCGCAGCTGCATGCGGCGGTCGTCGAGCTGGTGGCGCTGGAGGACGCCGAGATCAAGTATTCCACCGTGCAGAACTGGTTCCCCGGCGACGAGGAGGGCAAGGGCGGCATCTACAACTTCGTCACCAAGCGCGCCGACTGCCGCGGCGCCCGCTCCAAGGTGATGTGGACCCAGGTGGAAACCGGCAGCGCCGTCACCTGGAAATACCCCTCCTGCATCCTGCGCGGCGACGACAGCCAGGGCGAGTTCTACTCGATCGCCATCACCAACAACATGCAGCAGGCCGATACCGGCACCAAGATGGTGCATCTGGGCAGGAACACCCGCTCGCGGATCGTGTCCAAGGGGATCAGCGCCGGGCGTGCCCAGAACACCTATCGCGGGCTGGTCAGCATGCACCCGAAGGCGAAGAACAGCCGCAACTACACCCAGTGCGACTCCCTGCTGATCGGCGACAGATGCGGGGCGCACACGGTGCCCTACATCGAGGTGAAGAACAACTCCAGCCGGGTCGAGCACGAGGCGACGACATCGAAGGTGGACGACGACCAGCTGTTCTACTGCCGCCAGCGCGGCATGGACGAGGAGGAGGCGCTGGCGCTGATCGTCAACGGCTTCGCCCGCGAGGTGCTGCAGGCGCTGCCGATGGAATTCGCCATGGAAGCGCAGCAGCTGGTGGCGATCTCGCTGGAAGGCTCGGTCGGATGAGCGCGCTGCGTGAAAGGGCGGGGCGGCCGCTGGCGCTGGCGCCGCGGGCCTGCCTTGCGGCGGCGCCGGGCGAGAGGAGCGAGCACGAAATCGTGCCTCTTCTGCCCCATTTCGGCCCGGTTTCGCCGCAAGCCTGCTTCCGGGGTGACGGATTCCGGAGGGAAGGGCATGGCAAGCCTCACAGGCCTGACAAGCCAGCAGCGCCGTTTCCAGGAGCGGCTCGAACGGATCGCGCGGGGCGGGCCGCACACGCTGGGCCGGCTCCATGCGGGCGCGAGCGCGCCCGGAGCGGCCTTCGCGCCGGCCGGGCGCACCCGCGGGCGGAAGCGCACCCTGCCGCCGGCGGCGGCGAAGCCGGGCGGCGGGAGCATCCGGGGCGGGGCGGTGGCCGGCGGTCTGTTCGGCGGCATCCTGCTCGGCGCGCTGGCGGTGCTCCTGGTGCGCTATGCGCGTTTTCGGCTGACCGGAACGGCGCTGGGCGAGCCCGATGCCGACCTGCTGCTGGCGGTGGATGTGGTTCTGGCGATCACGCTGGCGATCATGCTGCGGGCGCTGTTCCGGGGGCGCTCGTGGCTGCATGGCTTCGGCAAGCTCCTCGGCGTGGGGGCGATGGTGCTGTCGATGCACAATCTGGTGCATCTGGCGCCGGAACCGTTCTCGCGGAGCTTTTCACCGCAATGGGTCGAAAGCGTGGTGAGCCAGACCGCTCCGGGCACGCTGTTGATGGTGACGCTGTCGGGCACCGCCCCGACGGCCGGCCCCGCCAGCGCACCGGGCGCTGTTGCGCGCATCAGCCCGGAGCGCTGAACGAATCCCTGAACGCATCGCTGCTGCGCGCCGCCGGGAGCGGCGCTGCCTGCCGGAAAACCCCGGCGCCAGCCCGCCCTTGTGCGGGTTTTCGGCCGTTTGCCCGGACGCTCCCGGGCCCGATCTCCAACCGAAGGTGAAAACGAAATGCTGGAAATCAGAAACCTGAACGTCAAGCTCGAAGAAGAGGACAAGGTGATCCTCCGGGGGGTTGACCTGACCGTCGGCGCCGGCGAGGTGCACGCGATCATGGGGCCCAACGGCTCGGGGAAATCGACGCTTTCCCATGTGCTGGCGGGCAAGGAGGGCTACGAGGTCACCGAAGGCAGCGCCACGCTGGATGGCGCCGACCTGCTGGAGATGGAGCCCGAGGAGCGCGCCGCCGCCGGTCTGTTCCTCGCCTTCCAGTATCCGGTGGAAATTCCCGGCGTGGGCAACATGACCTTCCTGCGCACCGCTGTGAACGCCCAGCGCAAGGCGCGCGGGCAGGAGGAGCTTTCGGCCGGCGATTTCCTCAAGGAGATCCGGGCCCGGGCGAAGCAGCTGAAGATCGACGCCGAAATGCTCAAGCGGCCGGTGAACGTGGGCTTCTCCGGGGGCGAGAAGAAGCGCAACGAGATCCTGCAGATGGCCATGCTGGAGCCGAAGATGTGCATCCTCGACGAGACCGACTCGGGGCTGGACGTGGATGCGATGAAACTGGTGGCCGAGGGCGTCAACGCCCTGCGCAGCCCCGGGCGCGCCTTTCTCGTGATCACCCACTACCAGCGGCTCCTGAACCACATCAGGCCGGATGTGGTGCATATCATGGCCGATGGGCGGATCATCAAGAGCGGCGGAGCGGAACTGGCGCTCGAGGTCGAGAACAACGGCTACGGCTCCCTGCTCGGGGAGGTGGCGTGATGGTCCGCCCGCAGGAGAATGCCGCCGGGGCCGACCGGCTCGAATCCCTGCGCCTGCCCGAGGGGGGCGGCGAGTGGATCGGCGCGGCCCGGCGCACGGCGCTGGCGCGGCTGCAGGCGCAGGGTCTGCCCGGGCGGCGCGACGAATACTGGCGCTTCACCGATCCGGCCAGTCTGACGGCGGCCGAGGCGCCGCCGGCGGCGGTGTTCGTCGATCCGGACGATACCCGCCCCTTCGACAGTATCGAGCGGCTGCGGATCGTGTTCCGCGACGGGGTGTTCGACCCGGCGGCCTCGGATGATCTGGCCGGCGATGGGATCGAGATCTCCCTCCTTTCCGATGCGGCCGCCGCCGACATCCACTGGGCGAAGGATCTCTACGGCGTGCTGGAGGGGCGCGGCCAGTCTCCGGTGCCGCGCCCGCTTGCGGCGCTGAACACGGCGCTGGCGCGCGAGGGGGTGCTGATCCGGGTGAGCGGGCGGGTCGGCCGCCCGGTTTCGCTGATCTACCTGCACGAGCGCGAAACCTCGGATGCGCTGCTGCACCATGTGATCCGGCTGGAGCCCGGAGCCGAGTTGACCCTGCTGGAAAACGGCCCCGCCGCGGCCCGGCTGAACAAGGTGATGGAGGTGGAGGTGGCCGATGGCGCCCGCTTCCACCATGTGCGCACCCAGGGGCGGGATCACGAGCGCCGGGCCCATACCCATATCTTCGCACGGCTGGGCACGGAAAGCCGCTTCAAGAGCTTCACGCTGACGGTGAACGGGGTGCTGACCCGAAACGAGGCGGTGATCGAGCTCGCCGGCGAAGGCGCCTCGGCCCATGTGGCCGGCGCGGCGGTGGGCGACGGGCGCTTCCACCAGGACGACACGGTGTTCGTCACCCATGCCGCGCCGAACTGCGAAAGCCGGCAGGTGTTCAAGAAGGTGCTGCGCAACGGTGCCGTGGGGGTGTTCCAGGGCAAGATCCTGGTGAAGGAAGGCGCGCAGAAGACCGATGGCTACCAGATCAGCCAGTCGCTGATGCTGGATGACGACAGCCAGTTCTTCGCCAAGCCGGAACTGGAGATCTACGCAGATGACGTGGCCTGCAGCCACGGCTCCACCACCGGGGCGATCGACCCCGAGGCGCTGTTCTATCTGAGAGCGCGGGGGATCGCGCGCGCGGATGCCGAAGACCTGCTGGTGCTGGCGTTCCTGTCCGAAGCGATCGAGGAGATCGAGGCGGAGGAGATCGCCGCCGAGTTGCTGTCGCGCCTGGAGGCCTGGCTCAGGCGCCACCGCCGCTGATGGCGCTCAGTGCCGACATGCTGGCATCCTGGCGGCACCCGCGCCGGGTAATGGCGCGGCTGCTGGCGGCGGGGCGGCGCGAGGACCGCGCATTGATGTTCCTCATGCTCGGCTGCGCGCTGGCCTTCCTTTCACAGTGGCCGCGGCTGATGCGGGCCAGCCTGGACGATCCGTCAACGCCGCTGGAGGCCCGCCTGGGCGGCGCGCTGGTGGCCTGGCTGTTCATCGCCCCGCTGGCGCTTTACGTGATCGCGGCGTTGAGCCATGTGGCGGCGCGGATGCTGGGCGGGCGCGGCAGCTGGTATGGCGCCCGGCTGGCGCTGTTCTGGGCGCTGCTGGCGGCAATGCCGATGTGGCTGCTCAACGGGCTTCTGGCCGGGCTTGCCGGCGGCGGCCCGCTGCATGACATCGCCGGGGCGATTGCACTTGCGGGGTTCGTGATTATCTGGCTTGCATCGCTGTATCAGGCGGAATTCGGCGGAGAGGCGCGGTGAGCGAGGCGAACATGCTGACGGAACTGGTGCGCGCTGCGGTTGCGACCCTGCGCGACCCGCGGGCCGGCGCGCGCCGGGTGATGGCCGTCAGGATGGAGCGGCGCCAGCGATGGGAGGTGCTGCTGCTGATCGCGGTGCTCAGCGCCGCACTGGCCTATCTGTCCTTCCTGCTCAATGCCCGGCTCGGCCATCTCGGCCAGGGCGCGAGGATGATGAGTCCCTTCGCGATGCTCGCCGCGCAGGTCGTGGTACTGTGGGTGATGGTGTTCGCCGTCCATCACCTGGGGCGGCTCATGGGCGGAAAGGGCAGCCTGGATGACGCGATCCTGCTGGTCGCCTGGATCCAGGCGATCCTGATCGGCATGCAGATCCTGCAGATCGGGGCGCTGGTGCTGCTGCCGGCGCTGTCGGTGCTGCTGGGGCTGGCCGGGTTCATCCTGCTGTTCTGGCTGCTCACGGTTTTCGTGGCCGAGCTGCACGGTTTCCGCTCGCTGGTAGCGGTGTTCCTCTCGGTGCTGCTGGTGATGATCGTCCTGGCCACCCTGATGCGGGTGCTCTTCGGGATGCTCGGAGTCGATTTTCTGGGGGTTGTCTGATGCTTGATCCGGAGCGGTTGCGCGCCGATTTCCCGATACTCTCCCGGCGGGTGAATGACAGGCCGCTGATCTACCTCGACAACGGAGCCTCGGCACAGAAGCCGCGGGTCGTGATCGAGGCCGTGAACCGTGCCTATGAACATGAATACGCAAATGTTCACAGGGGGTTGCACTATCTTTCAAATCTTGCGACGGAGAAATACGAGGCCGTGCGCGGGATCGTCGCGCGCTTTCTGGGGGTCGCCGACGAACGCCAGATCGTGCTCAATTCCGGCGCCACCGAGGGGATCAACATGGTGGCCTATGGCTGGGGGGCGGAAAACCTTCGGCCCGGTGACGAGATCGTTCTGTCGGTGATGGAGCACCACGCAAATATCGTGCCCTGGCATTTCCTGCGCGAGCGCATGGGCGTACGGCTGAAGTGGGTCGAGGTTGATGCCTTGGGGGCGCTCGATCCGCAGCGGGTGATCGATGCCATTGGACCGGATACGAGACTGGTGGCAATCACTCATCTTTCCAATGTGCTGGGGAGCGTTGTTGATGTAAAGACAATCGCCGAAGGCGCCCGCGCGCGCGGCGTCCCGGTGCTGGTGGACGGCAGCCAGGGCGCGGTTCACATGCCGGTGAACATCGACGATCTGGGCTGCGATTTCTACGTGATCACCGGCCACAAGCTCTATGGCCCCTCGGGTTCGGGGGCGATCTTCATACGGCACGAGCGGATGGCCGAGATGCGCCCCTTCATGGGCGGTGGAGACATGATCCGCGAGGTCACGCGCGAGGCGGTCAGCTATGCCGATCCGCCGATGAAGTTCGAGGCCGGCACCCCGGGCATCGTGCAGGCGATCGGCCTGGGAGCGGCGCTGGAATATCTGATGGAGCTGGGCATGGAAAACATTGCCGCCCGCGAAGCCGCGCTGCGCGACTATGCGCGGCAGCGGCTCGGCGGCCTGAACTGGTTGAACATCCAGGGAGATGCCCCCGGAAAGGCAGCGATATTTTCCTTCACGATCGAGGGGGCGGGGCACCCGCACGACATTTCCACCGTGCTCGACAAGCGCGGCATCGCGGTGCGGGCCGGGCACCACTGCGCCCAGCCTCTGATGGCGCATCTGGGGCTGAACGCCACCTGCCGGGCCTCCTTCGCCCTGTACAACACCACCGAGGAGGTGGATGCGCTGGTCGATGCGCTGGAGCTCTGCCACGAGCTGTTCGGCTGAAGGCGCTCCGGCGGAGTCTCGCCGGGATGCGGCGGGTGCGCAGCGGCTGCCCGGGGGCGCGAGCGTTCGCGGCCGACTGCCGTGGTCCGTGCCCGCCGGCGGGGCGGCAGGCCGGCCTGTCGATGGCCGGTGGATGTCGGGGGGCGCGCTGGGCAAGCGCGGCGGCCGTCGCCGATCGCCGGCGGCCCTTTTCCGCATCCGGCCCCGGCCGCCCCGCATCCGGCCGCCCCGCATCCGGCGCTCTGGCGGCTCATAGATCGGCGTGAAACTCCTCGATCAGGTGGCGCACCACCTGTCGCAGCGCCGCATCGGGCCCGGCGCCGGCCTCGCGCGCGGTGCGGAAAACGGTGCGCTGGCGCGCAGCGGCATTGCCGCGTTCGGCCAGGGCCGGTGCGGCCTCCACCTCGGCGATGCAGCCGAGCGCCTGGGCATCCTCGGCAATCAGCCCGACCATCTCGCGCACCAGCAGATCGAAGGGTTCCACCCGGCGCCGGCCGAAGTCGATCAGCCCTTCGGAAGTGCCGTAGCGCTGTGCCCGCCAGCGGTTCTCGGCGATCAGGAAGCTGTCGTAGATCCGCCAGCGCTGGTTGGCCCGGGCCAGCCGCCACAGCATGCGGGTGAGGCACTGGGTGAGCGCGGCCAGGGTCAGGGTGTTTTCCAGCCGCGGCGAGACATCGCAGATCCGGCTTTCGATGGTGGGAAAGCGCGCCGAGGGGCGCAGATCCCACCAGATCTTGGAACTGTCCTCGATCAGCCCCATCTCGACCAGCGCGTTGACCGAGCGTTCATAGACGCTCCAGCCGTCCAGCCGTGGCGGCAGCCCGGTGCGCGGCAGGTTGTCGAACACCGTCAGCCGGTAGGAGCTGAGCCCGGTATCCTCCCCCTGCCAGAAGGGGGAGGAGGTGCTCATCGCCAGCAGATGCGGCAGGAAATAGACAAGCTGGTTCATCAGGTCGATTCGCATGTCGCGTCCGGGGATGCCCACATGCACATGCATGCCGCAGATCAGCATCCTCCGGGCCACGCCGCCCAGATCCCGGTGCAGGGTGTTGTAGCGTTCCCTGTCGGTGTGGCGCTGCTCCTTCCAGTCGGCGAAGGGGTGGCAGGAGGCGGCGATCGGGGCCAGCCCGTAGCGCGCGGCGTGCCGGGCCACGCTGGTGCGTAACCGGCGCAGATCTTCGCGGGCTTCGGCGATGGTGGCGCATACCCCGGTGCCGACCTCGATCTGGCATTGCAGGAATTCCGGGCCGACCCGGCCTTCAAGCTCGGCGGCGCAGGCGGCCATGAGCCCTTCCGGCGCGCTGGCGAGTTCGAGCGTTTCGCGATCGACCAGCAGGTATTCTTCCTCGATCCCGAGCGTGAACGGCGGTTCTTCCGGGTCTCTGTCCTTCATGCTGTTCCGCTTTCCCGGTGTTGCGCGCCGCCAGTTCCGGGCGCGTTTCCACTCAAGCAGAGGCGGGCCGCCCGGGCAAGGAAAAGGGCGGCGCGCTCCGCTCCGAAATCCGTTTCCCGGCCCGGGCCGCCGGGCAGGGAGCCGGGCAGCGACAAAGGGCCCGCGGCCGGAGGAGGCGGGCGCGGGTCGGCGCCGGGGGTCCGGCGAGGAGCGGTTCAGTCTTCCTCGAACAGCGGGGCGAGCGCGGCAGGGGAGATCCCCAGCAGCACGGCGGCCTCCTCCATGTTTCTGACCATGCGGCGCACCACCCGGGCGTTCAGCTCTTCCCAGGAGCGCAGGACGATCTGGCTTGCTTCCTGGGCGATCGCGGAGGGGGCGACGATCACGCTGAAGATGTCGTTCTGGGTGCTCTGGACGAAGCCCGCGATGCGGGCCTGAAGTTCGAGGATCCGGGCGTAGTCGCGCTCGATGTCCTCAAGCCGGGTCAGATCGACCAGGTTCTTCTGCCCGAGCCGGAAATCGGGGTGGCGGGGGTATTGATCCACGACCGCGAGATAGTCGTCGATGCTCGCCGTTCCGCTGTAGCGGAAATAGGCCAGATCATGTTCGGGGAGGATGCGGATCCGATAGGCCATTTCACGGTCCTGTGCCAGGCGCGCCGGGCGGGGTATTGATGCCCGGAACATGTTTTCCGAAAACGGGGGCGCAGGCAAGGGAAGTCGCGGCCGGGCGGAGGGGACGGCATCCGACGGGCGCGAATCGCGGCGGCGTGGTGACCTCCGCTCTGGGTGCCGGCCCCGCCCGAGTGCCCCTTGCCGGCCGAGTGCCCCTTGCCGGCCGCGCTCTACATGCCGGTCCGAGGCCGCCCGGGGCGGAAGGTCGCCCCGAGCGCCGGTCGATGGCCTTGTGTCAGTCCATGGCCTTGAAGTGGAACTCGCCGCCCTCCTTCAGCCCCGAGGGCCAGCGCGCGGTCACCGTCTTGGTGCGGGTGTAGAAGCGGAAGCTGTCCGGCCCGTGCTGGTTCAGGTCGCCGAACATCGACTTCTTCCAGCCGCCGAAGCTGTGATAGGCCAGCGGCACCGGGATCGGCACGTTGATGCCGACCATGCCGATGTTGACCCGGTGCGCGAAATCGCGCGCGGTGTCGCCGTCGCGGGTGAAGATCGCGGTGCCGTTGCCGTATTCGTGATCCATCGCCAGCTTCAGCGCCTCTTCGTAGGAGCCCGCCCGCACGGTGGAGAGCACCGGGCCGAAGATCTCGGTCTTGTAGATCTCCATCTCGGGGGTGACGTGGTCGAACAGGTGCGGGCCGACGAAGAAGCCGTTCTCGTAGCCCTGGAGCTTGAAGTCGCGGTTGTCCACCACCAGTTTCGCGCCCTCTTCCACGCCCCTGTCGATCAGCCGCAGGATGCGCTGCTGCGCCTCGCGGGTGACCACGGGGCCGAAATCCACGTCCTCGCCGGCGGTGTAGGGGGCCACGCGCAGCTTCTCGATGCGCGGCACCAGCTTCTCGATCAGCCGGTCGGCGGTTTCCTCGCCCACCGGAACGGCCACGGACACCGCCATGCAGCGCTCGCCCGCCGCGCCGTAGCCCGCGCCCACCAGCGCATCGGCCGCCTGGTCCATGTCGGCGTCGGGCATGATGATCATGTGGTTCTTGGCCCCGCCGAAGCACTGGGCGCGCTTGCCCGAGGCGGCGGCACGCGAATAGATGTATTGCGCCACCGGGGTGGAGCCGACGAAGGAAATGCCCTGGATGATCTCGCTGTCGAGGATGGTGTCCACCGCCTCCTTGTCGCCGTTGACCACCTGCAGCACGCCTTCGGGCAGCCCGGCCTCCATGAACAGCTCGGCCAGCATCAGCGGCACCGAGGGGTCGCGCTCGGAGGGTTTCAGCACCGCCGCGTTGCCGCAGGCCAGCGCCGGGCCGATGTGCCACAGCGGCATCATGGCAGGGAAGTTGAAGGGCATGATGATGCCCACCACCCCCAGCGGCTGGCGCATGGAATACATGTCGATTCCGGGGCCGGCGCCGTCGGTGAACTCGCCCTTCAGCAGATGCGGCGCGCCGATGCAGAACTCGATCACCTCCAGCCCGCGCTGCACGTCGCCGCGGGCGTCGGGCAGGGTCTTGCCGTGCTCGCGGGAAAGTGCCTCGGCCAGCTTGTCCATGTCGCGGTTGATGAGGCGCACCATCTCCATCATCACCCGGGCGCGGCGCTGCGGGTTCGTCGCCCCCCAGGCGGGCTGGGCGGCGGCCGCGGCCTCGATCGCGGCGGCGGTTTCCCCGGCCGAGGCCATGGGCACCTTTGCCTGCACCTCGCCGGTGGCCGGGTTGAACACGTCGCCGAAACGGCCCGAGCTGCCCGGCACCCGCTTGCCGTTGATGAAATGGGTCAGTTCCTGCATGGCGTCCTCCGCTTTTTCCGCCCTGTTTCTCCAGGGCTGTGTCTCTCCAGGCTGCCCCTTCAGGATGCCTTCCTTCGAAGCCTTCCCTCGGGGTTTTCTTTCCGCGCTTTCCCTCCGGGGTGCTTCCAGGCGCTTTCCCTCCGGGGTTCGGTGTCAGTCTATCCTTGCAATTTTGACTGCAAAAGAGAGAGTTTCCCAAAGGCGTTTTGCAAAAAAGAGCGTACAGGATGGCATTCCACTGGGACGACATGCGCGTTTTCCTGGCCGTGGCCCGGGCCGAGAGCATTTCCGGCGCCGGGCGGGCGCTGAAGATGGACGCGGCCACGGTAGGGCGGCGGATTTCCCGGCTTGAGGAGCGGCTGGGGGCACGGCTGTTTGCCCGCTCGCCGCGCGGCTATGCGCTGAGCGACGCCGGCCAGCGCTTTCTGCCCCATGCCGAGCGTGCCGAGCAGGCGATCCTGCAGGCCGGGGAGGAGCTCGGCGGGCAGACCGGGCAGCTCAGCGGGCAGGTGCGCATCGGCGCTCCCGACGGCACCGCCAACTATCTGCTGCCGCAGATCTGCGCCGCGATCGCGGCGGAAAACCCGCAGCTGGAAATCCAGATCGTGGCGCTGGCGCGGGTCTTCAACCTGTCCCGCCGCGAAGCCGACATGGCGGTGGGGTTGAGCCGCCCGGCCAGCGGCCGGCTGACGGTGCAGAAGATCACCGATTATCACCTGCACCTGGCGGCAAGCCGCGCCTATCTGGCCGCCAGCCCGCCGATCCGGGAGGTGGAGGACCTGGGCGGGCACCGGATCGTCGGCTACATCCCCGACATGATCTTCGACAAGCAGCTGGACTATCTGCCGGACAGCTGGGCGGCGCGGATCAGTGCCGCGTCGAACTCGGTTTCGGTGCAGGTCAACCTGTTGCGCCAGGGGGCGGGGGTGGGATTCGTGCATGATTTCGCGCTGGCCTTCGCACCCGAGCTGGAACCGGTGCTGCCCGACAGGCTCGCGCTGCGGCGCAGCTTCTACCTGATCCGCCACCAGGACGACCGCCGGGTCGAGCGGCTCAACCGGATCGCGGCGCGGCTGATCGCGGGGATCCGCTCCGAGGTGGCCCGCCTCGAGGCGGAAGCGGCGCGCCGCCGGCAGCGGGCTTGACAGGCGGAAGGCGGGAAGTGACGCTGGGGCAGGGGCTTGCGCGATCGGCCGCGGGCCCGGAAAGGCGAACGGACGGCGGGAGACGGCCATGTAGACAGCCATATCAGGAGCCATGTGAAAACCATGTGAAAACCATGTGAAAATCAGGAGTTGCCATGCTTGTGCGTCAGATTTTGAATTCGAAACCGTCCCGGGAAGTCGCGACGGTCGGCCCGGATGTCCCGGTTCTGGAAGCGGCGGGCCTCCTGGCGGAAAAGCGGATCGGTTCGCTCGTGGTGTCCGGGGACGGGGCGGAGCCGCTCGGCATCCTTTCCGAGCGGGACATCGTGTGCGCGCTCGCCCGGCGCGGCCGGGACTGCCTCCAGGAGCCGGTCAGCGCGCTGATGACCCGCCGGATCATCACCTGCCGGCTCGAGGAAAGCGCCGATCAGGTTCTGGAAAAGATGACCGAGGGGCGGTTCCGCCACCTGCCGGTGATGGACGGGGGGCAGATGGTCGGGCTGATCTCGATCGGCGACGTGGTCAAGGCGCGGCTTTCCGAACTGGCCATGGAAAAGGATGCGCTGGAAGGGATGATCATGGGCCACTGAGTGGCCGGGCGGCAGGCGAAGGCCGGGCGCCGGAGCGCTCCCCGCAGGGGCGGACCGCGCGTCTGCGCGCCGTTGCGCCGCCGTGTCATTTCCCGCTTGTAATCGCGCGCGCAATATTGTTGCGTGACGGCGCGGGAGCGCCACAGCCACGGAGGGTCTCATGCGCATCGGCCTCTATCCCGGCACCTTCGATCCGATTACGCTCGGCCATCTCGACATCATCGGCCGGGCCGCGGCGCTGGTGGACAGGCTGGTGATCGGGGTGGCCGTCAACCGCGACAAGGCCCCCCTGTTCGGTCTGGATGAACGGGTGGCGATGATCACCGCCGAATGCGACAGGTCC
The DNA here is from genome assembly GCA_026989055.1 of Paracoccaceae bacterium. GTDB lineage: Bacteria > Pseudomonadota > Alphaproteobacteria > Rhodobacterales > Rhodobacteraceae > JAJRUE01. The sequence continues at coordinate 16,221 of JALSKC010000046.1, forward strand.
TGCCGCGATCTGCCCGCCGAGGTCATCGTCCACCCCTTCGAGAACCTGCTGATCGACTGCGCCCGCGACGTGGGGGCTTCGCTCATCATTCGCGGGCTGCGCGCGGTGGCCGATTTCGAATATGAATACCAGATGGTCGGTATGAACCGGGCAATGGATTCCGCGATCGAAACCGTATTCCTGATGGCGGAGGCCCGCCACCAGGCGATCGCCAGCCGGCTGGTCAAGGAGATCGCCCGCCTGGGCGGCGATGTTTCCAAATTCGTCACGCCGGCGGTGGAAGCGGCCCTCAGGGAGCGCTTCTCCGGCTGAGGCAGGGGGCGGCGCCTGCGAAGGGATGGGGCCGGCGGGATGGGCCGGCCTGCTGGCGGGGGAGCCGTGGGCCGGGCCGGCTTGCGGACGGGCCCTCCGCCCGCGCCGGATGCCGGCCGCCGGCTCCCCCGGAAGCGCCTTCCGGGAAAGGGAAACCGTCGTCAGAGCAGTTTCAGATCGGCCATCCCTTTCAGATCAGCTTTCCCATTGCCACGGCGGTATCTGCCATGCGGTTGGAGAAGCCCCATTCGTTGTCATACCAGGTGAGGATTCGGCACAGGCGGCCTTCCATCACCTTGGTCTGGTCCATGTGGAAG
>JALSKC010000047.1 GCA_026989055.1 Paracoccaceae bacterium
CGAAGTTTCATGACGCCCGCCTCGCCGCCAGCTCCGCCGCCATCCGCAGTGCGGCGATCAGCGAATCGGGCCGCGCAATCCCGCGCCCGGCGATGTCGAAGGCGGTGCCGTGATCGGGCGAGGTGCGCACGAAGGGCAGCCCGAGGGTGACGTTCACCCCCGCGTCGAAGGCCAGCGTCTTGATCGGGATCAGCGCCTGGTCGTGATACATGGCGATCGCCGCGTCATAGCCGCGCCGGGCGCGTTCGTGAAACATGGTATCGGCCGGAAGCGGGCCGCTCAGCGCCAGGCCCTCGGCGCGCAGCCGCTCCAGCAGCGGTGCGATCAGCGCGATCTCCTCCCGCCCCATGACGCCGCCCTCGCCGGCATGGGGGTTGAGCCCGGCCACCGCGATGCGCGGTGCGGGCAGCGCGAAATCGCGGCGCAGGGCGTCGTGGGTGATGCGGATGGTGCGCTCCAGCAGCGGTGCGGTGAGGGCGGCGGGCACCCGGGCCAGCGGAATGTGGATGGTGGCCGGCACCACCCGCAACCCGCCGCCGACGAGCATCATCGCCACCTGCTCCACCCCGGCCAGATGGGCCAGGTATTCGGTGTGGCCGGGAAAGGCGAAGCCGGCGCCTTCCTGAAGCGCCCGCTTGTGGATCGGCCCGGTGCACAGCGCCGCGGCCCGCCCCTGGCGCACCAGTGCCACGCCGCGCTCGATTGCCGCGATCACCGCCGGGGCATTGGCCGGCGCGGGGCGGCCGGGGACGGCCGGCTCGGGGAAGGGGTGGGCCAGCACCGGCAGACCGCGCGCCGCGGCGGCCACGGCCTGCGCGGGCTCGTCGATCATCACCAGCGGCGCGCCGGCGGGCAGATGGGCCGGATCGCCGATCAGGAAGAAGGGAAGCTCGGCTCCCAGCGCGCGCCAGGCTCCGAGCGCGATTTCCGGCCCCACCCCTGCCGGTTCGCCGCAGCTGAGCGCCAGCGGCGCGGCCGGCGCGTCGCTCATGGTGTCACGATTGTCGCTGCGGCGCGCAACTCGTCCAGGTAGCCCTGAGCCAGGGCGCTCAGCCGTTCGTTGCGCAGCCGTTCGCGAACCGCCTCCCGGTCGGGCGCACCTTTTGTGCCCTGGCGTGCGCAGAGCATCAGGAACACGAGCGTCTGCCCGTCATCGCGGGTGAGCGCGGTCGAGCTTTCCCCGGGGTCCAGACGGGCCAGTTCGAGGGCCACCTCGGCGGGAATCTCCGCGAGCGGCAGACGGCGGCGCTCCAGCCGCTCCGGCGGTTCCCCCCGGGCCAGACCGTAGAGATCGTCGCAGACATCGACCCGGGCCCGGACTTCCGCCGCCCGGGCCAGAGTCTCGGGGCTGCGCCCGCCCTCGATCAGATAGCTGGCGTAATCGATCAGCGGGTTTTCGGGGCCGCGCGCCGGCACCTCCTGGATCGCGCGCAGCTGAAACAGCGCGATGGCATCGGGAATCTCGATCGGCTCGGTTACCTCTCCGGGGCGCATCTTCAGCAGCACCGGGCGGATCAGCGGCGGCAGATCCTCCAGCATCACCCAGCCCTCGACCTGCCCGCCCTGCCGGCGCGTGGCGCCGGCGGAAAAGCGCCGCGCCGCCTCGGAAAATTCCTCGATGCTGCGCAGCCGGGCGATTTGCGGTGCAAGTTCGCGGCTGATGGCCGCATTTTCGGGGGTGTTCGTCGGCAGAAAGATCTCCGAAATCCGCACCCGCGCGCTGCCCCGGGCGCCCTCCAGGGCGATGGCCCTCTCCACCTCGGCATCGTTGATCTCGACCTGCGCCCCGAAGCGCTGGCGGACGAGGCTCCGCCAGGCCAGCCCGGCGCGCACGAAGTCGAGGAAGCTTTCGGCAGCGATCCCTTCTTCCGCCAGCCGGGCCAGGAAGGAATCCGCATCCAGATCGAGCCGGCCGGCGAATTCGGCAACCCCGGCCCGGATCTCGTCGGCATCCGGCACGATTCCGGCCTGGCGCGCGGCCTGGGCCTGCAGGCGCTCGTCGATCAGCCGCCGGCGGGCCTCTTCCTCGAGATCGCCCGGGGTGCGCAGGAAGCGGAGCAGCTGCACCCGCTGGCGCAGCTCGTAGCCGGTGATGGCGCTGTCGTTGACGATCACGGCCGGGGCGAACAGCCCCTGCGCCCGGGCCGTCCCGCCGCTGCCGGATGCCGGGGCGAGAAGGGCCGGAAGCAGCAGCGTCAGCAGGAGGGCGGCAGCCGGGAGGCGGATTTTCGGAGGGCGGACTTTCCGGCGCGCGCGCACCCGGCGGGGGCAGGCGCGCCTCCTGGCGGGGCAGTCGGGGCGGGATGGAGGGATCAGGTCGGGCATGTCGGGTTTCCTGGCATGTCGCGTTGCATATCACGTTCCGCTGCAGCTCCGGGGGGCCGCGCCGCGCTCCGGTCCGAAGCCGAACAGCGACACCGAAAGGCCGAGATCGGTTGTCGGGGCGACATTAACGGAGGTGGTGAAGCGACGCGAGAGGGAAAGATCCACCCGGATGCATTCGCTCACGTATCGGAGCCCCAGCGCGGCGCGGGTCGTGCGGGCGGCGGCAAGATCGCGCCGGTATTGCAGCGAGGCACGCCAGTTGCCGGGAAGGCGGTAGCTGGCATCCAGGGTCAGCTGGGTGGTCGGGTCGGGCCGGGTTTCGGACGGATCCGGGATCACATGGCTGTAGGTCGCCGACAGCGCCAGGCGCGGGCCCTGCCAGTCGAGCACGGCATCGCCCTTGGTCAGGCTCAGCCGGTCGTCGAACAGCGCCCGGCTGGTGAGCGCGAATCTGTCGCCGAGGCGGATCCGGGCCGTTCCCAGCCAGTCGGAGCGGAGCCCGTCCAGCCCGGAGGCCCGGGAAAACTGCCCCGGGTCGCTCTCGCGCAGGACCCGCCCGAGCGCGAAGCTCCAGCCGCGCCTCCACGGCCCCTGCCGGCTCCAGCGGAGTCCGAGCGCTCCGCGCAGCCCCTGTTCGACCCGGTCCTCTCCGGGAAAGCGCGACAGCGCGAACAGGTTGCCTTCGTCGAATTCGACCAGCGTGCTGTCCTCGTTGGGCGGCAGGGCTCCGACGCTGCGTCCGAACGCCAGCTGGGCCACCGGCTCCAGCACCGCGGTACCGCCATCGGGCATCGCCCTGACCCAGGGCCAGCGCAACTCGCCCTCCACGGCGCCGGTGAATCGCAGCAGATTCTGCGGATAGGCGCTGTCCTGGGCGATCCGGTAGGAATCGGCCCGGAAGCCGGCCCCGAGGCGCAGCGCCAGCCCGGGGCCGAACAGCATGCTGCGGTTCCACTCCAGCCGGGCGCCGCTGCGGATCATGTCTCGCCCGGCCCCGTCGGCGCCCGAGGGGCGGACATGGGCATCCGCCGACAGCTCCCACAGCCCCCTCCCGCCCAGAAGCGGCGGAGCAAAGCGCCTCTCGTAGCGCAGGCCGGCCTGGACTTCGGGCAGCAGGCCCGCGATCGGCAGTTCGGAAGCGCGCAGGGTCTGCAGATGGGTGAGCCGGGCCGAGAAGCTTTCCGCTCCGCGGGTGCGTTCGAGCCGGATTTCGCTGTCCAGCCTGTCCTTGCCGGAAAAACCGTATTCGAGCAGGTAGCCCGGGTCGGTGGTCAGTTCCAGATCGTAGCCGAGCCGGAAGCCGCCGGCCAGCGCCAGGTTGGAGCGGCCGAACAGGTAGGCACGGGTTTCTCCGGGCAGCAGCCGGTCGCGGGTGAGCGCGGCGTCGAACTGCAGCCGGCCGCGGTGGAATGCCTGGCGGTAGCGGGCCTGCAGCGTTGTCGTGACCGGCGAAAGGTAGGGCGTCAGCGTCAGGTCCGCATGATCGCCCAGCGCGATGAAATAGGGCAGCCTGATTCCGCTGCCGAGCCGGCTGGTGGTGCGGATGTCGGGCACGAGGAAACCGGTGGCGCGGCTGACTGTCGGGTCGGGCATCCGCAGGCGCGGCAGGTAGAACACCGGAATTCCGGCGACGCGCAGTTGCGCCCGGTCGAAGTACAGCTGCCGCTTCTGCTGATCGTGGACGATCTGCGCGGCGCGGATTTCCCACAGCGGCTGGCGCCCCGCGCAGACCCGGCAGGAGGAGGCCACCGCCCGGCTCAGCCGGCTGAAGCGCCCGTCTGCCCGGCTGAGTTCGGCTGCCGCCAGCTGCAGCTGGCGGTTCAGAACGAGCCTCGCCGAGCGGATGATTCCGTTGCGCAGTTCGGAATCCAGCTCGGCAGACGATGCCAGCACCACGCTGCCTGCGCCCTGCGACAGGATGATCGGGCCCTCTATGCGCAGCTTTCCGCTGCTGCCGTCATAGAGCACCGCCGCGGCGCTCAGCCGGATGTCGCCGGCAAGGATCTCGACGTTGCCGCGCGCGGCGATCCGGTTGCCGGATTCGATCTGCACGCTGTCGGCGATCAGCGAAACCGGCGGTGTCTGCTGGGCAGGCGCCGGGGCCGGCACCAGCGCCGCCAGCACCAGCAGCAGCGCCGCAGCCGCCGCGGCTCGGAAAGGCCTCCTCGCCGAGGGTGTCGCACCCGGTATCCGGGCCGGGCAATGGCGCCCCGGACGCCGGAGAAGGCGGCGGAAAATCCATGCCGCGCCGTTCATCCGTCCTCCACATGCAGCAGGAACCCCAACGCCAGAAGCAGCCCCGCAAATGGCGGCGCCCAAGCGGCCAGAAGCACCGGAATCTGGCCGTTCTCGCCGAGGATATGGGCGAAATTGCGCACGAAATACAGCCCGAACCCCAGCATTACCGCTGTCAGCACCATCAGCCCGGTATGCCCGAAGCGGCTGTGGCGCATGGTGAACCCGGCGCCGATCATCACCATCGTTGCCAGAAGCAGCGGCTGGGCGAGTTCTCCCTGCAGCCAGATCTGGTGCCGCCGGGCCGAGAACCCCGCCTGCTTCAGCTGCTCGATGAAGGCGGGCAGTTCCCAGATCGGGATCGTGGAGGGAGCGCCGAAACCGTCGCGGATTCGCGCCGGGGTCAGCGCCGAGGGAAGATCCAGCCGGGCGAGGCTTTCGGCGCTGCTCTCGGGGTTTTCGCCCGGGGCGAAGCGCCAGCGCCTGGCGGATTCGATCCGCCAGGCCCCGGGGACCAGCCGGGCGGCGGCGGCGTCGATCCGGAAGCGGGCAACCCCGTTCCGGTCGAAGCCGAAGAAGGAGACATCCGTCAGCTCGGTGCCGTCCGGGCTGGAGCGGCTGGCGCGGATCACCACCTGTCCGGCGCTGTCTCCCTGACGCAGCCAGAGCCCTTCGGGAGAGACCGACAGGACCGAATCCCCTCCCTTCAGGTAGCGGTTGGAAAGCTGTTCATACTGTTTCGAGGTGGCTGCGACGATCGGGTTGAACACCGCGACCGCTCCCGCTCCCAGGAGCAGCGCCACCGCCACCGGCGCCAGCAGCATCGTCAGCGCCGAGCGGCCGGCGGCGCGCACCACCACCAGCTCGCTGGAGCGGGCCAGCGACAGGAACATGACGAGCGTGGACAGGATCACCACCAGCGGCAGGATCTGGTAGAGCCCGCCGGGCACCCGCAGAAGCGTCAGGCGGATGATTTCCAGCAACCCGATTCCGGTGGCGGAAAACAGCCGCAGGGTCTCGATCATCTCCAGCAGGGCTGACAGGGCGGCGAACAGGGCGAACATCCACAGCAGCGTCCGGGCGAAGCGGCGGGCGAAATACAGATACAGCTTCACGGCAGGCTCCTGCGCCGGCGCCAGGCGGTGGGTGTCCATGCAGGGCGGTCGGCCAGCCACAGCATGAGGCCGGCCAGCGCGAAGCCGAGCGCCGGGGCCAGGTAGATCAACGGCCAGGCGGCGGCCTCCCGGCGGGCGCGTTCGAGCATCACGTTGTCGAGCGACTTCAGCGCGATCAGCAGCAGCACCGCCAGCAGCACCTGTTTCCACAGGCTGAAGCGGCTGAAACCTCCCAGCAGGATCGCGGCAAAGCCGATCAGCGCCGCGGCGGCGGCGATCAGCGGCTGGGAAAAGCGCTCATGCGCGGTCTGCAGGAAGCGCGCCCGGTCGTAATCGGCCCGGGCCCGGGTTTCGGCATCCGGGTGCAGCAGCGTCCGGGTCGGCATCTCCCAGGGGGTCGGCGGCCCTGGCGTGCGGCTGATCAGGAGCGCTCCGATGTCGAACACGAAATCGCTGAAACTGGTGGTGGAAAGGCTGCGGCTGGCGGTGTCGAACATCTGGGCCATGCCGTCGAGCATCACCAGCTTCGTGGTTCCTCCGTCCTGGACGAGAAGCGCCTGTCGGGCGGAATAGGTGATGTTGCGCGCCTGGTCGCGCCGGTCCGACAGGAAGATGTTCTTCAGGGTCGAATCGGGGGCGATTTCGGCGACATAGAAGGTCAGCCCGGGGGCCGGGTGCAGGAAACGCCCCTCGCGCAGCAGCCGGGCGGTGGCGCTGGCGGTGACCTCGGCCTGACGCTGGCGGAGCTGGGCGGAGCTGGTGGGCACCAGGACATGGGTCAGCAGCGACAGCATCAGCCCCACCAGAACTCCGAACATCAGCACCGGGCGGGCCAGCCGGAAGGGCGAATAGCCGGTGGTCTGCATCACCACCAGCTCGCTGTCCGAGGCCAGCCGGTTCGCCACGTAGACAGCGGCGGCAAAGGCGGCGATCGGCATCGTCATCCGGACGAGATTGGGCAGCATCAGGGCCGAGAACTCCAGGAATACCAGCGCCGAATGGCCGTTCGCGATCAGCTGGTCGAAAAGCACCACCGCCCGGTTGACCCAGTAGATCAGCACCAGGACGAGAGCGAAGAATCCGAACAGCATCGTCAGCTGGGCCAGCAGATATCTGTCGAATCGCGTCACCCGCGCACCCCGGAAAGCAATACCGCATGCCGGGCGCAGCCTAGCCCAAGGCGCCGGCGGGGAAAACTGCTATCTGGCCATTTCCCGGCACCGGGATTACCAAGGGCGCAAACAGCGAGAGGATGCCATGACTTCGCCCATCATTCCCGAATTCACCGAAACCGATCTCGATGCCATCGCCGGGTTCGAAGGCCGGGTGGCGCTGCTGGTCGATGGCAGCGGCCGGCTCGATCAGGCGGCGCGCCGGGTCAACCGGCTGTGCCGGGGCGCGCTGGCGCGACTGGTCGAAAGCGATGCCTTCGCTTCTCTCGAGCAGGGTGCTTCGCGCGAACTGGCCTTTCCGGCGGGCATGGCCGCCGAGGCGTTGCAGGTCGTGAAGCTGGACCGGCGCGCGGATGCGCAGGCCGCGCGCCGGGCCGGGGCCGCCATCGCCGCCGCGGGAAGGGGCGGCCGGGTTCTGGTGCTCGCCGGCAATCTCGGGCGGGCGCCGGAGCTGGCGCTGGGGCTGGCCCTGCGCGGTTATGAATTCACCCGCTATCGGAGCGCTGCGGGGCGGAACGAAGGCCTGCCGGCAGAAAGCGGCGCGGATGCGGCGGGCCGCGGGAGCGGCACGGCGGGCGGGAGCGGCACGGCAGGCGGAAGCGGCAGGAACGGCGCCGCCGGCGCGGTCACGATCATGCTCGGAAAGCCCGGGCAGGCCGCCGCAGCAGCCGAGCGGATCCGGGCGCTGGCCGAGGGGGTGTTCTTCACCCGCGATCTGGTGAACGAACCGGCCAATGTGCTTACCACCACCGAATTCGCCCGCCGCCTGGAGGCGCTGAAGGCGCTCGGCCTGAAGGTCGAGGTGCTCGACGAGGCGGCGCTGGAGAAGCTGGGCATGCGGGCGCTGCTGGCGGTGGGGCAGGGCTCGGAAAGCCCCTCGAAGGTGGTCGTCATGCAGTGGCAGGGCGGCGGAAAGGGGGAAAGGCCGCTGGCGCTGGTCGGCAAGGGGGTGGTCTTCGATACCGGCGGCATCTCGATCAAGCCCGCCCAGGGCATGGAGGAGATGACGATGGACATGGGCGGCGCCGCCACCGTGGCCGGGGTGATGAAGGCGCTGGCGCTGCGCAAGGCGAAGGCCAATGTGGTGGGCCTCGTGGGGCTGGTGGAAAACATGCCCGACGGGCGTGCCCAGCGCCCGGGCGACATCGTGAAGACGATGAAGGGCGACACGGTGGAGGTGATCAACACGGATGCCGAGGGCCGGCTGGTGCTGTGCGACGTGCTCTGGTATGCGCAGGAGCGCTTCGCACCGGCCGCCCTGATCGATCTGGCCACGCTCACCGGGGCGATCATCATCGCCCTGGGCCATGAAAACGCGGGCGTGTTCTCCAATGACGATGCGCTGTGCACCGCCTTCCTCAAGGCCGCCCGGGCCGAGGGCGAGGGTGCCTGGCGAATGCCGCTGGGCGAAGCTTATGACGCACAGCTGAAATCGCGCCTGGCCGACATGAAGAACGTCGGCGGCCGCCCGGCGGGGGCGGTTACCGCCGCCCAGTTCCTGCAGCGATTCGTGAAGGAGGAAACCCCCTGGATCCACATCGACATCGCCGGGGTGGCGCTGCCGAAGAAGGCACCGCCGCTGGCGCCGAAGGGGGCGACGGGCTGGGGCGTTCTGGCGCTGGACCGGCTGGTGGCGGATCGATTCGAGGGCTGATGGGGGCGGTCTATTTCTACCACCTGACCCGCAGCCCGCTGGAGGCGGCGCTGCCGATGCTGCTGGAAAGGGCACGCGCTGCCGGCTGGCGGGTGCTGGTGCGCGGCACCGATCGCTCCCGGCTGGAGTGGCTGGACGAAAGGCTCTGGCTGGGCGGCGAGGAAGAGTTCCTGCCGCACGGGCTTGCCGGGGGCGAATTCGATTCCGAGCAGCCGGTTCTGCTGACTTCCGGGCGGGACAACCCGAACGATGCCGCCTGCCTGATCTCGGTTGACGGAGCCGGGGTGGATCCGGAAGAGGCGGCCTCCTTCGAGCGGGTCTGCATCCTGTTTGACGGCAATGATTCCAGCGCCGTCGAGACCGCCCGCGCCCAGTGGAAGGCGCTCGCCGGGGCCGGTTGCCGGCTGCAGTACTGGGCCCAGGAAGGCGGGCGCTGGAAGCGGAAGGCGGAAAGCGGCTGAGGGCCGGCCTTCCGGCGGCCGGCCTTTCCGTCGGCCGCCGTTGCGGCGCCGCCATGCGGGTGCCAGGTGTCGGGCGGGCGTCCTGCAGGCCGCGCGGGGCCACGGCCGGCCTCGTGCCGGTTTCCGCCCGACCCGCCTCAGGCCCTGCCGCCCGGCTCAGGCCTTGCCCTTGTAGATATCCACCAGCCTGCCGAGCATCTCCAGCGCCTCCTCGCGCGGCCGCTGGAAGGAGTTGCGCCCGATGATCGAGCCGTTGCCGCCGCCGTCGCGGATGGCCCGGGCATCGTCATAGACGCTGTCGGCCCCCTTCTTCGCGCCCCCCGAGAACACCACGATCCGCCGCCCGCCGAGGGCGGCCTGCATGCAGTGGCGCACCCGCGCGGCCTGGGTGGCGATGTCGATCCCCTGTTCCTCGTAGACCTTCTTCGCCGCCGGCAGCGAAAGGTGATCGGTGGACAGCTTGATCTTGATGACATGGGCGCCCAGCAGGGCGGCGATCTGGGCGGCGTAGGCGGCGATGTCCACCGCGGTTTCGCCCGCCTTGTCCAGCGCCTCGCCGCGCGGGTAGGACCAGATCACCGTGGCCAGCCCGCAGGCGGCGGCCTCGCGGCGCATCTCGGCGATTTCCTCGAACATCTCGTTCCCGGCCGAGGAGCCCGGATAGATGGTAAAGCCGATCGCCGCGCAGCCAAGGCGCAGCGCGTCATCGACGCTGGCGGTGATCGCCTGGTCCTTCGGGGATTCCGAAGGCATCAGCGAATTGGCGCTGTTGGCCTTCAGGATCAGCGGGATCTGGCCGGCGAAGGTGTCGGCGCCCGCCTCCAGCAGCCCCAGCGGTGCGGCAAGGGCGTTCAGTCCCGCGTCGATCGCCAGCCGATAGTGGTAATGGGGGTCGTAGCCCGCCGGGTTGGGTGCGAACGAGCGCGCCGGCCCGTGCTCGAAGCCCTGATCCACCGGCAGGATGATCATCCTGCCGGTGCCCCCCAGCCTGCCGTTCATCAGCATGCGGCACAGGTTGGCCTTCACGCCGGGGGTTTCGCCCTCGTAGTTGGCAAGGATCTTCTGCACGTTGCGTGTAGCTCTCATCGGCCATCTCCCGTCTGGCGTTTCCTGTCGAGGTTTTCGGCCGGGGTGTAGCAGAGCACGGCCGGCTGACAATCACGGTTGCGCTAACAGGGCGGCAGGCGGCACCGGTTCGCGGCCCGTGCCGCCATTGTTGCCGCGCGTTCCGCCCGGCGCGGCCCGTCCCTCCGGCACGGCTGCGTCCAGCAAGACGGCCCTTTCCCTTTGCCGCGTCAGCGCCTAGGCTGTGCCCAGTTCGGAGCACAGGAGAAAGAGCATGGCCGAGATCGCGGACCCGGAAAACACGATCATCATCGAGCTGAAGGACGGCAGGGTGGTGATCGAGCTGCTGCCCGAGGTGGCCCCGCAGCACGTGGCGCGCATGAAGGAGCTGGCCCGGGCCGGCGCCTATGACAACGTGGTGTTCCATCGGGTGATCGACGGTTTCATGGCCCAGACCGGCGATGTTCGTCATGGCAATGCCGCGCAGGACTTCAACCTGCGCATGGCCGGCACCGGGGGTTCCGACCTGCCGAACCTGCCGGCGGAGTTTTCCGATCTGCCGCATGATCGCGGTACCGTCGGGGCCGCGCGCGCCGCCGACCCGGACAGCGCCAACAGCCAGTTCTTCATCAATTTTTCCGACAATCACTTCCTGAACGGGCAATATACGGTCTACGGGCGGGTGATCGAGGGCATGGAGCATGTGGATGCCATCACCCGCGGCGAGCCCCCGGCCGAGCCGGACCGGATGCTGCGCGTGCGGGTGGCCGCCGATGCCGGCTGAGGCCGGTGCGGGCCGAGAGGCGAAAATGAATCTCGACCGCTTCCGGAGGCAGGAGGGCGGCGATGCGCGGCAATGATCTCGTCTTTGCGGCACTGTTCGCCTTCGGGGTCGCGGTTCTCGGCGCCTACTGGTATGTGCAGGGGCGCTCCGAGCCGGAGGCCGCGCCGGTGCCCTCCGGGGGCGACTCCCTTGAAATCACCGTGTCCGGCCAGGCCAGGGGCGTGATCCTTGTCAGGCTGTTCGAGGAGATCGCCCCGGAGAACACCGCCCGGCTGAAGAGGCTGGCCGAAAGCGGCGCCTATGACGGCGTGGTGTTTCACCGGGTGATCGACGGTTTCATGGCCCAGACGGGTGACGTGCGATACGGACGTGCCGATGGCGATCTGTCACGGGCCGGCCGCGGCGGCTCGGAGTTGCCGGACCTGCCGCTGGAAGCCTCGGAGATCGCCTTCGAGCGCGGCATTGTCGGGATGGCGCGCACCTCCCGCCCGGACAGCGCGAACAGCCAGTTCTTCATCATGTTCGCATCCGCGCCGAACCTGAACGGCCAGTACACGGTCGTCGGGCAGGTGGTCGAGGGGCTGGAGGTTCTGGATGCGATCAGGCGCGGGAGCGGGCCGAACGGCGCGGTGGAAGACGCTCCGGACGTGATGGAGAGGGTGCGCGTCATTCCGGGCGGAGGGTGATCCGGCCGCGGGCAGGGGGCCGGTCTGCCCGGGCCGGCGTGGCGTTCCGGTTCGGGCCGGCGTTCCGGTTCGGGCCGGCGGGACTCTCTTTCGCTCACGCCTGCGTGATCGGGGCTGGGCGGCGGCCCGCCTTTCTGCCAGGCTGTTTTCCGGAGGTGCTCCATGCGACAGCTCATTCCGGCAGCGCTACTGGCGGCGGCTCTTGCCGTGGGCGATTCCCGGGCGCAGCCTTCCTTCTGGAAAAGCGAGTGGCCGAACACCGATTTCAGCATCACCGCGGTTGCGGACTGGGGTGAGATCCGCGGCGGCGGCCCCCCGCGCGACGGCATCCCGGCGCTCGACGATCCGGTTTTCGTTCCGGTTTCGGAAAATGACGGAATCGGGGAGCGGGAGCCGGTCGTTACCGTCGAGGTGGAGGGTGCCCTGCCGCGGGCCTATCCGTTGCGCTATCTGATCTGGCACGAGATCGTCAATGACGAGGCCGGCGGGCTGGCCTATGCCGTTACCTACTGTCCGCTGTGCAATTCGGTGCCGGTGTTCGAGCGGCGTCTTGACGGGCGCCTGTTCAGCTTCGGGGTGAGCGGCAAGCTGCGCGGTTCGAACCTGATCATGTATGACCGGGAGACCGAAAGCTGGTGGCAGCAGGCTACCGGAGAGGCGATCGTGGGCGAAATGACCGGGGCGGCGCTGCGCCCGGTGGTGTCCTGGCAGGAAAGCCTCGCCGAATTCCGCGAGCGCAACCCGGAGGGGCTCCTGATGGCCGAGCCGGACTGGCGCCGCGCCTATGGCACCAATCCCTATGCGGGCTACGACAGCGCCCGCCGGCCGTTTCTCTATAACGGAGAGGATCCGCCGCACGGCATTCCCCCGCTGGCCCGGGTGCTGCGGGTCGGTGCGCGGGCCTGGCCGCTGGAGCGGCTGCGCGCGGCGGGCGAGCTGCGGGAGGGAGGGCTGACGATCAGCTGGCGGGCCGGACAGGCTTCGGCCCTGGACACGAGGCGGATTTCCGGGGGGCGCGATGTCGGCACGATCCGGGTGCGCGATGGGCAGGGGCGCGATGTGCCCCATGACATCATGTTCGCCTTCGCCTTTCACGAATTCTGGCCCGAGGGCGAATGGATGCTGGGCGAATAGGATCCCCTGCTTTCCGCCGGGCGACGCGACGGCCGGGCGGGAGCGGGGCGCGGGGGGGCGGGCGTTGCTACTCGGCCGTCGCGCGGCAGGAGCCGACCAGTTTTTCATACTGCTGCACGATCCAGCCCGGTGCGTCTTCGGGGATGGCGTCGTTCAGGCTTTCCTGGGCGCGGGCGAAGACCTTGGCGGTGCGGCTGTCGTCGACCGGGGGGTAGCCTTCGGTCAGGATGATCCTGTCGTAGACCAACAGCGCGATGGCAACCAGCACCAGTCCGCGCAGCACGCCGAACAGGAATCCGAGGCCCTGATCTATCCCGCCGATGGCCGAATGCCGGACCGCCGAGGAGAACAGCGGGGTGAAGATCGACACCACCACCAGCGCCAGGGCGAAGACCGCGGCGAAGGCCGCGATCATCGAAAGTTCGCAGCTTTCGCCGAGAAAATCCCTGAGGACGGGGATCTCGCGCACCAGCGGCTCGGCACGCGGTGCGAAGATGAAGGCGAGAACCGCCGCCGCGATCCACCCGCCGATCGCCAGCGCCTCGCGCACGAAACCGCGCGAATAGGCGAGGATCGCCGACACGATGATGACCAGCGCCACCACCCCGTCAATGATCGTGAAACCTTCCATGCTCCTCTCTCCTTCGCGCGTGGCGGCCACCCGCGCCGAACGTCTCTTCCACGAAACGCACCAGATCCGGCACCTGCCGCACCCAGGCGCCGTCGTCCGGGCCCGGGCTGGTGCCTGCCGGGGCGATCGCCCTTTCGAACCCGAGCTTCCTGGCTTCCCTGAGGCGCGTGGCCGTCTGGGCGACGCTTCGCAGGGCTCCTGATAGACTGATTTCGCCGAAAACCACAGTATCGGCTGGCAGTGGCCGTTCTTCTCTCGCCGAAAGTAGCGCAGCCGCAACAGCCAGATCGGCTGCCGGCTCGCTCACCTTCAGCCCTCCGGCGACGTTCAGATAGACGTCGAGTCCGGAAAAGGGAATGCCGCAGCGCGCCTCCAGAACCGCCAGGACCATCGCCAGCCGCGCCCCGTCCCAGCCGAGCACCGAGCGCCGGGGCTGGCTGGTCGGGCTGGGAGCAACCAGCGCCTGAAATTCGACCAGAACCGGGCGCGTGCCCTCGATTCCGGCGAACACCGCCGCTCCGGGCACCGGTTCGCCGCGCTCGCCGAGAAACAGCGCCGAGGGGTTGGCCACCTCGGCCAGACCGCGGCCGGTCATCTCGAACACCCCGATCTCGTCGGCCGGGCCGAAGCGGTTCTTCACCGCGCGCAGGATACGGAACTGATGTCCGCGCTCGCCTTCGAAATAGAGCACGGTATCGACCATGTGCTCGATTACCCGGGGGCCGGCGATCTGCCCGTCCTTGGTGACGTGGCCGACCAGCACCACCGAAACGCCCCGCCTCTTGGCGAATATCGTCAGCTCGTGGGCGGCAGCGCGCAGCTGGGCGACGCTGCCCGGTGCGCTCTCCACATGGTCGGCCCACATGGTCTGGATCGAGTCGATCACCACCAGGGCCGGGCGTTCCCCTTCCAGGGTGGTCAGGATGTCGCGCAGATTGGTCTCGGCGGCCAGCTGCACCGGCGCATCCGAAAGCCCCAGCCGGCGCGCCCGCAGGCGGACCTGGGCACGCGATTCCTCGCCCGTGACATAGACCGTCTTCAACCCGGCGCGGGCAAAGCTGGCGGTGGCCTGCAGCAGCAGCGTGGACTTGCCGATCCCCGGATCTCCCCCCAGCAGGATCACCGAAGCCGGCACCAGCCCCCCGCCGAGCACCCGGTCCAGCTCTGCGATGCCGCAGAGGGCGCGCGCCGGCGGGCTGTCCTCGCCATCGAGGCCGGCAAGCGCCATCGCCCGGCCGCGTTTCGCCCCGAGCGTCCGGCGCGCCGGGCCGGCCGAAAGCGGCGCCTCCTCGATGACGGAATTCCACTCGCCGCAGGCGCCACAACGCCCCGACCACTTGGAAAAGCGGGCGCCGCAGGCGGTGCAGGTAAAGTTCTCGGCCCGTGCCATGAGGCGGTTCTAGGGGCTGGCGGGGGGATTGTCACGTGCCTTTCCCGGCTCCGTCGGCCTGCTCTGCGGCTGCGCGCGCGCATCGGGACGAGGTGCCGCAGCGCGGCCGGGGGGCGCCGCCGATGCCCCTGGAGGAGCGGCGGAACGCGGCCGCATCCCGGCTCCCGGCCGCAGAACGCCGGAAGGCGCGGCGTGTTCAGCGCGGAGCTCCCGTCCGCCTTGCGGTGGCATGGGAAATGCCGAGCGAGGCGAGCACGCAGCCGGTGAACAGCCACAGCCCCCAGGCGGCCTCCACCCGCCCGATTCCCACGCCCTTGAACAGCACGACATAGAGCGCGATCAGGAACACGTCGGCCATCGCCAGCCGCCCGAGCAGGATCAGCGCCGGCAGGACCCGGCGCCGCAGCAGCCCGAAATGGATCAGCGCCAGTCCGATCGTCTTCAGATAGGGGGCGAAGATCGCCAGGAAGGTGACCAGAAGCGCCAGCGCCACATCGACCTCCCACAGAGCCTGGAGCCCCGAGACGATCGTGATCTCGCCCGGAGCGCGCAGCGGCAGGAAACCGGCGCGCAGCAGCGGTGCGAACCAGGAGAGCGGAAACAGGAACAGCAGGGCGAGATTTGCGCTCTTCAGAAACATCCGCCGCAGATACACCAATCCGCAGACGCAGGCCAGAAGCTCGCGCGCGCCCGCCCGGGACTCTGCAAGGACTCTGCAAGCCGCATCCATGCCGTCGGAATAATCCGGTGCCCTGAAACGTGAATGTCGAAAGTGCGGCAACGCCCGCCCGGATGCCCCGCGCCTGCCGCGGGCAGATGCGGATCACAAGCGACAGGGAGGAAGACATGGCGCTGGACGATGACAGGAAGCCGAAGCGGAGGGAACCGCGCAATCTGCACGAATTCTTCGCCGAAGATCCGGAAAGGGCCGATTACGAATTCTTCGGTCGTCTCGCCAACCCCGACCGGCGGGGTTTTCTCAAGAAGACCGGCCTGGCCACCATGGCGGCGATGGTGGGGGCCAACATCCCCTTCGCCCAGAACATGCCGATCGGGCTGGTGCCCGCCGCGCTGGCCGGCGAGGACGTGCTGGTGGGCAAGGACGGGCTGACGCTGCTCAACGACCGCCCGGTCAATGCCGAAACCCCGCCCGAGCTGCTGGACGATCCGATCACCCCCACCAACCGGCACTTCATCCGCAACAACGGCATCCCGCCCGAGGATGTGGATCCCGCCACCTGGACGCTGACCATCGACGGTTTCGTGGACAACCCGATGACCCTCACCATCGCCGAACTGAAGGAACAGTTCGAGGTGGTGACGCTTGCGCTGGCAGTGGAATGCGGCGGCAACGGGCGTGCCTTCTTCGACCCGCCGGCCAAGGGCAACCAGTGGACCTACGGCGCGGTGGCCTGCTCGGAATGGACCGGCGTGCGCCTGCGCGACGTGCTCAACAAGGCCGGGCTGAAGCCCGAGGCGGTCTATACCGCCCACTACGGCGCCGACACCCATCTTTCGGGCGACCCGAACAAGATCCCGATCTCGCGCGGGGTGCCGATCTCCAAGGCGATGATGGAGACCTCGCTGATCGCCTTCGAGATGAACGGCGCGCCGCTGCACCCGATGAACGGCGCGCCGCTGCGGCTGGTCTATCCGGGCTGGCCGGGTTCGTGCTCGCACAAGTGGCTGCAGCGCATCTGGATCCGCGATCAGGTGCATGACGGCCCGAAGATGACCGGCA
>JALSKC010000048.1 GCA_026989055.1 Paracoccaceae bacterium
AGCTCGAATACGGCGAGGCGATCATGGAAATCCATGACGACGCGCTGGAGCCCGGCGAAAAGGTGCTGCTGGTGGACGACCTGCTGGCCACCGGCGGCACGGCGGAGGCCGGCATCAGGCTGGTCGAGCGGCTGGGAGCCGAGATCGTCGGCTGCGCCTTCATCATCGACCTGCCCGATCTGGGCGGGCGCCGCCTTCTGGAAGGGCTGGGAATGGATGTGCACGCGCTCTGTGCATTCGAAGGCGCGTGAACGAATTGGTAACCAGTCGCTGCTAGACAGTCCATGCCCGGCGGGAGCCCGGGCACTGCTTGCACCACATGTGATCTTCTCACAGTCAGCGCCCCGCCCGGTCCCCCGGCGGGGCGCTTTCCCCTGTCGGCCCCTGTCGGCCCAGTCGGACCCGGCCGGCGGCTTCCTGCCCCGCGGCACAGGGCCTGCCAGCACGCCGCAGGGCATCACCCCTTCGCCCGGCGCATCTTCGCCCTGCGCATCTTCGCACCCCGGAACGCCGTTCCCGGAAAACCGCGCAGGCTCAGCCCGCGCCGCGGGCCAGAACCGCGCCGGGGTTCATGATCCCCTTCGGGTCGAGCGCCGCCTTGATCGCCCGCATCGCCGCCAGCCGCGCAGGGTCTCCATAGCGTTCCAGGTCGGCCACCTTGAGCCGCCCCACCCCGTGCTCGGCACTGAACGACCCGCCATGCGCCGCCACCAGATCATGCACCAGCTGGCGGATCTCCTCCGGCGGCACCGGGCTGTCGGCCCTGCCTCTCCCCCTGGGCGGAAAGACGTTGAAATGCAGGTTGCCGTCGCCGAGGTGGCCGAAGCAGTTGATCCGGAAGTCGCCGAGCGCGCGGATCCGGGCGACGGCCGCCTCCACGAAGGCGGCGATTTCCGCAAGCGGCAGCGCGATGTCGTGCGAGGCGAGGGCACCGATCCGCCGGTTGGCCTCGGGGATGCTCTCGCGCAGTCTCCACAACCCGGCCCGCTGGGCCTCGCCCTGCGACAGCACCCCCCCGTCTGCCAGCCCGGCCGCGGCGGCCTCTTCGTAGAAGCCGGCCAGCATTCCGGCCGGGTCGGCGGCGCCATTCGGGCCGACATCCACAAGCACGCTCCATTCCGGGCGGGGAGCGAGAGGCTGGCGCAGCTCGGGCATCGTCTCGCGCAGGAAGTCCAGCCCGCTGCCGTGGATCAGCTCGAAGGCGGAGATCGCCTCGCCGAAATGCGTGCGCGCCAGCGCCAGAAGCTCCAGCGCCGCCGCTGGCGAGGGCACCTCCAGCAGCGCCGCCGCCTCGGCCCGCGGCGGGGCGAACAGTCGCAGCGTGGCCGCGGTGATCACCCCGAGCGTGCCCTCCGAGCCGATGAGCAGATCGCGCAGGTCGTAGCCGGTATTGTCCTTGTAGAGCCGTTTCAGCCCGTGCCAGATGCTGCCGTCGGGCAGGACCGCTTCGAGCCCCAGGCACAGAGCGCGGGCGCTGCCGTAGCGCAGCACGTTCAACCCGCCCGCGTTGGTGGCCAGATTGCCGCCGATCCGGCAGGAGCCCTGCGCCGCCAGCGACAGCGGGAACAGCCTCCCGGCCCCGGCCGCCGCCTGTTGCACATCCTGCAGGATCGCGCCGGCCTGGACGGTGATCGTGTTGCCCCGCGGGTCGATGTCGAGCACGCGCGTCATCCGTTCCAGGCTCAGCACGATCGGCGCCGGGCCGTCCGGCATCAGCTGCCCGCCGACCAGCCCGGTGCCGCCCCCGAAGGGCACCACGCCCACCCGCGCCCGCCCGGCGATCCGGATGATCCCGGCGACCTCCTCGCGGTTGCCGGGGGCCAGGACCACCCCTGCCCGGCCGCGAAACAGCCCGCGCGGCTCGGTCGTGTAATGCTCCGACACCGGACGGAAGGCCGCCGCGGGCAGCACCGCGCGCAGCTCCGCCAGAACGGCATCATCCACCGCCCGCAGCGGCTGCCGTGCACCGCGCCTGCGTCCTTCAGCCGACATCGGTCTTTCCGCGTCGGTCGAGCCGCAGGTTGGCGTAGAGCACGTGATTGCGCCAGCGACCGTTTATCTGCAGGTAGCTCTGGGCCACGCCCTCATATTTGAACCCGCAGCTTTCCAGCACCCCGCGCGAGGCCGCATTCTCCGGCAGGCAGGCGCTTTCGATCCGCGACAGGTCGAGCACGCTGAAGGCATGATGCACCACCGCCTGCAGCGCTTCGCGCATGTAGCCCTGCCGGGCGTAGGGCTCGCCGATCCAGTAACCGCAGGTGCCGGCCTGGGAAGGGCCGCGGCGGATGTTGTCGAGCGTGATCGCGCCGAGCAGGGTTTCGTCGGCGCGGCGGATCAGGAAGAGCGGCACCGCCGAACCGTCGGCGACCGAACGCTGCGCCCAGTAGACGCGGTTGGTGAAGGAACGGCGGCTCAGGTGGTCCGGCGACCAGGCCGGTTCCCACGGGCTCAGGAAGGCCCGGCTTGCCTGGCGCAAATCTCGCCACTGGCGGAAATCGGAATGCCGCGGCAGGCGCAGGATCAACCGCTCCGTATCCACCCGCACCATGCGCCGGCGGCGGAACATCAGGCCGCGAGCCTCGCGCACAGCGCCGCCAGCCCGGGCGCCGCCTCGGCCGGGCCGTAGAGAGCCATTGCCGTGCCGCCCTGCAGCATTCCGGCGGCCAGATCACGCAGCCGGGCGGCGTTCACCTCCTCGATCCGGGCGACGGTTTCCGACAGGTCGGGCACCCGCCCCCAGATCGCCGTCATCCGGGCCAGCCGTTCGGCACGCGAGAACGTGCTCTCCAGCCCCATCAGCAGCCCCGCCTTGAGCTGGGCGCGGGCGCGGGCCGCCTCGGCCTCGCTCATGTCCTCGGCCGCACGCCTGAGCTCATCCACCGTAAGCTCTGCCAGGGCCGCAATCTGCCCGGCTCCGGTGCCGGCATAGATCGTCATCATCCCGGTTTCGGCCCAGGCGCCGGCCTGGGCGAAGATCGAGTAGCACAACCCGCGCCTTTCGCGCGCTTCCTGGAACAGGCGCGAGGACATGCCGCCCCCCAGGGCGATGGCAAGGATCTGCGCGGCGTGGATATCGTTGCTGCGATAGCCCGGCCCTTCCAGCGCAAGGGCGAAATGCACCTGCTCCAGCGCCTTGATCCGCCGCGTCTCGCGCCCGTCGAAACGGGCCGGCACGGCAGCCACCGGCGCCCGGGCATCGAGCCCGCCGAACAGGCGCTCGGCATCGCGCAGCAACCTGTCGTGATCCACCGCTCCCGCGGCGGCAAGGATCATCCGCTCGGGGCCGTAGTGTTCGGCGACGAAGCTCCTCAGATCGTCGCTCCCGAAAGCGGCCACGCGCTCGGCCGGACCCAGGATGGAACGGCCGATCGGCTGCTCCGGGAAAGCGGCTTCCTGCAGCCAGTCGAAGATCACGTCATCCGGGGTATCCAGCGTCTGGCCGATCTCCTGCAGGATCACGCCGCGCTCCAGCTCCATCTCGCGCGGGTCGAAGCGCGAATCGATCAGGATGTCGGCCAGCACATCCAGCGCCAGCGGCACGTCTGCCTCCAGCACGCGGGCGTAATAGGCGGTAAGCTCACGGTCGGTGTAGGCGTTCAGATAACCGCCCGCATCCTCGATCACCTCGGCTATCTGCAGCGCGCTGCGCCGCCCGGTGCCCTTGAAGGCCATATGTTCAAGGAAATGGGCGATGCCGTTCTGCTCGGCCCGCTCGTGCCGGCTGCCGGCGCTGACCCAGATGCCGAGCGCGGCGGTCTCCAGCCCCGGCATCCGCTCGGTGACCACCGTCATCCCGTTGGCCAGCCTGTCGCTTCTGATGCTCATCGACGGCGACGCTCCCGGATCAGGGCCTGCAACGCGCCCAGGTCGTTGGCCACCCGGGTCAGCCGCTCGGGGCGCGCGAACAGATCGGCCATGCGCGGCGGCAGTGCCGGGCGCGTGCCGCAGGCGGCCTCTGCCGCATCGGGGAATTTCGCCGGATGCGCGGTGGCGAGCGTGACCATCGGCGTTGCGCCAAGATGCGCGCGCGCCACCTTCACCCCGACGGCGCTGTGCGGGCACAGGATCCGGCCGGTTTCGCGGAAGCTGCGGGCGATCTCGGCGCGCGTTTCCTCTTCCGAGGCCCGCCCCGAGGCGAAGATCTCGCGCAGGGTTTCCAGCGCGCCCTGGGAAATCGTGAAGCGCCCGGTGTCACGCAGCTCGTCCATCAGCTGCCCCACCGCCGCGCCATCGCGCCCGTAGGCGTCGAACAGCGCGCGTTCGAAGTTCGAGGACACCTGGATATCCATCGACGGGCTGATCGAGGGCGTCACCCCGCGGGTTTCGTAGACGCCGCTTTCAAGCGCCCGGTGCAGGATGTCGTTGAGGTTGGTGGCGATCACCAGCCTGCCGATCGGCAACCCCATGCGCCGGGCAATGCTGCCGGCATAGATGTCGCCGAAATTGCCGGTGGGAACGGTGAAGTTCACGGCCCGTTGCGGCGCCCCGAGCGCCACCGCCGCGGTGAAGTAATAGACCACCTGCGCCAGCACCCGCGCCCAGTTGATCGAATTGACGCCGGCCAGCGCCACCTCGTCGCGAAAGGCATGATCATTGAACATGTCCTTGAGCCGCGCCTGGCAGTCGTCGAAATCGCCTGCCAGGGCAAGGGCGTGCACGTTGTCCTCGGTCGGGGTGGTCATCTGGCGGCGCTGGACCTCGGAGATCCGCCCCTCGGGGAACAGGATGAACACATCCACGTTGGGCAGACCGCGAAACGCCTCGATCGCCGCCGAGCCGGTATCTCCCGAGGTGGCGCCGACGATCGTCACCCGCTGCCCGCGCCGGGCCAGCGTTTCCTGGAACAGCTGGCCGATCAGCTGCATGGCGAAGTCCTTGAAGGCCAGGGTGGGGCCGTGGAACAGTTCGAGCAGGAAATGGTTCGCCCCCAGCTGGACCAGCGGCGCGCGGGCGGCGTGGCCGAAGCCCCGGTAGGCGCGCGCGACAAGGCGCTGCAGCGTCTCGTCGGCAAGGCTTTCGCCGATGAAGGGGCGCATCACCCGGAAGGCCGCCTCCTCGTAGGACAGCCCCGCCAGGGCGGAAATCTCCGCCGCCCCCATCACCGGCACTTCCGCCGGCACATACAGCCCGCCGTCGTGCGCCAGCCCGGTCAGCATGGCCTCTTCGAATGTCAGGGCGGGCGCCTGCCCGCGGGTGGAAACATAGCGCATCGGCAGCGGCTTCCTCAGTTGCTCCGGCGCTTGATACGCCAGAGCAGAAAGCCTGTCATCCCCAACCAGACGGCCGCCAGCAGGAACCAGGTGATCGCGTAGTTGAGGTGATCGTTTGGAATGCCTTCGGTCGAGACCGGAAAGGGCTCGATGCCATCGCCGGTATCGGACGCCGCGATGACAAGCACCGGCTCGGTTCCCAGCGCCTCGGCCATCGCCCCGACATTGCGGGCGAACCAGATGTTGGCGGCCAGGTCGGGCGGCGGGGTGAAACTGTCCGTCTCGTCCGGCCAGTGCAGGTTGCCGACGACGACAAGCGGCCGGGCCGGGCGGATGCGCTCCCGGGCCGAGACCGGGATGAAGCCGCGGTCGAGCAGGATCCGCCGGCCGTCATCCGTGACAAAGGCGGTGATCACCCTGTAGCCGGGGCCGACCTTCTTGCGGCTGGCCAGGACATGGATTTCCGGCCCCTCGATCCGCCCCGAGATCCGCACCGCGGCAAACCTGTCACGCGTCGGGTCGGGGGCGGCCGGCAGAGCCGCGGGCGCGGCGCCGATACGGGCCTCGATCGCCTCCAGGAAGCCGCGCTTCCACTCCAGGCGCTCCAGCTGCCAGAACCCGAGCCAGAGCAGCAGGGCGGTGCCCAGCAGGCCGAACAGGGCCGGAACGATCATGCGTCGGCTCATGTGCCTCCCCCCGAACGGAAAGGCACGGGCCGCCGAAGCCCGCGCCTGCCCGGAGGCCGCCGTGGCTGCCTGCGGCGCCGTGGCGGCCCGCGGCGCGCTCAGCTGCCCCAGATGTAGATCGCGCCGAACAGGAACAGCCAGACCACATCGACGAAATGCCAGTACCAGGCCGCGGCCTCGAAGCCCACGTGGTGCTCGGGCGACAGTTCACCCTTCATTGCCCGGATCAGGTTCACCAGCAGGAAGATCGTGCCGATGATCACGTGAAAGCCGTGAAACCCGGTGGCCATGAAGAAGCTGGCCCCGTAGATGTTGCCGGCAAAGTCGAAGGGCGCCTCGGCATATTCCAGCGCCTGGAAGGCCGTGAACATGATGCCGAGGAACACCGCAAGCGCCAGCCCGTTGATCACGTCCTTGCGGTTGTTCTCGTGCACCAGCGCGTGGTGGGCCCAGGTCACCGCCATGCCCGAGCACAGCAGGATCAGGGTGTTGATCAGCGGCAGCCCCCAGGGGTCGAAGGTTTCGATTCCCTCGGGCGGCCAGACGCCGTCCACCTTGGGCGAGCCCTCGGTCATCGGATACATGGCGTGCTTGAAGAAGGTCCAGAACCAGGCGGCGAAGAACATCACCTCGGACAGGATGAACATGAGCATCCCGTAGCGCAGGCCGATGATCACCACCGGGGTATGGTCGCCCTCCTTGCCCTCGCGGATCACGTCGGACCACCAGCCGAACATGACGTAGAGCACGCCGACAAGTCCGATCAGGAACAGCCAGGGATGGTTGTTCTCCACCGCGGGCGAAATCCAGATGGTCAGGCCGAACAGCATGACGAACCCGGACAGCGCGCCCAGAAACGGCCAGACCGACGGGTTCAGGATGTGATAGTCGTGGTTCTTTTCATGCGCCATGAACGGACCCCTGTCTTGGGCTTAGTTGGACTCTGCGGAAGCGGCGGCCGAGGCATCGACATACTCTTCCGGCAGGTCGGTTACGTGAAACGTGTAGGACAGCGTGATGTGCCTGAGATATTTCGCATCGCGGTCCCGGGTGATCTCGGGATCGACATAGAAGGTCACCGGCATCTGCACCCTCTCGCCCGGCTGCAGCACCTGCAACTCGAAGCAGAAACAGTCGATCTTGGTGAAGAAGCCGCCGCCCTCGTAGGGGGCGACATTGTAGCTGGCGGTGCCGGCGATGACCTGATCGGTGGGGTTGTAGGCCTCGTAGAAGGCCAGGCCGGTCTCGCCGATCCTCAACTCCATCTCGCGCTGCAGCGGCCTGAACTGCCAGGGCATGCCGCGCTCCAGCGAGGCGTCGAAGCGCACGGTGATGGTCTGGTCCAGGATCTCGTCCGAACCGTTCTCGGCCACCGAGGTGGTTCCGCCGAAGCCGGTGACCCGACAGAACCAGTTGTAGAACGGCACCGATGCCCAGGCCAGCGCCCCCATGACCACCACGACGCCGACCGCCTGCAGCACGGTCTTCTTCTTCGGGTCCATCTTTCCCCCCGGGGCCTTTTCTTCCGGGGCGCCCCCGGATTCCATGCTCATCCGCCGTCCTCCGCTTGTGCCGCCGTGCCCGCGGGGGCCGGGCGCTGATAGTCGAAGCCCTCCATGCTGGCTCCTTCCTTCATCTTGGCCATTGTCAGGAAGAAGACCAGAACCGCAAACCCTCCCAGCACGAGCCCGAGCCCGAGGTTGCGCCCGAAGCGGCGCCTGTGCAGTTCGTGCTCCTGCGTCAGCGGCATCTCACACCCCCCCCGGACGGAATCCGCCGGGCAGCGCGGCCTCCGCCAGCAGCGCACCGAAGCTCAGGAACAGGTAATAGAGCGACAGCCGGAAGAAGCCCTTCTCGGCCCGGTAGCCGTCGGCCGCCGCCCCGGCCTCGTCGCGGCGCAGCAGCGCAAGCGCGCCCCGGAGGAACAGCAGGTTCAGAACCACCGCCACGCTCAGGTAGAGCGGCCCCCCGATTCCGCTCAACCCCAGACCGAGCGAGACCGGCACCAGCGCCAGCGCATAGGCCAGGATATGCCGCCGCGCTGCCCGGTGCCCGTGGGTCACGGTCAGCATCGGCACCCCGGCCCTCGAGTAGTCGTCCCGCACGAACAGCGCCAGCGCCCAGAAATGCGGCGGCGTCCAGAGGAAGATCAGCAGGAACATCAGCACGCTTTCCGGCGAGATCCCGCCGGTGACGGCCGCCCAGCCGATCATCGGCGGAAAGGCCCCCGCCGCCCCGCCGATCACGATGTTCTGTGGGGTCCAGCGCTTCAGCCACATGGTGTAGATGACGACATAGAAGAAGATCGTGAAGGCCAAAAGCCCCGCCGCCACGAGGTTGGTCGCCAGCGCCAGCATCACCACCGCCATGACCGAAAGCGCGACCCCGATCGCCAGCGCCTCCTCGGCCCGGACCCGCCCCGACGGCACGGGCCGGCCGGCGGTCCGCCGCATCAGCGCGTCTATGTCGGCATCATACCACATGTTCAGAGCCCCAGACGCTCCGGCCCCGACGGCGATGAACAGAATCGCCGCAAAGCCGACCACCGGGTTGATGCCGCCCGGCGCCACCAGCATTCCGACCAGGGCCGTGAACACCACGAGCGACATCACGCGCGGCTTGAGCAGGGCGAGGTAATCGCCGAAGCCGGCTTCCTGCTCCCGGGTGATGATGCTGCTGTCCGTCATGTTCGCGCCCTGTCAGAAGATCGGAGATCGGATCGCGCGCGCAGGCGCCCGCAAGGGCACGCCTGCCGCTGTCGCATCACCTGCCGGAGGCCAGTTGCAGCCGCTGCGGCACGCCGGCATATTCCTCGATCGCGCCCTTCAGCCATTCCTCGAAGGCTTCCTGGCTGACCACCTTGACGGTGATCGGCATGTAGGCGTGATCCTTGCCGCAAAGCTCCGAGCACTGCCCGAAATAGACGCCCTCCTTCTCGGCCTTGAACCAGAGCTCGGCCAGGCGCCCGGGCACACCGTCCTGCTTGACGCCGAAGGCCGGCACCGTCCAGCTGTGGATGACATCGGACGCCGTGACCTGCATCACCACCACCTTGTTCACCGGGACGACCACGGCAGTATCGGTGGCCAGCAGGTATTCATCCTCGGAATAGCCGTAGTCGGCCAGCTCCTCCCTGGCCAGCATGAAGCTGTCGAAGCCGAATTCCTGATCCGGGTATTCGTAGCTCCAGTACCACTGGTTCCCCGTCGCCTTGATAACCAGATCCGCCTCGGGGATCTCCTGTTCCTTGAACAGGATCTGCAGCGAATAGGCCCCGATGAACACCAGGATCACGATCGGGATCAGCGTCCAGGCGATTTCCAGCGGCGTGTTGTGGGTGAACCGCGCCGGCGTGGGATTCGCGCGCCTGTTGAAGCGGAAGATCACGATCAGCAGCAGAACCATGACCAGCGCCGTGATTCCGAAGATGATGACATTGATCATCCCGTCCAGCCACTGGAGGTTGGTGGCGGTCTCGGTAACCGCCTGCTGGAAACCCATCCCCCCCTGCACGGGCTTGCCGATCACCTCGAGCTCCGGCAGGCCATCCTGCGCCTGCAGGGCCCCGCCCCGGAGTGTCGTTGCAAAAAAGGCCGCGAGAGCCGAAATCCTGCCGGTCAGACGCATCTTCACTTCCTGTTCGTTCGTCCTGTCTGTTCGTTCGTCCTGTTCGCTCGCGGCTT
Organism: Paracoccaceae bacterium; assembly: GCA_026989055.1. Lineage (GTDB taxonomy): Bacteria > Pseudomonadota > Alphaproteobacteria > Rhodobacterales > Rhodobacteraceae > JAJRUE01. Next base: position 9,580 of record JALSKC010000048.1, read on the forward strand.
CCGCCGCCTGTCCCGCTTTCGGCCCCGTTTCCGGGAAACTCGGGAAACTTTCGGAAAACCGGACTGATCCCGTTGTGTTCCGGTGGCTTGAAATCATATTAAGAGCATCGAGACAAGCAAATCCGTTGCGGCAAACAGCCGCCGCAGCCCTTCGCCGCGCGAAAACATGCGGAAACGCCGCGCACAGCAGCACCGTGGAAGCAACGCACCCGGAGCCGGACAATGCCCCCCGAACCGTTTCGCCCCTTCGACAGCCTGATCGAGCAGGAGCACGCGCTGGCCCTGCTGCGCGATGCCACGGCCGGCGCGGAAGACGGAGAACTGTTCCTGGAGCGGCGGCGCAGCGAGGTTCTGACGCTCGACGACGGGAGGATCCGGACCGCCAGCCATGACGTTTCCCAGGGGTTCGGGCTGCGCGCCGTGCGCGGCGAAAGCACCGGCTATGCCCATTCGACCGAGATCAGCGAGCCCGCGCTGAGGCGGGCGGCGGAAACGGCGCGCCTGGCCGTGGACGATGGCGGCAGCGTGCGCGCCGCGCCCCCCGCCGGGACCAACCGCAGCCCCTATCCCGACACCGACCCGCTCGCCCGGGCCGCATTCGCGCGAAAGCTGGAACTGCTGCGCGAGATCGACGCCTTCCTGCGCGCCGAGGACGGGCGCGTCGTCCAGGTCTCGGCCACGATCGCCACAGCGCTGCAGGAAGTCGAGATCCTGCGGCCGGAGGGCCAGCGGCTGCACGACAGACGCCCGATGTCGCAGCTGTTCGTCTCGGTCATCGTCGAGGAAAACGGCCGGCGCGAAACCGGCTCTCACGGCCTGGGCGGGCGGGCTGGCATCGACGGGCTGCTCGAACCGGCCTGCTGGCGAGCGGCCGGGCGCGAGGCATTGCGGATCGCGCTCGTGAACCTGCGCGCCGTGGAGGCGCCGGCCGGCGTGATGGATGTCGTGCTCGGCCCCGGCTGGCCGGGGATCCTCCTGCACGAGGCCGTCGGCCACGGGCTGGAGGGCGACTTCAACCGCAAGCGGACCTCGGTCTTTTCCGGGCTGATGGGGCAGCGGGTGGCGGCCCCCGGGGTCACGGTGATCGATGACGGCACGCTCCCCGACCGGCGCGGCTCGCTCCGCTTCGACGACGAGGGCACGCCGACCCGGCGCAACGTGCTGATCGAGGACGGAATCCTTGTCGGCTACATGCAGGACCGGCAGAATGCCCGGCTGATGGGGGTTTCGCCCACCGGCAACGGCCGTCGTCAGAGCCACGCGCACGCCCCGATGCCGCGGATGACCAACACCTTCATGCTGGGCGGGCAGGCCCGGCCCGAGGAGATCCTGGCCGAGCTGAAGGACGGCATATATGCGGTCGGCTTCAGCGGCGGGCAGGTGGACATCACCAGCGGGAAGTTCGTGTTCTCCTGCACCGAGGCCTACCGGGTGAGAAACGGCCGGGTCGAAGAGCCGGTCAAGGGCGCCACCCTGATCGGCGACGGCGCCACCGCGCTGCGCCGGCTGCGCGCCATCGGAAACGACATGGCGCTGGATCCCGGTATCGGGAACTGCGGCAAGGCCGGCCAGTCGGTGCCGGTCGGGGTCGGTCAGCCGACGGTGCTGATCGGCGGGCTGACGGTCGGCGGCGCGGCGACCTGAACGCGGCAATCCGAACGCGGACCCCGAACCCGGCGGCGGGCCGGCGGGCGACGGCTCCGCCACCGGTTCCGCAGGGAATCCGCAAGCAATCCGCAATCCGTTCACCTGCTGTTAACCAAAGCTGACGCAATGTGATTCCCGCAAGAGACGGAATCAGGAATGGCCGAGGATCTAATCCCTTCCCCCACCCCCCTCACCCCACCCCACCACGAGGAAGACTGGCTGGCCTGGATCCGTCTCTTGCGCTCGCACCGCGTCGGGCCAACGACCTTCCGCCGCCTGCTCCGCGAACATGGTTCCCCCGATGCCGCGCTGAAGGTCCTGCCCGCCATCGCCCGCGCCGCCGGTCTTCGCACATATCGCCCCTGCTCCGAAAGACAGGCCCGCGAAGAACTGCGCGCCGGTCGGCGGGCCGGGGCGCGCCCGATCTCGATCGCCGATCCGCTCTACCCCGCCGCCCTGGCCGAAATGGCGGATGCGCCGCCGCTGCTGTGGGCGCGCGGCACTCCCGGGCTCCTGCAGCGACCGCTTCTTGCCCTGGTCGGAGCACGCAACGCCTCGAGCCTCGGCATTCGCATGGCCCGCCGGCTGGCGGCGGAACTGGCCGAAGCCGGGTTCGTCGTGGTCTCGGGGCTGGCGCGCGGGATCGACACCGCAGCCCACCTCGGCGCGCTCGACGGCGGCACGATCGCGCTGATGGCCGGCGGCATAGACGTCTTCTACCCGGCGGAAAACGCCGCCCTCGGCGAGGACATCGGCCGCCGGGGACTGCTGCTTTCGGAACAGCCGCCGGGGCTGCGCCCGATCGCGCGCCACTTCCCGCAGCGCAACCGGATCATCGCGGGGCTGTGCCGCGGCATCGTCGTGATCGAGGCCGCGGCCAGATCGGGCAGCCTGATCACCGCCCGCATGGCGCTCGACCTGGGGCGGGAGGTGATGGCGGTGCCTGGCCATCCGTTCGACGGACGCGCCGGCGGCTGCAACATGCTGATTCGCGACGGCGCGACGCTGGTGCGAAACGCAACCGACGTTCTTGCCGCCCTGGGGGAGCCGGCCGACCGGCGCCAGGCGCCCCCCCGGCAACAGCCCCCTCCCCGACAAACGGGGCCCGCCTCGTCCCGGCGGTCGGACGGGGGCACCCCGGCCACGGCGGAACCCGGAACCGGGGCGACGCCCCCGCCCGTCGGCCGCTCGACGACAGGCCCCGGGAGCGCCGCGGCGGGCTCCGCCCCCCCTTCCGGCCCGGATCCGCAGAAGACCCGCCGGCTGCACAGCGAGATCCTGTCGCGCCTCGGCCCCAGCCCGCTCAGCGAGGATCAGCTGATTCGCGACCTGCGCACCACCGCCGCGAAGCTGGCACCGGCGCTGCTCGGCCTCGAACTTGACGGCAAGATCACCCGCCAGCCCGGCGGGCTGCTGAGCCGGGCCGGGTAGCCGTTCCGAACCGCCGGGCCGCATGCCCGCCACCCGGACAGTTCACGGCACGCATTGACAGCGCCCCGCATGCCCCGCATCTTCGCGCGCCATCAGGCATCTGCCGAGTCGAAAGGAATGCCATGCCCGTCGTCGTTGTCGAATCCCCGGCCAAGGCCAAGACGATCAACCGCTACCTCGGCGATGGCTACACGGTCCTGGCCTCCTACGGGCATGTCCGCGACCTTCCCGCGAAGGACGGCTCGGTGGATCCCGAGCACGATTTCGAGATGAAATGGGAGATCTCCCCGGACAGCCGCAAGCACGTGAAGGCCATCGCCGACGCGCTCAGGCAGGACAACGAGCTGATCCTCGCCACCGACCCCGACCGCGAGGGCGAGGCGATCAGCTGGCATCTGGAAGAGACGCTGAAGAAACGCAAGGCAATCGGAAAGGGCACGCCGGTCAGCCGCGTGGTGTTCAACGCGATCACGAAATCGGCGGTGAGCGAGGCGATGAAGAACCCCCGCCAGGTGGATCAGGCCCTGGTCGAGGCCTATCTGGCCCGCCGGGCTCTCGACTATCTGGTGGGCTTCACGCTCTCGCCGGTGCTGTGGCGCAAGCTGCCCGGCGCGAAATCGGCCGGCCGCGTGCAATCGGTCTGCCTGCGGCTGATCGTCGAACGCGAGATGGAGATCGAGGCCTTCCGCCCCCGCGAATACTGGACCGTCACCGCCGAACTCGCCACCCCGCGCGGGCAGACCTACGAGGCCCGCCTGACGGCGCTCGGCGGCAGGAAGCTGGAGAAGTTCGGCATCGAGAACGAGGCCGCCGCCGAACTTGCGGTGCAGGCCGTCGGCAGCCGCGATCTTGCGGTCAGCTCCGTCGAGGCCAGGCCCGCCAGCCGCAACCCCTCTGCCCCGTTCATGACCTCCACCCTCCAGCAGGAGGCCAGCCGCAAGTTCGGCTTCGGCGCGCGCCAGACGATGAGCGCCGCCCAGCGGCTCTATGAGGCGGGGCTCATCACCTACATGCGCACCGACGGGATCGACATGGCGCCCGAAGCGATGATGGCCGCACGCGAGGCCATCAAGGCGCGCTACGGCGAGGAATACGTGCCGCAAAGCCCGCGCATCTACAAGAACAAGGCAAAGAACGCGCAGGAGGCGCACGAGTGCATCCGCCCCACCGACATGGCGCTCTCGCCCGACCGGCTGAAGGTGGCCGATCCCGATCAACGCCGGCTTTACGACCTGATCTGGAAGCGCACCATCGCCAGCCAGATGGCCGCCGCCCGGCTGGAGCGCACCACCGTGGTGGTCGGCAGCGCCGATGGCCAGGTGGAGCTGCGCGCCACCGGCCAGGTGGTGCTGTTCGACGGCTTCCTTCGGGTCTACGAGGAAGGCCGCGACGATGCCGCCGACGACGGGAGCGACAAGCGCCTGCCGCAGATCATGCAGGGCGAGCCGGCGGAAAAGCGCGCGGTTCGTCCCGAGCAGCATTTCACCCAGCCGCCGCCGCGCTTCACCGAGGCCACCCTGGTCAAGCGGATGGAGGAGCTGGGCATCGGCCGGCCCTCCACCTATGCCAGCATCGTCACCACGATCCAGGACCGGGGCTATGTGCGCAAGGAAAAGAGCCGCCTTATACCCGAGGACAAGGGGCGCCTGGTGACGGCCTTCCTCACCAACTACTTCCGCCGCTACGTAGGCTACGACTTCACCGCCGAACTCGAGGATCAGCTGGACGACATCTCGGCCGGCAAGCGCGCCTACAGGGAAGTGCTGGGCAGCTTCTGGCGCGACTTCTCCGCCGCCGTGGCCGAAACCGCCGAGCTGCGGATCCGCGAGGTGCTCGACAAGATCGAGGAAGTTCTGGAGCCGCATCTGTTCCCGCCTGCCGAGGACGGCTCCGACCCGCGGCTGTGCCGCAAATGCGGTACCGGGAGGCTGGGGCTCAGGACGTCGCGCGCCGGCGGCGCCTTCATCGGCTGCTCGAACTACCCCGAGTGCCGCTACACCCGCCCGCTGGCCGCTCCCGGCGGCGATGACGACGACAACCTGCTTGACGGCAAGGTTCTGGGCATCGACGACGGCGACGAGATCACCCTGCGCACCGGCCGTTTCGGCCCCTACGTGCAGCGCGGCGAGGCCACCGAGGAAAACCCCAAGCCGCCGCGCGCCAGCCTGCCCAGGGGGTGGGATCCGGCCGCGATGACGCTGGAAAAGGCGCTGATGCTGCTGGATCTGCCGCGGGTCATCGGCCCGCACCCCGAGGATGGCGCGCCCGTCGAGGCAGGCATCGGCCGCTACGGCCCCTACGTGAAGCACGGCCGGCTTTACGCCAACCTGCCCGAGGTGGAAGAGGTGTTCACCATCGGCATGAACCGCGCCGTCGAACTGCTGGCCCAGAAGGCTGCCGGGCGCGGCGGGCGCGGCGCGGCCAGGCCGCTCAGGGAGCTGGGCGAGCACCCGCAGGAAGGCGGCCCCGTCAACGTGATGGACGGCCGCTACGGCCCCTACGTGAAATGGGGCCGGATCAACGCCACCCTGCCCAAAGGGGTGGACCCCGCCGATGTGACCATGGAGATGGCGCTCCAGCTGCTGGCCGAGAAGGCCGCGAAGAAGGGCGGCAGGCGGCGCAAGAAGCCCGCAGCCTGAGCCGCCTGCCGCGACGCGGCATTCCGTTTGACAGCGCCGGCGCAATTGCGGACAAGTTGTCGCAGTTCAGATGCGGAGAGACACCGATGGGAAAAATCTGCGCCTCGGCAGCCGAAGCGCTCGACGGGCTGCTGCACGACGGCATGTTCATCGCCGCCGGGGGCTTCGGGCTCTGCGGCATTCCGGAGCTGCTGATTGCGGCGATCCGCGATTCGGGCGTCAGGGATCTGACCTTCGCCTCCAACAATGCCGGGGTTGACGACTTCGGCATCGGCCTCCTGCTGCAGAGCCGGCAGGTGAAGAAGATGATCTCGTCCTATGTGGGGGAGAACGCCGAGTTCATGCGCCAGTATCTGGGCGGCGAGCTGGAGCTGGAATTCAACCCGCAGGGCACGCTGGCCGAACGGATGCGCGCCGGCGGGGCGGGCATTCCCGGATTCTACACGAAAACCGGCGTCGGCACGGTGATCGCCGAGGGCAAGGAGCACAAGGAGTTCGACGGCGAGACCTACATCCTGGAGCGCGGCATCGTGGCCGACCTGGCCATCGTCAAGGCGTGGAAGGCGGATGAGACCGGCAACGCCGTCTTCCGCAAGACCGCGCGCAACTTCAACGTGCCGGCGGCCACCTGCGGGCGCGTCTGCGTGATGGAAGTGGAAGAGATCGTGCCCGCGGGCAGCCTCGACCCCGATCACATCCACCTGCCCGGCATCTATGTGCACCGCCTGATCCAGGGCCAGCACGAGAAACGGATCGAACAGCGCACCGTGCGCCAGCGCGAGGAGACCTGATCATGCCGTGGGACCGCAACCAGATGGCGGCGCGCGCCGCGCAGGAACTCGAAGACGGGATGTATGTGAACCTCGGCATCGGCATCCCGACGCTGGTGTCCAACTACATCCCCGAGGACATCCACGTCACGCTGCAATCGGAAAACGGCATGCTGGGCATGGGCCCCTTCCCCTATGAGGGCGAGGAGGACCCCGACCTCATCAATGCCGGCAAGCAGACGATCACCGAACTGCCGCACACCGCCTATTTCGATTCGGCCACCAGCTTTGCCATGATCCGCGGCGGCAAGATCGCCA
>JALSKC010000049.1 GCA_026989055.1 Paracoccaceae bacterium
CCGGGCGGGTCGTGGCCGATGATCTGACGGGCGACCTGAGCTGGTATTCCGGGGCCATCGGGCGCGAGATCACCAGGCCGCGGGCCTTGCTGGTCATGCAGGTTTTCAACCACCAGACCCACCACCGTGGGCAGGTGCATGCAATGCTGACGGCAGCCGGGGCCAGACCGGACGATACCGACCTGCCGTTCATGCCGGAGCAATAGGAGAAAGACGATGTTCAAGGCACTGGTTGTCGAGAAGGACGAAGAGGGCAAGACCTGCGCGCGCGTTCAGGAACTGGACGCGGCGCGCCTGCCGGAGGGCGATGTGACGGTGGCGGTGGAATATTCCACCCTCAACTACAAGGACGGGCTGTGCATCGGCCCCGGCGCCGGGCTGGTGCGCCACTATCCCCATGTGCCGGGGATCGACTTCGCCGGCACCGTCGAGGCCAGCAGCGATGCGCGCTACAGGCCCGGCGACAAGGTGGTGCTGACCGGCTGGCGGGTGGGCGAGACCCATTGGGGCGGCTACGCGCAGAAGGCGCGGGTGAAGGCCGACTGGCTGGTGCCGCTGCCCGCGGGCCTGAGCACGCGCCAGGCGATGGCGGTGGGCACGGCGGGCTTTACCGCGATGCTGGCGGTGATGGCGCTGGAGGACCACGGGCTGGAAAAGGACCACGGGCCGGTTCTGGTGACGGGGGCGGCGGGCGGCGTCGGCTCTGTCGCGGTGGCGGTGCTGGCCAACCTCGGCCACGAGGTGGCGGCGGTGACCGGGCGGCCGGAAACGGCGGACTACCTGAAAGGGCTGGGGGCGACGCGGATCGTCGCGCGCGAAGAGCTGAACGAGGTCACGAAAAAACCGCTGGAAAGCGAGACCTGGGCCGGCTGCGTCGACGCGGTGGCGGGCGCGATGCTGGGGCGGGTGCTGAAGCAGATGAAATACGGCACCTCGGTTGCCGCGGTGGGGCTGGCGGGTGGCGCCGCGATCGAGGGCGCGCTGATCACGCCCTTCATCCTGCGCGGGGTGAACCTGCTGGGCATCGACAGCGTGATGCAGCCCTATGACAACCGCCTGCGCGCCTGGGAGCGCATCGCCCGCGATCTGCCGATGGACAGGCTGGACGCGATGGTGCAGGAGGCGACGCTGGCGGAGCTGCCGGGGCTGGGCCGCGACATTCTGAAGGGGCAGGTCAAGGGGCGCGTGGTCGTGGATGTGAACGCCTGAGCAGTGCCGGGCCGCCGCTGCCGGAAGCCGCGACCTCGGGCCGCCGCGTCGCGCGCTCTGCTCCTGCCGGTCGGCCGGAGGAGGGCGGACGCGAGGATGCTCCGGCCTGCGGGCATGCGGGAGGAATGCGATGAACCTTTACCACCTGCTGCAACAGCGCGCCGATGCCGGCAGGCCGGTGCGCGCCGGGCTGATCGGGGCCGGCAAGTTCGGCACCATGTTTCTTGCCCAGGCGGCGGCCACGCCGGGGCTGGAGGTGCCGGTGATCTGCGACCTTTCCCCCGATGCGGCGCGCGCCGCCTGCAAGGCCGCGGGCTGGGACGATGCCCGCCTTGGTGCCACGCGCTTTACCGATGACGCCGCCAGCCTGAGCGCGGACCCCGCCGTCGAGGTGGTGATCGAGGCCACCGGCAACCCGGCCGCCGGCCTGCGCCACGGGTTGCTGGCGCTGGAAGCGGGCAAGCATGTGGTGATGGTGAATGTCGAGGCCGACGTGCTGGCCGGCCCGCTTCTGGCCGAGCGTTTCCGCGCCGCCGGGCTGGTCTGGTCGATGGCCTATGGCGACCAGCCGGCGCTGGTGGCCGAGATGGTGGACTGGGCGCGGGCTTCGGGCTTTTCGGTGGTCGCCGCCGGCAAGGGCACCAAATACCTGCCCGAATACCACCATGTGACGCCCGACGGGGTGTGGGAGCACTACGGGCTGAGTGCCGAAGAGGCGGCCGCGGCCGGGATGAACAGCCAGATGTTCAACTCCTTCCTCGACGGCACCAAGTCGGCAATCGAGATGGCGGCGATCGCCAATGCCTGCGGGCTGGAGGCCCCGTCGGGCGGGCTGACCTTTCCGCCCTGTTCGCGCGACGATTTGCAGAACCTGCTGATCCCGCGCGCATCGGGCGGGGTGCTGGAGCGTGCGGGCCAGGTCGAGGTGGTTTCCTCGCTGCACCGCGACGGGCGCGAGGTGGCGGGAGATCTGCGCTGGGGCGTCTATGTGGTGATCGAGGCGCCGAACGCCTATTCCGCAGCCTGTTTCGCGCAATACGGCCTGCCCACCGATGCCTCGGGGCGCTATTCGGCGATGTTCAAGCCTTACCACCTGATCGGCATGGAACTGGGCATCTCGGTGCTGAGCGCCGCCCTGCGCGGCGAGCCGACCGGCCAGGCGCGCGGCTTTGCCGCCGATGCGGTGGCCTGCGCCAAGCGCGACCTGCGCCCGGGCGAGATGCTGGATGGCGAGGGCGGCTACACCGTCTGGGGGCGGCTGATGCCGGCGGCCGACAGCCTGGCGCTGGGGGCGCTGCCGATCGGGCTGGCCGGCGGCGTGCGGCTGAAGCGCGCGGTGGCCCGCGACCAGGTGCTGCGCTGGGAAGACGTGGAGATCGACGACGCCGACGCCACGGTGCGCCTGCGCCGCGAGATGGAGGCGCGTTTCGCCCCGCCGGCGGCGTGAAGGCGTTGTGCCGGGGCGGAAAAAATTTTATCAAACGGTTCAAGATCATTGACCGGCAGGGCGGATCGTGCATCACTTGGGGCGTATCGGGCAGGGAGATCAAACAGGGGGATCGACGATGAACATCAGAACCGTTCTTTCGCGTCGGGCACTGCTTGGCGCAGTGGCCTCGGCCGGGCTTCTGCTGAGCGCCGGCAGCGCGCTGGCCGGGGCGCTCAAGGTCGCCGGGATCTGGACGCTGCCGGTGGAACAGCAGTGGATCAGCCGCATCCACAAGGCGCTTCTGGCCGCCGAGGCGCGCGGCGACATCGACTATGTCTGGTCGGAAAACGTCGCCAACACCGATTACGAACGGGTGATGCGCGAATATGCCGAAAGCGGCGTCAACCTGATCGTGGGCGAGGTCTTCGGGCTGGAGCGCGCCGCGCGCAAGGTGGCCAAGGACTACCCGGAAACCGCCTTCCTGATGGGCTCGTCCTTCGGGCCGGTGGCGCCGAATTTCTCGGTCTTCGACAACTGGATCCACGAACCGAGCTACCTGACCGGGATGATCGCCGGGGCGATGACCGAAAGCAACCTGATCGGCATGGTGGGCGGCTATGCCATCCCCGAGGTGAACCGGCTGATGAACGCCTTCATGGACGGGGCGCGCGAGGTGAACCCGGACGTCAAGTTCCTGGTGAACTTCATCGACAGCTGGTATGACCCGCCGAAAGCCAAGGAGAGCGCGTTCGCGATGATGGATGCGGGCGCCGACGTCATGTATGCCGAGCGCTTCGGCGTGTCCGATGCCGCCGTCGAACGCGGGGTCAAGGCGATCGGCAACGTGATCGACACCTCGGGGGATTACCCGGACACCATCCTGGCATCGGCGCTCTGGCACATGGAGCCGACCATCGACAAGGCCATCGCCAATGTCGCCAGCGGACGCTGGGAAGCGGCCGATTACGGGCAGTATTCCTTCATGGCCTATGGCGGCGGTTCGATCGTGGTCGATGAAAACCTGGTCCCGGCGGATGTGCTGGCGAAGGTGCGCGCGCGCGAACGGGAGATTCTCGACGGGCTGTTCCGAGTCAACGTGAACGACGCGCCGCCGGTTTCCGACAAGTAACGGACAGGGCCGGGGCATTGCCGCCGGCCCGCCTTGAAAACATGGCATCTGACACGGTTCTGAGGCTCGACGGGCTGAGCAAGCGCTTCGGCCCGGTGCTGGCGGTCGATGGCGTGCGCCTCGATCTGAGGCGCGGCGAGGTGCTGGCGCTTCTGGGCGAGAACGGCGCCGGCAAGACCACGCTGATGAACATGCTGTTCGGGCATTACATGCCCGACGACGGCAGGGTCGAGGTGGCGGGGCCGGACGGGGTGCTGCGCCCCTTGCCGCCCGGCCATCCGCAGGCGGCGCTGGCGGCGGGCATCGGCATGGTGCACCAGCATTTCACCCTGGCCGAGAACCTGGACGCGCTCGACAACATCCTGCTGGGCTCGGAACCGCTGCGGACGCTGCGCCGGCACCGGGCGGCGGCGCGGCGCAGGGTCGAAGGGATCATGCGGCGCTCGGGGCTGGTGGCGCCGCTGGAGGTGCCGGTGGGCAGGCTGTCGGTGGGCGAACGCCAGCGGGTCGAGATCCTGAAGGCGCTCTATCGCGACGCGCGCATCCTGGTGCTGGACGAACCCACAGCGGTGCTGACCCCGCAGGAGGCGGACGCGCTGTTCGAAAACATCGGCGCGATGACCCGCGACGGGCTGTCGGTGATCTTCATTTCCCACAAGCTGCGCGAGGTTCTGGCCTTTTCGCAGCGCATCGCGGTTCTGCGCCACGGCCGCAAGGTCGGTGAGATCGCCACCGCTCAGGCCGACGAACGGCAGATCGCGCGCCTGATGGTGGGGGCCGATACGCCGGGCATAGCGCGCGAAACGCTGGAGCCGGGCGCGCCGGTGCTGGAACTTGCCGGGGTCAGCCTGCGCGGGCGCTCGGCGCGCGACAGCCTGTCGGGGCTGGATCTGCGGGTGCGGGCGCGCGAGATCGTCGGCATCGCCGGGGTGTCCGGCAACGGCCAGGGCGCGCTGGCCGCGGTGGTGTCGGGGCTGCGCCGGCCGGAGGCCGGGCAGGTGCTGATCGACGGCGCGCCGGTCGCGCGGCCCGATCCGCGGGCGATGATCCGCGCCGGCGTCGGGCGCATCCCCGAGGACCGCCACCGCGACGGCATCGTCGGCGCCATGAGCGTGGCCGAGAACATGGTGATCGAGCGGCTCGATTCGCCCGAGGTGGCGCGCCGCGGGCTGCTGCAGAAGCGCCGGATCCGGGCGCACGCCGAGGCGCTTGCGCGCGAATACGACGTGCGCGGCCCCGGAATCGAGGCGCCGGCGCGGCTCTTGTCGGGGGGCAATATCCAGAAGCTGATCCTGGCCCGCGTGTTCGACCGCGCCCCGGGCGTGATCCTGGCCAACCAGCCGACGCGCGGGCTGGACATGGGGGCGGCGGCCGAGGTGGCGCGCCGGCTGCTTGAGGCGCGCGCCCGCGGGGCAGGGGTGCTGCTGATCAGCGAGGACCTGGACGAGGTGCTGCGGCTCGCCGACCGGATCTTCGTGATCCATGACGGGCGGCTGCACGAGGCCGCCAGCCGCGAGCGCGAAGCGATCGGGCTGATGATGGCCGGGCGTGCGGCGGGGGCGGCGGCATGATGCGCATCGAACCGCGCGAGGCCCCGGGGCGGCTGTTGACGCTGGGGGTGCCGGTGCTGTCGGCGCTGGTGGCGCTGGCGCTGGCGGCGATCCCGCTGATGCTGGCCGGCGCGCCGGTATTTGCCGCCTACGGCGAGATGGCGCGCGGCGTTTTCGGATCGCTCTTCGCCTTTTCCGAGGTGCTGACGCGGACAACCCCGCTGATCTTCACCGGGCTGGCGGCGGCGCTGGCGTTTCGGGCAAAGCTCTGGAACATCGGCGCCGAGGGGCAGCTCTATCTCGGCGCGATGGCGGCGGTGGCGGTGGGCGCCGGGGCGCTGGACGTGCCGGGCTGGGTGCTGATGCCGCTGATCGTGGTGCTGGGCGCGGCGGCCGGCGCGGCGGGCATGATGGTGCCGGCGGTGCTGAAAACCCGCTTTGGCGCCGACGAGGTGGTGACCACGCTGCTGCTCAACTTCATCGTTCTCATCTTCGTGCAGATGATGCTGGAGGGGCCGCTGAAGGACCCGATGGGGCTGGGCTGGCCGCAATCGGCGCCGATCCTCGACCAGGGGATGCTGCCGCAGCTGATCCCGCGCATGCGCGTTCATGCGGGGCTGATCCTGGCGCTGGTGCTGGCGGCGGTGGCGCAGTTCATGCTGGCGCGCTCGGTCTGGGGGTTCCGGCTGCGCGCGGTGGGCGAAAACGCCCATGCGGCGCGCCACGCCGGGATCGGCGTCAACCGCACCATGCTGAGCGTGGCGGCGGTCTCCGGCGGGTTGGCCGGGCTGGCCGGGGTCAGCGAGGTGGCCGGGCTGAAAGGCTATCTGACCGCCGATCTTTCCCCCGGTTTCGGCTATACCGGCATCGTGGTGGCGATGCTGGCGGGGCTGTCGCCGGCGGGCGTGGTGGTCTCGGCGCTGTTCATCGCCGGCGTCTTTGTCGGCGCCGACAGCATGAGCCGGGCGATGGGGGTGTCGTCCTACCTGGCCGATCTGGTGGTCTCGATGGCGCTGCTCAGCGTGCTGGTGGGCGGGTTCTTCGCCCGCTACCGGCTGCGTCTCGGACCGGAGCGACCGCCGGGGCGGGGGCCGGGGCAGGCGTCGGGAAAGGAGCAGGGGCATGGCTGACATCGTGCAGATCCTGCTGTCGGAAAGCTTCTGGGCGGCGAGCCTGCGCATCGCGACGCCGCTGATCTTCGGCGTTCTGGGCGCGCTCATGTGCGAACGTTCCGGGGTGCTGAACCTGGGCATCGAAGGGATTTTCGTCGCCGGGGCGATGGCCGGCTGGATGGCGGTCTGGCTGGGGGCCGGGCTGTGGGGCGGGGTGGTCGTGGCGGCGCTGACCGGCGCCTGCTTCGGGCTGATCCACGCGGTGCTGACGGTGCCGCTGGGGCTGTCGCAGCATGTTTCCGGGCTGGGGGTGACGCTGTTTGCCACCTCGGCCAGCTATTTCGCCTATCGCACGGCGCTGCCGAATGTCTCTTCGCCGCCCAGGATCGAGCCGTTCCGGGCGCTGGACATCCCGGTGCTTTCCGATCTGCCCGTCCTGGGGCCGGTGCTGTTCCAGCAGACCGCGCTGACCTGGCTGGCGCTGATCCTGGTGGGGATCGTCTGGTACGTGCTGGAGCGCACGCCGCTGGGCGTCGCGATCAAGGCGGTGGGCGACAACCCAGACAGCGCGGACGCGCAGGGGCTTTCGGTCCAGGGCCTGCGGATCGGCGCGGTGGTCGCCGGCAGCGCGCTGATGGCGCTGGGGGGCGCGTTCCTGACCATGTCGGCTTTCGATGCGTTCTTTTTCGGCATGGTCAACGGGCGCGGCTGGATCTGCATCGCGCTGGTGATCTTCGCCAGCTGGCGACCGGGCAAGGCGCTGGCCGGGGCGCTGCTGTTCGGCGCCTTCGACGCGCTGCAGGTGCGGCTGCAGACCCAGGTGGGGGCGCTGGTGCCGGGGCAGCTGTTCCTGATGGCGCCCTATGTGCTGTCGATCATCGCTCTGGTGGTGGCGGCGCGCCGGGCCGAATATCCGCGTGCGCTGCTGAAGCCCTGGTTCAAGGGGCAGCGGTGACGGTGACGCTGGCGGCGCGCGCGGCGCCCTGTCGCCCGGCGCCGGAACGAAACGGAGGTGCAAGATGTTCGACCTGATCGTGAAAAACGCCACCCTGCCGGATGGGCGTCGCGGGCTGGACATCGCCTGCGCGGGGGGGGAAATCGCCGCGCTCGAGGCCGGCATCACCGCCCAGGCGGGCGAGGTGATCGACGCCGGGGGGCTTCTGGTCAGCCCGCCCTTCGTGGACGTGCATTTCCACATGGACGCGACGCTGTCGCTGGGCCGGCCGCGGATGAACGTCTCGGGGACGCTGCTCGAGGGCATCGCGCTCTGGGGCGAGCTGAAGCCCCTGCAGACGGTGGAGGAGATCATCGAGCGCGCGCTGCGTTACTGCGACCTGGCGGTAAGCATGGGCATCGGCGCGATCCGCAGCCACGTGGACGTCTGCGACGACGAACTGAAGGGGGTGCAGGCGCTGCTTGAGGTGAAGCGGCAGGTGGCCGACTACCTGGAGCTGCAACTGGTGGCCTTTCCGCAGGACGGGGTGCTGCGGGATCCCGCGGCTCTCGAAAACCTGACCCGCGCGCTGGACATGGGCGTGGATGTGGTCGGCGGCATCCCGCATTTCGAGCGCACCATGCAGGCCGGCGCCGACAGCGTGCGCATCCTGTGCGAGATCGCGGCCGAGCGGGGCCTGATGGTCGACATGCACTGCGACGAGACCGACGATCCGCTGAGCCGTCATATCGAAACCCTGGCCCACGAGACGCAACGCCTCGGGCTTCAGGGCAGGGTGGCGGGCTCGCACCTGACCTCGATGCATTCGATGGACAACTACTACGTTTCGAAGCTGATCCCGCTGATCGCCGAGGCCGGGTTGCACGCCATCCCCAACCCGCTGATCAACATCATGTTGCAGGGCCGCCATGACAGCTACCCGAAACGGCGCGGTCTGACCCGGGTGCGCGAGCTGCGTGATGGCGGAATCAACGTGGCCTTCGGTTCGGATTGCGTGATGGACCCGTGGTATTCCCTGGGCAGGGCCTGCATGCTGGACGTGGCGCATATGGGGCTGCATGTGGGCCAGCTGTCCTCGCGCGAGGACATGCGCTGGTGCTTCGATGCGGTGACAGTCAACCCGGCACGGGCCATGGGGCTGGAAGGCTACGGGCTGGAAGTGGGCTGCGCGGCCGACATGGTGCTGCTGCAGGCGCGCGATCCGATCGAGGCGATCCGGCTGCGCCCGGTCCGCCTGGCGGTGATCCGCGCCGGCAGGGTGATCGCGAGCTGCGCGCCGCAGATCGGTGCGCTGGCGCTTCCGGGCCGCCCCGGGCGGGTCGATCCTGCCGCCTATGCGCCGCGGGAACGGTCGGACGCTTGACGGCGGCGGCAAAAGCGGCGCAACTGGCGCCATGACACTGGATCTGGAATTCGTCCGCGCGCAGTTCCCGGCTTTTGCGGAGCGCTCGCTCAGGGGGCAGGCGTTCTTCGAGAACGCCGGCGGCTCCTATGCCTGCGCGCCGGTGATCGAGCGGCTGATGCGCTTCTATCGCGAGCGCAAGGTGCAGCCCTACGGCGCCTATGACGCCAGCCGCGTCGCCGGCGAGGAGATGGACAGCGCCCGCATCCGGCTGGCCGCGATGCTGGGGGTGGCGCCGGAAGAAGTGAGCTTCGGCCCCTCGACCACCCAGAACATCTATGTCCTGGCCCAGGCATTCCGGGAATTCCTGTCCGAAGGCGATGCGATCATCGTCACCAACCAGGACCACGAGGCCAATTCCGGCGCCTGGCGGCGGCTGGCCGATGCCGGGATCGAGGTCCGGGAATGGCAGATCGACCCGCAGAGCGGTCACCTCGACCCGGCCGACCTGCCGGCGCTGATCGACGAAAGGGCGCGGCTGCTGGTGTTCCCGCACTGCTCGAACATCGTGGCCGAAATCAATGACGTGAAGGCGATCTGCGCCGTTGCCCGGGAGGCCGGCCTGTTCACCTGCGTCGATGGAGTCTCCTTTGCGCCGCACGGGCTGCCCGATGTGGGCGCGCTGGGGGCGGACATCTACCTGTTTTCCACCTACAAGACCTATGGCCCGCATCAGGGGATCATGGTGATCCGCGGCGAACTGGGCCGGGCGCTGCCCGCCCAGGGGCACTGGTTCAATGCCGACGTGGCGTATCAGCGCTTCACTCCGGCCGGCCCCGATCATGCCCAGGTCGCGGCCTGCGCCGGGCTGGCCGACTACATGGACATGCTCCATGCGCATCACTTCGAGGGCCACGCCGGCCCGCTCGAGCGCGCCGGCGCCGTGCATGCGCTGATGCGCGAACACGAGATCGCACTGACGGAACCGCTGCTCGACTTCCTGAAGGAGCGCCCCGGGGTGCGACTGATCGGCCCGCACGAGGCCGCCCGCCGCGCCCCGACGATCGCGCTGGAGCTGGCGGAGCCGGGCGCGAAGGTGGCCGCCGCCCTGGCCCCGCACGGGATCATGGCGGGAGGCGGGGATTTCTACGGCGTGCGGCCGCTGGAGGCGCTGGGAATAGACCGGAAGAAGGGGGTGCTGCGCCTGAGCTTCGTGCATTACACCAGCCGCGAGGACATCGATCACCTGATCCGGGCGCTGGATCACCTGTTGTGAGCCGGTCACCCCGCCGCGCCGGGGGAGCGGAACGGGCTGACAAGCCCCCGCCGTTGTGGAACACTGCCGGCAGGGGTCGCCGCGCCGAGGTGGCCGTCTTTCCGGTCGGGCCCGAGGCCCGGTATCCCCGGGCCGGGGGCGGAAGGCGGCAGGGGCGGGAAACGAAACGGGAGGGCGTCAACCATGCCGACAATGCCCAGGGCAGTTGCCGCGCTGTATTTCGCGGCCCTCGCCTGGTTCATCGGTGATCTGGTCAAGCCGCTGCTGCCCGAGGGCACGCGGGTCGGGCTGCTGAACGAGACCCTCGCCGTCTTCGGCATGCTGGCCGGCTGGCGCCTTTCCGGCGGCAGGGCCGGGCTGAGCCTGCGTGCGGGATTCGGCTACGGGCTGACCACGGTTGCGGTAACGGCGTTCTGGGGGATCTTCGCCTTTTCCGGCTACAAGATGCTGCAATATTCGCTCGACCGCCGCTTTTCCGGGCCGATAGAGGCGCTGCAGGCGATGGCCAAGTTCGGCATGGAATACGGGGTTCTGATCGCGACGCCGGAGATCGTCGGCTCGGCAATCGTGGGCGGGCTGTTCGGCGGCTGGCTGGTCGAATGGGCCGCCAGGCGCTGGCCGTGACGTTTCCCGCGTGGGCAGGCACAGCGTCATGAGCGATCTTTTCCTCTTCGGTCCGCTGGCCGATCGGGGCCTGCTGGCGGCGGTTCTGGGCCCGGATGGCGCGCCCGTGATCGAGCGGGCGCGGCCGGCACGGATTGCGGGGCGCAGGCTGAAGTGGCGTCCGGGCGAGCGGGCGGCCTTCATGCGCGAGAGCGCAACCGGCCTGGTCGAGGGGCTGCTGGTAGGGGTGGACGATCTGGACCTGCGCCGGCGGCTCAACCATTTCCTGTCGGGCGCGGCGAAATGGGGCGCGGTGCGGGTTCTCGCCCCGGACGGTGCCGAACTGGCGGCGGAAGCCCCGCTGGCAACCGCCTCTCCCGCCGGTGGCGAGGATTTCGACAAGGCCTGGAGCGCGGCCCCCTGGGCGACGGTGATGGCCGGGGCCGCCGGCGAATACATGGCCACCTTCGGCCGCTGGCCGGCACCGCAGGCCGCGGCGCTCTGGCACCCGATGCTGATCCGGGCCGGCGCCCGGCTGCGCGCCGCTTCCGAGCCGGCGCCGGCGACCCGGCGCATGGATCGGGGGCGCGGCGCGGTCCGGGTGCATGTACGGCGGATGCCCTATCAGGGCTATTTCACCATCGAGGAACACGACCTGCGCTTTCCCCGTTTCGACGGCACGCTGTCCGAAACGGTCAGGCGGGCGACCTTCGTCGATGGCGATGCGGTGATCGTTCTGCCCTACGATCCGGGGCGCGACCGGGTGCTGCTGGTGGAACAGTTCCGCATGGGCCCCTTCGTGCGCGGCGCGCCGAACCCCTGGCTGCTGGAGCCGGTGGCCGGGCGCATCGACGGGGCCGAGCCGCCCGAAGAGGCCGCGCGGCGCGAGCTGGCCGAAGAAACCGGCATCCTAGAGGCGGAGCTGATCGAGATCGCGCGCGGCTATCCCTCCAGCGGGGCGGTGAGCGCCTTCTTCCACAGCTATGTCGCCCTGTGCGACCTGCCGGATGCCGCAGCGCGCATCGGCGGGCTTGCGAGCGAGGCCGAGGACATCCGCGGCCATGTGGTGCCCTTTGACGAGGCGATGGCGCTTCTGGCTTCGGGTGAAGCCGGGGTGATGCCCCTGGCCACGGCCCTGTTCTGGCTGGAGCATCGCCGCGCCGACCTGGCCGGGGGACGCGCTTGAGTTCCGCCCGGGCGCGCCCTAGACAGGATCGAAACCCCACGCGGAGGCGGCAATGGACATCAGGCGCGATCTGACGGAAAGCATCGGCAACACGCCGCTGATCCGGCTCGCCGGGCCGAGCGAGGCCACGGGCTGCGAGATCCTGGGCAAATGCGAATTCATGAACCCCGGCCAGTCGGTCAAGGACCGCGCGGCGCTGTTCATCATCCGTGACGCGATCGCCCGCGGCACCCTGCGCCCGGGGGGCACCATCGTCGAGGGCACGGCGGGCAACACCGGCATCGGGCTGGCGCTGGTGGGGGCCTCGATGGGCTATCGCACGGTGATCGTGATCCCCGAAACCCAGAGCGAGGAAAAGAAGGACATGATCCGCCTGGCCGGCGCCGAACTGGTGCAGGTGCCCGCCGCGCCCTATTCCGACCCGAACAACTTCGTGCGCTACTCGCAGCGTCTTGCCGAACGGCTGGCCGAGAGCGAGCCCGACGGCGCGCTCTGGGCCAACCAGTTCGACAACGTGGCCAACCGCCAGGCGCATGTGGAAACCACCGGGCCCGAGATCTGGGCCCAGACCGGCGGCAGGGTGGACGCATTCATCTGCGCCGTCGGCTCGGGCGGGACGCTGGCGGGCGTGGCGATGGCGCTGCAGCCCAAGGGCGTGAAGATCGGGCTGGCCGACCCGATGGGGGCGGCGCTCTACAGCTATTACACCAGCGGCAAGCTGGCCTCGGAAGGGTCGTCGATCACCGAAGGGATCGGGCAGGGGCGGATCACCGCCAACCTGGAAGGGTTCACCCCGGATTTCGCCTGCCAGGTGCCTGACGAGGAAGCCTTGCCGGTGATCTTCGACCTGCTCGAACGCGAAGGGCTGTGCCTGGGCGGGTCTTCGGGGATCAACGTCGCCGGCGCGATGAAGATGGCGCGCGAGATGGGGCCGGGGCACACCATCGTGACGGTGCTGGCCGATTACGGCACGCGCTACCAGTCGAAACTGTTCAACCCGGCGTTTCTGAAGGGAAAGGGCCTGCCGGTGCCTGGCTGGCTGGACGGGCCGGGGCGGAAGCTGCCGGAGGTGTTCGAGAGATGATCCGCCGGCTCGTGCCCCCGGGGCTGGCCCTGCTGCTGGGCTGGATCATGCTCCTGCCTGCTGTCGGCATGGCGGCTTTCCTGCTGCCCGCACCGGCCCTGGCCCAGGAGCAGGAGGGGACGATCCTGCCCGACTACACGCTGTGGGAAAGCGTCGCCCGGCGGGCCGAGGAGGCGATCGGGGCCGGGCGGGCCTCGGACAGTGCGCTTGACCAGCTGCGCAGCGAACTCGCGGACTGGCGGGCCCGCTTCCTGGCCGCGCAGTCCGTGAACGAGGCCCGCATCGCCACCTTGCGGCGGCAGATCGAGGCCCTCGGCCCGGTGCCGGAGGGCGAATCCGGGGAGGCCGGAGAAATCGCCGCGCGCCGACAACTTCTGGAGACGCAGCTGGCCGCGCTTCTGACGCCGGTGCGCCGCGCCGAGGAAGCCTACAGCCAGGCCGACGGGCTGATCGCGGAAATCGACCGGCTGATCCGTGATCGTCAGGCGGCGCGTTTCCTGGAGCTGACGCCTTCGCCGCTGAATCCGGTTCTCTGGTCGCAGGCGCTGGAGGAGGCAGGCGACACGTTCAGGGCGCTGGCTTCCGAACTCGGCTTCGCCCTGTCCTCGAGCACGGGCCGGATCGTGTTGCGGGAAAACCTGCCGCTGACGCTGGGCTACCTGCTGGCGGCGGGGCTTCTGCTGCTGCGCGGGCGGAGCTGGGTGGAACGGCTCGCCGCCCGGTTGCGGGGCGACGGTGCCGCCGGGGCGCTGCGCGGATTCGTGCTGTCGCTGGGGCAGATCGCGCTGCCGGTCGCCGGGCTTCTGGCGTTGCGCCAGGCGCTGGCCGGAAGCGGCCTGCTCGGCTTCCGCGGCCAGATGGTGGCAGACGGGCTGGTGCTGGCCTTCGTTGCCCTGTTCGCGGCCCGCTGGCTGGCGCTCCGGCTGTGCGGGGAAGGGGCCGGGACGCCGGGTTTCCTGCAGCTCGGGCCGCAGGCGGCGGCGCGGATGCGCCGGGGGGCGGGGGCGCTGGGCTTCCTCTGGGGGGCGGAGCGGCTTCTCGGAGAGCTGGGCGGCTATCAGGGCTATTCCGAGGCGGCGCGGATCGTGCTCGAATTTCCGCTGGTGCTTCTGGCCGGGCTGCTGCTGCTGCAGGGCGGGCGGCTGTTGCGCCGGGCGGTCCGCCCCGCGGTCGATTCCGCGGCGGCGGATGTGCCGGCAGCAGCGGGGACGGGCGGCGATGGTGCGGCCGAATGGCGGCTGCGCGAGCGCGGTGCCGACCTGCTGGCGCGCGCTCTCATGGCGGTGGGGGTTCTGGCGCCTCTGGCCGCGGCCGTCGGCTATACGACCGCCGGGCCTGCCGTCATCTTTCCGGCCATCCTGACGCTGGGGCTGATCGCCTTCCTGATCATCCTGTCGGGGGTCATCCGCGATGCCTATGCCGTCCTGAGCGGCGCCGACGAGGCACGGGCGCGCGATGCGCTCCTGCCGGTGGTGCTGAGCATGGGCGCCTCCCTGGGGGCGCTGCCGCTGTTTGCGCTGATCTGGGGGGCGCGGGTAAGCGACCTGACCGAGATCTGGACCCGTTTCCTGGAAGGGTTCCAGATCGGCGACACCCGCATTTCGCCGGCCGACTTCCTGACCTTCGTGGTGGTGTTCGCGATCGGCTATGTGCTCACCCGGTTGCTGCAGTCAACGCTGCGGAACTCGATCCTGCCGAAGACGAAGATCGACCCCGGCGCACGCTCGGCGATCAATTCCGGTATCGGATATCTGGGGATCTTCCTCGCCGCGCTTGTGGCGATCAGCGCCGCGGGGATCGACCTTTCGTCGCTGGCGATCGTGGCCGGCGCGCTTTCGGTGGGCATCGGCTTCGGGCTGCAGAACGTGGTTTCGAATTTCGTTTCCGGGATCATCCTTCTGATCGAACGGCCGATCACCGAGGGGGACTGGATCGAGGTCGGCGGTCAGATGGGTACGGTGCGCGACATCTCGGTGCGCTCGACCCGGATCGAGACCTTCGACCGCTACGACGTGATCATCCCCAATGCCGATCTGGTATCGGGGGCGGTCGTGAACTATACCCGGCAGAACCTGATCGGGCGCACCATCGTCCGGGTCGGGGTGGCCTACGGGACGGATACCCGGCGGGTCGAGGCGATCCTGCGCGAGATTGCCGAGGCGCATCCGATGGTGCTGCTCAAGCCGCCGCCGGGGGTGCATTTCGTCGGCTTTGGCGCCGACAGCCTGGATTTCGAGATCCGGCTGATCCTGCGTGACGTCAATTTCGCGCTGAGCGTGCGCAGCGACGTGCACCACGAGATCGCCCGCCGCTTTGCCGAGGAGGGAATCGAGATCCCCTTCGCCCAGCGCGACATCTGGCTGCGCAACCCGGAAAGCCTGCACGCGGGCGGGCCGGAACGCGGGGCGGCCGGATCCGCTTCGGCGGCCGGTTCCGGCGCAGGCGACATGCCCGCCGCCCGGCCGCCGGCGGAGAGCGGGCAGGGTTGAGCGCAGGGCGCGGCAGCCGGGAGCGTTCGCTGCCGGTTGTGGGGGCGGTCGTGGGGAGACCGTGCGGGGCGCCGGCCGGGCCGTGGCGGAGGTGCGCCTTTTCCGGCTGTCCGCCGCGCCGGCCTCTTGCCAAGCCCCGGGCATTCGCGCTAGGACACCGCGCACGGAGAGGTGGCCGAGTGGTCGAAGGCGCACGCCTGGAACGCGTGTAGGCGGGAAACCGTCTCCAGGGTTCGAATCCCTGTCTCTCCGCCACTGACCTGTGAGGAAGGTTTCTCTGCCCCCACTGCGCCAGAATTTTTCCGTTGTTTTCAAGGGTTAAGCTGGTGGGCTATTCACCTTCGCCCGCGCGAAACACCGGAAATCGGTCTCTCCGGGCCGTTTTTCTCTGAACCTCATGACTGCGGGAATTTGGTGAATTTCTCGCAATGCGCTGAAATCACATCATTATTTTGCAACGCAACCTGAACACTTCGATGGCGGTCGCGTTTGCCGACAATCGACCGGGGTCGGACGTTCGCCAAGCTGCAAGGGCGACAATGGAAGACAT
>JALSKC010000050.1 GCA_026989055.1 Paracoccaceae bacterium
TGTTCAACATGAGCTACGCCACCAGCCACATCCACGACTATTCCGTGAAGTTCTACAAGACGCTGGAGGAGGAGACGGGGCTGAACCCCGGTTTCCGCGTGGTCGGCAACCTGCGCATGGCCCGGAGCCGCGAGCGGATGGACGAGTTTCAGCTTTACGCCTCGACTGCCGAGACCGTGGGCATACCCTACGAGTGGTTGAGCCCGGCGCAGATCCGCGAGCGCTGGCCTCTGGTGCGCAGCGAGGATCTGGTGGGCGCGCTGTTCCACCCGACCGACGGCTACATCAACCCCGCCGACGTGACCCAGGCCATGGCCCGGGGGGCGCGCCGGCACGGCGCCGTCATCGAGCGGCGCTGGCAGGTGGACGGCTACGAATGGACCGGCTCGGCCTGGCGGGTCACGGCCACGAAGATGGCCGAGAAGGGCGGCAACCTGGTGTCCACCGACGAGCAGGTGGTGATCACCGCCGAGCATGTGGTCACCGCCACCGGCAACCACGCCCAGCGCACGGCGCGGCTTCTGGGGCTGAAGATCCCGGCGATCCCGGTCGAACACCAGTATATCGTGACCGAACCCGACCCGGCTCTGGTGGCCTGGCGCGAGGCCGGCAACCCCGAGCACCCGGTGCTGCGCGATGCCGATGCCAGGTGGTATGTGCGCGAGGAGCGCGGCGGCTGGATCCTCGGCCCCTACGAGCGCGGCGCGCCGGCGCGCTTCCTCTACGACGTTCCCGAGAGCTTCCGCGCCGATCTCTTTCCGCTGGATCTGGAGCGGATCGAGGAAGAATACATGTCCATGATCCACCGCATCCCGAGCACGGAAACCGTGGGGCTCAAGGACGATTTCAACGGCCCGATCTGCTACACCCCCGACGGCAACCCGCTGGTCGGCCCGGCGCCGGGCCTGCGCAACATGTGGCTGGCCGAGGGGTTCAGCTTCGGCATCACCGCGGCCGGGGGCACGGGTTACTACCTTGCCCAGATGATGGTCGAGGGCGAGGCCGAGATCGACATGGCCAGCCTCGACCCGAAGCGCTTCGGCGGCGACTGGATGACCACCGAATATGCCGCCCGCAAGAACGAGGAATGCTACGAGCACGTCTACATCCTCCACCACCCGGACGAGGAGCGCCCCGCCTGCCGGCCGCTGCGCACCGCCCCGGCCTATGACCGGCAGAAGGCGCTGGGCGCGCAGTTCGGGCAGGTCAACGGCTGGGAGCGGCCCAACTACTACGGGCCGAAGGACGCGCCTGCGGATTTCGACGAAAAGGCACGCAGCTTCCGCCGCGGCGGCTGGTGGAAATATGCGGCGGAGGAGGCGCGCGCGATCCGCGAGGGCGTCGGGCTGATCGACGCCACGGCCTTTGCCAAGCATGTGGTCAAGGGGCCGGGGGCGGCGGCCTTCCTGGAGTGGTTCACCACCAACAGGCTGCCGCGCGTCGGGCGGATCAACCTCACCTACGCGCTGACCTCTGCCGGCACCGTGCGCAGCGAATACACCATCCTGCGCGAGGCCGAGGACCGCTTCGTGCTGATCTCGGCCGGCGCCTGGCATGCCTATGACCGCGACCACCTGCTCAAGGCCGTCGCCGACAAGGAGGCCGGGTTCGGCCGCATCGAGGTCGAGGACTGGACAACGCGCTACGGCGTTTTCGCCATCGCCGGGCCGAAGTCACGCGACGTGCTGCGTGAACTGATCCGCGACCCCGAGCCGGAAACGGCGCTGTCCAACAAGCGGTTCCCGTGGCTGTCGATGCGCCGGGTCGAGCTGGGCATGTGCCCGGTGGTCGCCGTCCGCGTGGCCTATACCGGCGCGCTGGGCTGGGAGCTGCACCACCCGATCGAGATGCAGAACTACCTGTGGGACCGGCTGATGGAGGCGGGCGAACGCCACGGGCTCAGGCCGGTGGGGGCGCGGGCGCAGAACTGGCTGCGCCAGGAAAAGAGCTACCGCGCCTTCGGCACCGAGCTGGGCCGCGATGCCACCCCGCTGGAGGCCGGTCTGGAGCGGTTCGTGGATCTTTCCAGGGAGTTCCGCGGCAAGCAGGCGATGCTCGAAACCGGCATCCGCAGCAGATGCGTCACCCTGCTGATCGACGGCCCCGAGGATGCCGACCCCTGGGGGCGCGAGGCGCTTTACCACGAGGGTGGAAAGGTCGGCCGGCTGACCTCGGGCGGCTGGTCGGTGGTCTTCGGCAAGTCCATCGGCATGGGCTATGTGCGCCCCGACCTGGCCGAGCCGGGCACCAGGCTGCAGGTAAAGATGTTCGATGCCCTGTGGGATGCCGAGGTAACCATCGACAGCCCCCATGATCCGAAGAACGAGACCATCCGCGCCGACGGCTGAAGGCGGGCGTCAGCCGGGCTTGCGCGCGGGAAGGATCAGGTTGTTCGCGGGCATGTCCACCGGGGGCAGGGGGTGCAACCCGGCGGCGCATTGCGCATCGCGCACCCATTCGACGGGCTTGTAGCCGATCTCCGGATCCTGCGCGCGCAGGCTTTCGTGAAAGCGCCGGTCGCCTTCCGATGCGAACTCCGTGCCGCGCAGAAACGGGCCGTAGATCAGGAACACCCCGCCCGGCGCCAGGGCCCGGGCTGCCTCGGCGATCAGGGTTTCGGCCTCGGGGGCGCTGATCAGGTGCAGCAGGTTGATCAGCAGGATCAGCGCGCGCGGGGCCAGGCGCGCGCCCCAGCCCGGGGCGGTCGCATCCAGGTGAATCGGAGGGTTGACGGAATCGCTCAGGCCGGCATGGGCCAGCCAGGCGCGGATGCTGGCGCGCTGCTCCGGATCCACATCGCTGGGCTGCCATTCCAGCCCGGGCAGGCGGCGGGCCAGCGCCACCATGTGTTCGCCGGTGCCGCTGGCCAGTTCCAGCGCCCGCCCGCGTGCCGGGGCGAAACGGGCCACCGCATCGAGGATCGGGGCGCGGTTGCGCGCCGCCGAAGGGGCGCTGCGGCGCGCATCCGCCCGCCGGCGGGCCAGGCCGGCGCTGTCGGGAAGGGTCAGGCGACGCGGGGGCATGAGGCGCGGCATTCCTGTCCGGCGGGCGGGTTCCCGAAAATCCTAGGCAAAAAGATGCGCAGGGCAAGGGCGGCGCGCAGCTTTCGTTATCCGAATCGGAGTAGCCTGTCGCCGGGGCGATGGTCATGGAACAGGTGGAACATGAGCCTTCTCAGCAACGAAGGGATGAGCCCGGGCATCGCCCAGCCCTTTCCGGGAGGTATCGCCGCCGGCGCCAGCGTGCGCACGCCATGCGGGCTGCGCCGCATCGAGATGCTGCGCCCCGGCGATCTGGTCGTGACCCGCGACAACGGGCTGCAGCCGGTGCGCCGGATCTGGAGCCGGTCGGTGCCGGTTGCAGAAATGCTTGCGGATCGGCGGCGCGCCCCGATCTGTTTCCGCGCGCGCGCCCTGGGCCCGATGCTGCCGGCCCGCCGGATCATGCTGGCCCCGGAGCAGCGGCTTCTGGTGCCCGGCTATCGGCTGGCCGGCCAGCAGGAGAGCGCCGGCTGCCTGGTCGCGGCCGGCGATCTGGCCGAATCGGCCCAGGATATAGCCCGGGATATACTTGCCGCCTCTCCCGGGCGGAAGCTGCGCTATTTCGTGCTCCTCTTCGACAGCCATCAGCTGTTCTGCGCCGATGGTCTGCCGGTCGAGAGCTTTCTGGCAACTGCCGGCGCCGTCCGCAGGCTGCGGCAGGATCTGCGCGCCGACCTGCTCGATCTGTTCCCGCAGCTGCGCCTCGATCCGAACGCCTGCGCCCCGGTTCCCTACAAGGTGCTGAAGGGCGCGCAATACATCCCGGACCGGGCCTGAGCCGGCCGGATCATCCCCCCGGCGTCAGAAGAAGCGCTCAGGCGACAGGGCGGCGCGGGTGGCTGCATCCAGTTCCGACGGGCGGCCGGCAAGAATGTCGGCCAGAAGCCTGCTGGCCGCCGGTGCGGTCTGAAAGCCGTAGCCGCCCTGACCGGCAAACCAGACGAAGGCCGGCTCGTGCGGGTCCGGGCCGATCACCAGCGAGCGGTCCGGCGAGAAGGTGCGCAGGCCCGCCCAGCTTGCCTGCAGCCGGGTGACCGGTTCGCTCGTCACGGCTTCGAAGCGGGCCAGCCCCTCGGCCAGCGTCAGATCTTCGGGCCAGGCGTCGTGCGCCTCGACCGGGGTTTCCTCGGCGGGGGATACCAGCAGGCTGCCCGCATCCGGCTTGGCATACCAGCTTTCGCCGGCGCCATAGATCATCGGCCAGCCCGAGACGTCCAGCCCGCCGGGGGCCGGAATGCGCGCCATCGAGCGGCGGAGAGGCCGGAATCCCAGCGGTTCCACGCCGGCGAGCGCGGCGATCTCGTCCACCCAGGCGCCGGCGGCATTGACGAGGATGCGGGCGGAAAACGCGCCCCGCGCGGTTTCGGCCGTCCAGCCGCCACCTGCCCGGGAAATCCGGCTGATCTTCCGGCCGGTCAGCACCTGCCCGCCATTGGCGCGCACTTCGCGCGCGAAGTGCTGGATCAGCCGGGCGGTGTCGATGTCCCAGGCTTCGGCGTGATAGCCCGCGCCGGCAATCGCGTCCGGGTTCAGCACCGGCACGCGCGCGCAGGCCTCCTCGACGGAAATTTCCTCCATCGCCATCAGTTCCAGATCGGCGGCAAAGGCATCGCGGCTGTCGGCGGTGCCGATCAGCATCAGCCCGCGCGGGGAGAGCACGCCACCGGCGGCGGTTTCGTGGTAGTGCCTGCTCGCCCGGTTGAGCGCGATGGTCGAGGCCGATCCGTAGGTTTCCTCGAACATCGCCGCCGAGCGGCCCGAGGCATGATGGCCCAGCCAGTCTTCGGCTTCCAGCACCGCCACGCGCCCCAGACGCGACAGCCGGGCTCCGGCCGAAACACCGGCGATGCCGCCGCCGATCACCAGAAAATCCATCATCCCGCCACCCGTGCCGCCAGATCCGACCGGGCGCGATCCTGTCATGTTCCGGGCAAAAGAAAAAGGCCCGGAAACCTGGGTTTTCGGGCCTTTTCCGATTGTCCTGCGAAGATCAGCTCGGGATGTCGCCCTTCATCCCTTCGACATAGAAGTTCATCCCGGCCAGCGTGCCGTCATCGGCCACTTCGCCCTCGGCCAGCCAGGCCGAACCGTCCTGCTTCTTCAGCGGGCCGGTGAAGGGGTGATACTCGCCCGCCGCGATGGCATCGCGCAGGGCTTCGGCCTCGGCCCTGACATCGGCCGGCACCACCTCGGTGATCTCGCCGATCTCGACCATGCCGGCGCCGATCCCGTCCCAGGTGTCCTCGCTTTTCCAGGTGCCGTCCATCACCGCCTGCACGCGGCGGATGTAATAGGGAGCCCAGTTGTCGATGATCGAGGAAATGCGCGGCATCGGCGCATATTCGGCCATGTCCGAGGCTTGCCCGAAGGTATAGACGTTGCCGGCCTTTTCGGCGGCCGCCTGCGGGGCGGTGGAATCGGTGTGCTGCAGCACCACATCGGCGCCCTGTTCGATCAGCGCATTTGCCGCGTCGGCCTCTTTCGCCGGATCGAACCAGGTGTAGACCCAGACCACCGAGAACTCGACATCCGGGTTCACCTTCCTGGCATGGATATAGGCCGAGTTGATGCCCCGGATCACTTCGGGGATCGGGAAGGAGGCGATGTAGCCGATCTTGTTGGTCCTGGTCATCCGGCCGGCCAGCAGCCCCTGCACCGCACGGCCCTCATAGAAGCGGGCGGAGTAGGTGGAGACGTTCTCGGCCCGCTTGAAGCCGGTGGCGTGCTCGAATTTGACCTTCGGGAACTTGGCGGCGACGTTGATCACCGGGTCCATGTAGCCGAAGGAGGTGGCAAAGATGATGTCCGCCCCGCCCAGCGCCATCTGGGTCATGGCGCGCTCGGCATCGGCCCCTTCGGGCACGCTTTCCTGAAAGACGGTTTCGACCTGATCGCCGAAATGGGCTTCCACCGCCAGCCGCCCCTGGTCGTGCTCGTAGGTCCAGCCGCCATCGCCCACCGGCCCCACGTAGATGAACCCGGCCTTGACCTTCTTCTGCGCCCAAGCCGGCGCCGCAAGCCCGGCACCCAGCGCCAGCGCGCCCGCCCCCTTCAGAACAGTTCTGCGTTTCATTTCCTTCTCCCTTGTTGTTCCGGGCGAACGCCCGGGATGGCAGCGAGCCTCTCAGCCGGAGGCATGGAAAACCCGACCCAGCGCCGCGGGCGCGCCCAGCGCCGCCCGGCCGCTGCTGGCCGACATCACGACCAGAACGAATATTGTTACCAGATAGGGCAGCATCGACAAGTAGACCACCGGGATATCGACTCCGGCGGCCTGCAGGTTGAGCTGCAGCACGGTGACCCCGCCGAACAGGTAGGCGCCCAGAAGAACCCGCCAGGGGCGCCAGCTGGCAAAGACCACGATCGCCAGCGCGATCCAGCCGGCACCCGCCGTCATCCCTTCGGTCCACTGCGGCACCCGGACCAGGCTGATATAGGCGCCCCCGAGCCCGGCCAGCGCCCCGCCGAAGGCGATCGCGGCCATGCGGATACGAACCACCTTGTAGCCGAGCGCGTGCGCCGCATCGTGGTTTTCCCCCACCGCGCGCAGGATCAGCCCGGCGCGGCTGTATCGCAGGAAGGCCCAGACACCGGCCACCAGCGCCACCGAAAGATAGACCATCGGATCATGGCGGAACAGCACCGGCCCGAGAACCGGGATCTCGGCCAGCAGCGGGACATGGACTTCGCCCATCGCCGGTGCCTTGATGCCGATATAGTCCTGCCCCAGAAGCGCCGAAAGCCCGAGGCCGAACATGGTCAGCGCCAGCCCCGAGGCAACCTGGTTCGCCAGCAGATACTGGGTCAGGAAGCCGAAAAGAAGCGCCAGCCCCGCCCCGCCGGCCGCGGCGGCCAGAAAGCCGAGGGCAGGGCTTTCTCCCTGAACCGCGATGATGAAGCCGCAGACCGCGCCGGTGATCATCATGCCCTCGACGCCGAGGTTCAGCACCCCGGCCCTTTCCACCACCATCTCGCCCAGGGCGGCCAGCAGGATCGGGGTCGAGGCCACCATGATCGAGGCGGCCAGCACCAGCGGGTCGATCGCCGAAAGATCCATCACGCAGCCTCCGTCCTGCCGAAACGAATGCGGAAATTGGCCAGCACGTCCACCGCCAGCAGGAAGAACAGCAGCATCCCCTGCAACAGCTGGATCGCCGCCGAAGGCAGCCCCAGCGCGCTGGCGGCCGCATCGCCGCCCACATAGGTCAGCGCCATCAGGAGCCCCGCCAGAAGAATGCCGACAGGGTGCAGCCGGCCGAGAAAGGCGACGATGATCGCCGTGAACCCGTAGCCCGAGTTGAAGTCGATGCTGATCTGCCCGGCCGGGCCGGAAACCTCGAACAGCCCGGCAAGCCCCGCCAGCGCGCCGGAAATTCCGAGGCAGACCACCACCAGCAGCGACGGGTTGACGCCGGCAAAGCGCGCGGCCCTGGGGGCTTCGCCGGTCAGGCGGATATGAAAGCCCAGAACATGCCGCCCGAGCAGCACATAGGCGAAGATCACCGCGATCATCGCCGCCACCACGCCCCAATGCACGCCGGCGCCTTCGATCAGGAAAGCGTTGTGCGCGGCCGGGTAGTCCTTGAAGTTCCGGCTGCCGGGAAAGCCCATGCCGTCGGGGTTGCGCAACAGCCCCGAGGAGACCGAGGCCAGCATCGCCTCGGCCACATAGACCAGCATCAGCGAGACCAGTATCTCGTTGGTGTTGAAGCGGGTTTTCAGGATCGCCGGAATCATCGCCCAGAGCCAGCCGGCGAAGGCGCCGGCCAGGATCATCGCCGGAAAGATCAGCCGGCTTTCGGTGGGGTAGGCGGCCAGCCCGACTGCCGCGCCGACGATCGCGCCGACGATATACTGCCCCTCGGCGCCGATGTTCCAGATCCCGGCGCGAAAGCCCAGCGAAAGCCCGATGGCGATCAGGATCAGCGGGGCGGCCTTCACCAGCAGCTGCCCGCGGTAGTAGAAGGCGAATTCGCCGAACAGCGGATCCCAGAAGATGGTGCGGATCGCCACCACCGGGTCGCTGCCCAGAAGCGCGAACATCGCGCCCCCGGCCAGCATCGTCAGCAGCACCGCCAGCAGCGGTGTCGCGCCGGTCCACAAGCGCGAGGGCGAGGGGCGTTTTTCAAGCCTCAACATGAGCCACCTCCATGCCGTGGGCGCCGCCCATCATCAGCCCGATTTCCTCGATGCTCAGCTCGTGCGTGGGGCGCGGCACGCTCAGCCGGCCCTCGTTCAGGGCGGCGAAACGGTCGGAAATCTCCATCAGCTCGTCCAGGTCCTGGCTGATGCAGACGATCGCGGCGCCCCTGGCGGCCAGATCGAGCAGCGCCTGGCGGATGGCGGCGGCCGCCGAAGCATCCACGCCCCAGGTGGGCTGGTTCACCACCAGCACCTCGGGGCGCTGCAGAATCTCGCGCCCGATCACGAATTTCTGCAGGTTGCCGCCGGAAAGCGAGCGCGCGGCGTTTTCCGGCCCCGGCGTGCGCACGTCGAAATCGGCGATGATCGCCTCGGCGAAGCGGCGCGCCTTGCCCCAGTTGATGAACCCCCGTCCGGCCAGGCGCTCGCGGATCATGCCGGTGAGCGCGGCGTTCTCGGTCAGGCTCATGTCCGGCGCGGCGGCGTGGCCCAGCCGCTCTTCCGGCGCGGCCAGAAGCCCCAGCTCCCGGCGCCGGTTCGGCCCCTGATCGCCGATGTCGCGCCCGTGCAGGCGGATGGCGGTCGGGTGCGAGGACAGTTCGCCCGAAAGGGCGGCCAGCAATTCGTCCTGCCCGTTGCCGGCCACGCCCCCGATGCCCACCACCTCGCCGGCGTGCACCTTGAGGCTGACGTTCTTCAGCGCGGTTCCGAAGGGGCTGGACGATTCCACGCTCAGCCCGTCGATGTCGAGCACCACCTCGCCCGGCTCGGCAGCCGCGCGCGACGGGCGGTGCAGGGTCTGCCCGACCATCAGCTCCGCCAGTTCGCGGGCCGATCTTTCGCGCGGGTCGCAGCTGGCAACAACCTTTCCCTGGCGCAGGATCGTGGCCGCGTCGCAAAGCGCGCGGATTTCTTCCAGCTTGTGGGAAATATAGAGAATGGCGGTGCCCTCGGCGCTGAGCCTGCGCAGGGTCTGAAACAGGATTTCCACCTCCTGCGGGGTAAGGACGGATGTCGGCTCGTCCATGATCAGCAGCTTCGGGTCCTGCAGCAGACAGCGGATGATCTCCACCCGCTGGCGCTCGCCGGCACTGAGATCGCCCACCAGGCGATGCGGTTCCAGCGGCAGGCCGTATTTCCCGCTCACATCGCGGATGCGCTCCGCCAGCTGCCCCATCGGCGGCGGGTCTTCCATGCCCAGGGCCACGTTTTCGGCCACGTTCAGCGCCTCGAACAGGCTGAAATGCTGGAACACCATCGCCACCCCGCTCTTGCGGGCATCATGCGGGGTCGCGGGTTTGTAGGGTTCGCTCCGCCATGTCATGGTTCCGCTGTCCGGGCGAACCAGCCCGTAGATCATCTTGACCAGCGTCGATTTGCCGGCACCGTTTTCCCCGAGCAGAGCATGCACCTCGCCCGGGGCCACGCCGAAGCCGACATGATCGTTGGCAACCACGCCGGGATAGGCCTTTGTCAGCCCCTCCACCGCCAGAAGCATCTCGCTCATCGCCCGCTCGCCTCCGTCCGTTCACGCCTCTGCCGGGCCGGTGCTGCCAGCAGGTCGCTGGCCACTCCGAGCGCGATCGCCTGCGGGTGCTTGCCCAGTTCCGGGCGGCCGATCGGGCAGGCGATACGGGCGATCTGCGCGCGGGAGTGGCCCAGTTCGGCCAGCCGCTTGCGAAAGCGCGCCCATTTCGAACGCGAGCCGATCAGCCCGGCGCTGCGAAAGCCGCGCCCCAGCAGGCGGTGGCAGATCTCCAGGTCGATCGCATGGCTGTAGGTGAAGATCAGGTGCTCGGCCGCCTCGGGCGCATGGGCCACCATGTCGGCCGGATTGCGCGCCACGACCTTGCGCACGCGCGCCGGAACATCGGCCGGAAAGCGGTTCTCGGCGCTGTCGATCCAGGTGATCGACAGCTCCGGCAACGGTGCCAGGACGCCGACCACCGCCCGCCCCACATGGCCGGCGCCGTAGATCCAGATCTGCCGGGTCGGGGTCGAGACCGCTTCCAGCATCCAGCCCTCGGCCAGAAGCGGGGCCAGCGGCGCGCCGGAATTGCGCTGCCGGGCGAGGGCGCGCCTTATCCGCAGCGGCTGTGCAGCGCTGCCCGACTCCGCCACGCGCCGCACAAAGGCGGGCGGCGCGATCCGCGCCAGCCGGTCGGCGTCGAACACTTCGGTCAGCAGCGTGACGGCGCCGCCGCAGCACTGGCCGAGGCGCGGGCCGAGGGCGACGCGCTCCAGCCCGCCGACGCCGTTCTCCAGCGTGGCGCGGGCCCGCCGGGTCGCCTCCAGCTCCAGCGCACCGCCGCCGATGGTGCCGTGCTGGCCGCCGTTCCACACGATCATGGACGCGCCGGGCTCGCGCGGGGCCGAGCCGCGGACCTCGGCGATCACCACCCGAGCGACCCGGCCGTGAGCGCGCACCAGTTCGCGCAGCGTTTCCAGCTCGAAGCTCATCCGCGCGCCCTCGCCACCGCGGCCAGCACCGCCTCGGCCGTGGCCGGGGCGCGCAGGCCGGGATGGTTGGGGCCGCAGGCGGCCACCGCATCCGAAAGCGCCATGAAGGCGGAAATGCCCAGCATCAGCGGCGGCTCGCCCACCGCCTTGGAGCGATAGATCGTCTCCTCACGGTTTTCGCCCTCCCACAGTGCGACGTTGAACACCCGGGGTCGGTCCGAGCAGACCGGGATCTTGTAGGTGGAGGGCGCATGGGTCAAGAGCCGCCCGGCCTCGTCCCAGACCAGTTCCTCGGTGGTCAGCCAGCCCGCGCCCTGCACGTAGCCGCCCTCGATCTGGCCGATGTCCAGCGCCGGGTTCAGCGAGGCCCCCACGTCATGCAGGATGTCGGTGCGCAGGATGCGGTTTTCCCCGGTCAAGGTATCGACCACGCATTCGGTGACGGCGGCGCCATAGGCGAAATAGTAGAACGGCCGCCCCCGGCCGCGCCGCCGGTCCCACTCGATCTTCGGCGTGCGGTAGAAGCCCGTGGCCGACAGGCTGACGCGGTTTTCGTAGGCCAGTTTCACGGCCTCGGCAAAACCGAGCTCCTCCTTGCCGACGCGCACGGTGCCATCCCGGAACTCGACCTGCTCCGTCTGGTAGTGGCACCGCAGCAGGGCCGCGATGCGCTCGCGGATCCTGTCGCAGGCCGCCTTCACCGCCATGCCGTTCAGATCCGAGCCGCTCGAAGCCGCGGTGGCCGAGGTATTTGGCACCTTGGCAGTGTCGGTGGCGGTGATCTTGACCTGCGACACATCCACGCCGAAGGCAGCCGCCGCAACCTGCGCCACCTTCTGGAACAGCCCCTGGCCCATCTCGGTGCCGCCGTGGTTGAGGTGGATCGAGCCGTCCTGATAGACATGCACCAGCGCGCCGGCCTGGTTCAGATGGGTCAGGGTGAAGCTGATGCCGAATTTCACCGGCGTCAGTGCGATGCCCTTCTTCAGCACCTCGTTTTCGGCGTTGAAGGCGGCGATCGCGCGCCGGCGCCCGGCATAATCCGCCCGTTCGGCGAGCCGGGCCACGAGCGCGTTCAGGATGCCGTCCTCCACCGCCATGCCGTAGGGGGTCGTCTGGGCCGCACGCCTTTCCCGTCCCGGGCCGTTCCCGCCGGAGCCTCCCTCGCCCGCCGCCGGCGCGTCGGCGTAGAAGTTGGCGCGGCGCACCTCCAGCGGGTCGCGCCCCAGGGCATGGGCGATCCGGTCGATCACCGCCTCGATGCCCAGCATCCCCTGCGGTCCGCCGAAGCCGCGAAAGGCAGTGGCCGACTGGGTGTTGGTGCGCAGCCGGTGGCTCTCGATGCGCACATGCTCAAGGTGATAGGCGTTGTCCGCATGCAGCATCGCCCGGTCGGCGACCGGCAGCGACAGGTCCATCGACCAGCCGCAGCGCACGAGATGGCGGAAGTCGATCCCGAGGATCCGCCCCGCTCCGTCGAAGCCGACCCGGTATTCGATCCGGAAATCGTGCCGCTTGCCGGTGATCAGCATGTCGTCGTCGCGGTCGTAGCGCATCTTGCAGGGGCGCCCGGTCAGCCGCGCCGCCACCGCGCAGGCCACGGCCAGCGCGTTGCCCTGGCTTTCCTTGCCGCCGAAACCGCCGCCCATGCGCCGCACCTCGACCCGCACCGCGTTCATCGGCACCTCCAGCGCATGGGCCACCTTGTGCTGGATCTCGGTCGGATGCTGGGAAGAGACCTGCATCAGCATGTCGCCGCCTTCCTGCGGCAGGGCCAGCGCCGCCTGGCCTTCGAGGTAGAAATGCTCCTGCCCGCCGATTTCCACCGTGCCCTCGAGGCGGTGCGGTGCCGCGGCGATGGCCTTTCCGGCATCGCCCTTCTGCCAGATCACCGGCCCGCCTTCGAAGCGGCTGTCGGCGGCGAGCGCCTGGTCGATGGTCAGGATCGGCTCGCGCCCGGCCATGTCGATCCGCGCCAGCCGTGCCGCCTTGCGCGCGGCCAGATGGCTCTCGGCGATCACCAGAAAGACCGGCTGGCCGACATAATGCACCCGCCCCGTGGCCAGCAGCGGCTCGTCATGGGCCGAAGGCGATACATCGGCCTCATGCGGCAGGTCGTCGGCGGTCAGCACCGCGACCACGCCTGGGGCGGCGCGCACATCCGACAGGTCGATCGAGCGGATGTCGCCATGGGCGATCCGCGACAGCCCGAAGGCCAGATGCAGGCAGTTTGCGGGGGTCGGGATGTCGTCCACATAGCGCGCCTGCCCGGTGACATGCAGTGGCGCGGCATCATGGGGAAGCGGCCTGGCGATGCTCATGGCTGCACCTCGAGCACATCGAGCGCGACGCCCCGCCCGGCGAGGAAACAGCGCAGCAGCATGTTGCGCGCGGCTTCCAGCCGGTATCCGGCCGAGGCCCGCATGTCGGAGATCGGGGTGAAATCCTCGGCAAAGACCTCCATTGCCGTCTCGATGGTCGGCCTCTCCCAGGGCCGGCCGATCAGGGCGGCCTCGACCGCCGCGGCCCGCTTGGGTGTTGCGGCCATGCCGCCGAAGGCGATCCGCGCTGCCGTCACCGCGCCCCCTTCCACCGTGATGTTGAAACAGCCGCAGACGGCGGAGATGTCCTGATCGAAGCGTTTGGACAGCTTGTAGCAGCGCAGCCGGTCGGGCTGGCGGGGAATGCTCACCGCCTCGACGAATTCGCCCGGCGCCCGGTCCTGCCTGCCATAGGCGATGAAGAAATCTTCCAGCGGAATGTCGCGGCGCACATCGCCCCGGCGCAGGTGCAGGCGCGCCCCCAGCGCGATCAGCGCCGGCGGGCTGTCGCCGATGGGCGAACCGTTGGCGATATTGCCGCCGATGGTGCCGGCGTTGCGCACCTGAACCGAACCGAAGCGGCGGATCAGTTCGGCGAGGCTCGGGTGGATGCCGGCCATGGCGGCGCCGAACGCCTCGACGCTGACGCCGGCGCCGATGCGGATTTCCTCCCTGCCGATCGCGATCTCCTGCATCTCGGCGATGCCGTTCAGAAAGGCCACCTTGCCGAGGCTGCGAAGCTGCTTGGTCACCCAGAGCCCGACATCGGTGGCCCCGCCGACGAGCGTTGCCTCCGGGTTGTCGGCATACCAGCGGGCCAGTTCGTCGGCACTGCGGGGCAGGAAGATATCGCCCCCGGGGGCTGCCGGCCCGGGGAGGGGCAGCTTCGAGAGATCCTCTTCCAGCCAGCCGGGAACCGGGGCGTCGGCCGCGGCCTCGGCGGCGCGCACGATCGGCGCATAGCCGGTGCAACGGCACAGGTTTCCGGCAAGAACATTGTCGAAGTCGCGCCGCCCGGCCTTGTGCGCCGCCGCCAGCGAGACCACGAAACCGGGCGTGCAGAAGCCGCACTGGCTGGCGTGATGTTCCACCATCGCCGCCTGCACCGGGTGCAGTTCGCCGCCGGGGCCGGAGATGCCCTCGACGGTGCGCACCGCCTTGCCGTGCAGCTGCGGCAGCAGCAGGATGCAGGCGTTGAGCGCCCGGCTGCCGCGCGCATCCGTCACCATGACCGTGCAGGCGCCGCAGTCGCCTTCGTTGCAGCCTTCCTTGGTGCCGGTCAGCCCGCGTTCCTCGCGCAGCCAGTCCAGCAGCGTGCGTTCCGGCATGACCCCCTCCAGCCGGACGGGGGCCCCATTCAGCAGAAATGTGACCTGGGTCATCCTTCCCCGGTGCCGCTTTCTTCTTGTTGTCCGCGTTCCTGCGTGGCGTTCCGGCCCGATGCGGCGGAAGGCCGGGTGCCGCCGGTGATCGTAAGCGCCGACAATTCGGTCTGGCAAGCGCGTATTCGCATTCATTCTCGAACTCTGTTTCCCGGAATACCTGAAAATCCCTCCCGGAGACAGTTCCCGGCAGGCGCGGGCGCATTCGCGTGCCGCTCCGCCGGCCCCGGCCCGGCTGCGTTCATCAGCCTGCTTGACCCACCCGCCATTCCCTTCCATATCCCCTCTCCATGACCGAGCTCAGCCATATCCGCAATTTCTCCATCGTCGCCCATATCGACCACGGGAAATCCACCCTCGCCGACCGGCTGATCCAGCTCACCGGCACCGTGGCCGAGCGCGACATGAAGGAGCAGCTGCTCGATTCCATGGACATCGAGCGCGAACGCGGCATCACCATCAAGGCCAACGCGGTGCGCATCGAATACCCGGCGCGCGACGGGCAGACCTATGTCCTCAATCTGATCGACACGCCGGGCCACGTGGATTTCGCCTACGAGGTCTCCCGCTCCATGCGCGCCGTCGAAGGCTCGCTCCTGGTGGTGGATGCCACGCAGGGGGTGGAGGCCCAGACGCTGGCCAACGTCTATCAGGCCATCGACGCCGACCACGAGATCGTTCCCGTTCTCAACAAGATAGACCTGCCCGCGGCCGAGCCTGAGCGCGTGAAGGCGCAGATCGAGGACGTGATCGGCCTCGACGCTTCCGATGCCATCGAGATTTCCGCCAAGACCGGGCAGGGCATCCCGGACGTGCTGGAGGCCATCGTCACCCGCCTGCCCCCTCCCCGGGGCGAACGCGACGCCCCGCTCAGGGCCATGCTGGTGGATTCGTGGTATGATCCCTATCTCGGTGTGGTGGTGATGATCCGCGTCATGGACGGGGTGATCCGCAAGGGCGACCGGATCAGGATGATGCAGACCGGCGCCACATACGGCATCGACCGGCTTGCGGTTCTGAAACCCGAAATGGTCGACATCCCCGAGCTTGGCCCCGGCGAGATCGGCGTGCTGACGGCCTCGATCAAGCAGGTCCGCGACACCCGGGTGGGCGACACCATCACCCACGAAAAGAAACCCTGCGCCGAGCCGCTGCCGGGCTTCAAGCCGGCCCAGCCGGTGGTGTTCTGCGGCCTGTTCCCGGTGGATTCGGCCGAGTTCGAGGATCTGCGCGATGCGATCGAGAAGCTGGCCCTCAACGACGCCTCCTTCTCCTACGAGATGGAAACCTCGGCCGCGCTGGGCTTCGGATTCCGCTGCGGGTTCCTGGGGCTTCTGCACCTGGAGGTCATCCGCGACCGGCTGGAACGAGAATACGGGATCGAGCTGATCACCACCGCCCCTTCGGTGATCTACCACGTCCATCTGCGCGACGG